>NZ_JADFUE010000038.1:0-68100 GCF_054967145.1 Bradyrhizobium sp. UFLA06-24
TCCTGAGCATCGCGCTGGAGGCGGATTACGGCTCGCACGAGGCATTCACCCGCGCGTTCCGCGACCAGTTCGGCACCACGCCCGAAGCGGTCAGGGCCGCGAAATGCACCGGTCATCTCAAGCTGCAGGAGCCGATCCTCATGGACTCCACCATGTCAGACAATCTCAAAGCCCCGCGTTTCGAAACTGCCAAGGCTTTCCTCGTTGCCGGCCCCGCCGAGCGCATCTCCTGCGACAACGGCGCGGCCATTCCCGGCCTGTGGCAGCGCTTCCACCAGGAGGTCGCCGATATCCCCGCGCGCATCGGCAAGCTCGCCTACGGCGTCTGTTGCAATGGCGACGATGCCGGAAATCTAGATTACATCGCGGGCGTCGAGGTCGCCGATTTCTCCGGCCTGCCGCGCCGCTTCGGCCGTATCCGCATTCTCGAGCAGCGCTATGCGGTCTTCACCCATTCGGAGCATATCTCCTCGATCCGCCGCACGGTCAGCGCAATCTGGAATCAGTGGTTGCCGGCCTCCGGCCTGAACGCCGCGGACGCGCCGAACTTCGAGCGCTACGACGAGACGTTCGATCCTGTGACCGGCAATGGCGGGCTTGAAATCTGGTTGCCGGTGCGAGAGTAACGCGCAACGCTGGCATACCGTCCCGCTTGCTTGGCAAGCGGAAGCGACTTTGTCATAACCGCTGGCAAACCTTGCCAGCGGGGCCCGTGCCGGACATCCCGCGCAAGCCATAACAAGCAAGCCGGGAGGGGCCCAATGTCCACTGCAACGCCCAACGTCCGCGTTCTCGCGACCGACCTCGAATTTCCCGAAGGGCCGGTCGTGATGCCCGATGGTTCGGTGGTGCTGGTGGAAATCCGGGGACAGCGCCTGACCCGCGTTTATCCCGACGGTCGCAAGGAGATCGTCGCGAAGGTGCCGGGCGGACCGAACGGCGCCGCGCTCGGACCTGACGGCAAGATCTACATCTGCAACAACGGCGGTTTCTCCTGGATCCCGACCCGCAACATGATCATGCCGGGCCCGCAGCCGGAGGATTATCTCGGCGGCTCGATCCAGCGCGTCGATCTGCAAACGGGCAAGGTCGAGACCATCGTCACCAGATGCGGCGAGCACGATCTGCGCGGGCCGAATGATCTCGTGTTCGACAAGCAAGGCGGCCTGTGGTTCTCCGATCTCGGCAAGCGCCGGGCGCGCGAGATGGATGTCGGCGGCATGTACTATCTCAAGCCCGGCATGACCGAGATCGTCGAGGTCGTGCACGGCATATTGCCGGCCAACGGCATTGGCCTCTCGCCGGACGAGAACACCGTCTACATCGCGGAGACGCCGACCGGCCGGCTCTGGGCCTATGAGCTCTCCGCGCCCGGCACGCTGAAGCCGCGCGACGTGATCTATCGCGGCGAACGCGGCAAGCCGATCTGCGGCCTCGGCGGTTACCAGATGTTCGACTCGCTCGCGGTCGAGGCGAACGGCAATGTCTGCGTCGCCACGCTGGTCTCAGGCTGCATCTCGGTGATCGCACCCGACGGCACCCTGGTCGAGCAGGTCCCGACCGGCGATCGCGTCACCACCAACATCGCCTTCGGCGGCCCCGAGCTCAAAACCGCTTATATCACGCTGTCGGGCAAGGGCGAGCTCGTCGCCATGGATTGGCCGCGCAGTGGTTTACCTCTCAATTTCCTAAACAAGTAAACGGTGCTAGTGACCGTCATTGCGAGCGGAGCGAAGCAATCCAGGAATGCCTCTGCGGAGATAGTCTGGATTGCTTCGCTTCGCTCGCCATGACAACGGAGAGAGACTTCAATGCCCTGGCCTGATCCCATCACCCTGCGCGGACAGCACGCTCGTCTCGAGCCGCTGTCGAAAGAGCATCTTTCGGGCCTGACGGAGGCGGTGAAGGACGGCGAGCTGTCAAAGCTCTGGTACACGGCAATCCCGCTGCCGGAGAACATGGGCAAGGAGATCGACCGCCGCCTGGGCCTGCAGGCCGCAGGCTCCATGCTGCCGTTCACGGTGTTCGACGTCGGCGGCAACATCGTCGGCATGACGACTTATATGAACATCGACGCCAACAACCGCCGCGTCGAGATCGGCTCGACCTGGTACGGCAAGAGTGCGCAGCGCGGCCCGCTCAACACTCAGTGCAAGCTGCTCCTGCTGCGGCACGCCTTCGAGACGCTGAATTGCATCGCGGTGGAATTCCGCACGCATTTCTTCAACCACCAGAGCCGCCGCGCCATCGAGCGCCTGGGCGCCAAGCAGGACGGCATCCTGCGCAGTCACCAGGTCGCGCCGAACGGCACCCTGCGCGACACCGTCGTATACAGCATCACCGCGGCCGAATGGCCGACAGTGAAGGCGCATCTGGAATATCAACTCAACGACAAGCCGCGCTGAAGATGATGCGCACCGAACTTGCCGCGAGCTCGATCACCTCTCCCATAGGGAGAGGTCGCGCCAAAGGCGCGGGTGAGGGGAGGGGTCTCGCGTGGAACGTGATCCCCCTCACCCGATTTGCTGCGCAAATCGACCTCTCCCCGGTGGGGAGAGGTGTCGGCATCCGCGGCGGCGATTCACTTGATCTCACGACACGCCGGGGGCGAACGAATGGATAGATTTGACTATGTGATCATCGGCGCGGGCTCTGCCGGTTGCATTCTCACCTCCAGGCTCAGCGAAGATCCTGATGTCAGCGTCTGCGTGCTGGAGGCGGGGCCTTCCGACTGGCACCCCTACATCCATCTGCCGGCAGGTTTCATCAAGACCTTCCACATGAAGAGCATCAACTGGGCTTACCAGCAGGAGCCGGGCCCCTACACCGGCGGGCGCAGCATCTACGCGCCGCGCGGCAAGACGCTCGGCGGCTCGTCCTCGATCAACGGTCACATCTACAATCGCGGCCAGCGCATGGATTTCGACACCTGGGCGCAGATGGGCAATCGCGGCTGGAGCTATGCCGACGTGCTGCCCTACTTCCGGCGGCTGGAGAAGCGGGTCGGCGAGGGTGAGGCGCTCTATCGCGGCCGCGAGGGCAGCCTCACCGTCACCACCATGGACTGGCGCGATCCGCTCTGCGAGGCCTTCATGGAAGGCGCGGTCTCGCTCGGCATCCCGCGCAATCCCGACTACAACGGCAAGACGCAAGAGGGGGTGTCTTACTGCCAGCGCACCATCAACAACGGCCTCCGCGTCTCCGGAGCAACCGCGTTCCTCAAGCCCGCGATGAAGCGGCCGAACGTGCATGTGCACACCCATGCGCACGCGACCGAGATCATCTTCGAGGGCAAGCGCGCCGTCGGCGTGCGCTACATGAAGGGCGGCCGCGGCGGAACCCCTGTCGAAGTGCGTGCCAACAAGGAAGTGATCCTCTCCGGCGGCACCTATAATTCGCCCCAGCTCTTGCAACTCTCCGGCATCGGCTCGCCCGATCTGTTGCAGCAGCACGGGATCGCGGTGCGCCACGCGCTGCCGGTCGGCGAAGGGCTGCAGGACCACTATGCGCCGCGCACCGTGGCGCGGGTCAAGGATATCAAGACCATCAACGAGCTTCGCCGCGGCTGGCGTCTCTGGGTCGAGGCGATGAAATGGGCGACCCAGCGCAAGGGCCTGCTCTCGCTGTCGCCGACCATGGTCTATTGCTTCTGGCACTCAGGCGAGAGCGCCGAGAGCTCCGACCTGCAGCTCACCTTCACGCCGGCTTCTTACAAGGAAGGCGTGCAGGGCCAGCTCGAGGACGAGCCCGGCATGACGGTCGCCTCCTGGCAGCAACGCCCGGAGAGCCGCGGCTATGTCCGTATCCGCTCCAACGATCCGTTCGCGCCACCGATCATCCAGACCAACTATCTCGATGCCGAGCTCGATCGCCGCGTCATCGTCGGCGGCATGAAGCTCGCGCGGCGCCTTTTGAAGTCCGCACCGCTGTCGCCCTATTACGCCTACGAGGATTTCCCCGGCCCCAACGTCAACAGCGATGACGAATTCCTGCACGCCGCCACCGAGCGCGGCACCACCACCTTCCACCCCGGCTGTACCTGCCGCATGGGCCCGGCGGATTCGACCTGGGCCGTCGTCGACGACCAGCTCCGCGTCCACGGCCTCGAAGGGTTGCGGGTGATCGACGCCTCGGTCATGCCCCGCATGATCTCGGCCAACCTCAACGCCTCCACCATGATGATCGCCGACCGCGCCTCGGACCTCATCCGTGGCAAGGCACCGATGGAAGCCGCAAGAATTCCGGACGCCGCGGTGGCGTAGGGCACTTGGTAGGGTGGGTAAGGCTGACCCAAACCCACCCTAAGACGTCGTAGTCACATGAGCACGCGAGTCGGAGAGCGACGCCGTCGCCCCTCGGCAATGACGATGTAAACAGAGCCGCGAATGCTTCTCTGGCGTCGTCCTGGCGAAAGCCAGGACCCGTTACCCAGGGAGGGGTTTTGCGAAAACTGTTCGGTACTCCGACGATCAGCAATCGATAGATCATGCGGCATGGGTCCTGGCTTTCGCCAGGACGACACCGGCAGTGTGACTAGCCGCGTGCCTCAAACTTCCCGTCGGCTCAAGAACGCCAGCCGCTCGAACAGGTGCACGTCCTGCTCGTTCTTGAGCAGCGCGCCGTGCAGCGGCGGGATCAGTTTGCGCGGGTCGCGTTCGCGCAGTTGCTCGACGCTCATGTCTTCGTTGAGCAGCAGCTTGAGCCAGTCGAGCAGCTCCGACGTCGATGGCTTCTTCTTCAAGCCGGGCACCTCGCGCACCTCGAAGAAGATGCGCAGCGCTTCCTCCACCAGGCGCTTCTTGATGCCGGGGAAGTGGACGTCGACGATGCGGCCCATCGTGTCGGCGTCGGGGAACTTGATGTAGTGGAAGAAGCAGCGGCGCAGGAAGGCGTCCGGCAGCTCCTTCTCGTTGTTGGAGGTGATCATCATGATCGGGCGCTGCTTGGCCTTGATGGTCTCGCCGGTCTCGTAGACATGGAATTCCATGCGGTCGAGCTCGAGCAGGAGATCGTTCGGGAATTCGATGTCGGCCTTGTCGATCTCGTCGATCAAGAGCACTGGACGCTGCTCGGCGGTGAAGGCTTCCCACAGCTTGCCGCGCTTGATGTAGTTCTTGATGTCGGACACCCTGCTGTCGCCGAGCTGGCTGTCGCGCAGGCGCGACACGGCATCGTATTCGTAGAGGCCCTGCTGCGCCTTGGTGGTGGACTTGATGTGCCAAGTCAGCAGCGGCGCGTTCAGCGCTTTCGCCACTTCCTCCGCCAGCACCGTCTTGCCGGTGCCGGGCTCGCCCTTCACCAGGAGCGGGCGCTCCAGCACGATCGAGGCGTTGACGGCGACCTTGAGATCGTCGGTCGCAACATAATCCTTGGTGCCCGTAAATTTCATTTCGCGTCCTTGTTGGTCGTCGTCCGGAGCTCTGTCCCGGTCGCGACAAGGGAACGGCCGCGCATGGCGGCCGTTCCTGGTTCGGTCAGGCTTTCAGACCCGTCTTATCAGCGAAAGGATCACCAGCACAATCACCGCGCCGATCGTGGCATCGACGATGGCGCCGAACGTGCCGGTGGCGAGCTCGATGTGCAGCTGGGGCAGCACCCAGCTCGCCACCAGCGCGCCGATGATGCCGACCACGATGTTGCCGATCAGCCCAAATCCCGCCCCGTGGACAATCTTGCCGGCAAGCCAGCCGGCGATCGCGCCGATGATCAGTGCTGCGATAATTCCCATTGCAAACGTCCCCCAAACATCCCCTTGAAGCGGGCAATTCTAGAGGAAAATGTCATTGGGTCCACGCTGAATCGCTGCAGTCGCGATCTCGCTTCACCTCTCCCCGACGGGGAGAGGTCGGATCGCCCTTGCGATCCGGGTGAGGGGGCGCCGACCTCAGGAGAGAGCGAAACCCCTCACCCGCGCCTTCGGCGCGACCTTTCCCGATGGGAGAGGTGAAGGGCGCCCCTTGACGTTCGCCACCCGACGGGCAATCTGTCAGCTATGTTCCTGCAATTCTTCACTTCTCTGCGCGATGCGCAGGTCCCCGTGACGCTGCGCGAATACCTCACGCTGATGGAGGCGCTCGACGCTGACCTCGGCGACTATTCGGTCGAGAATTTCTACTATCTGTCGCGCGCCTCGCTGGTGAAGGACGAGCGCAATCTCGACAAGTTCGATCGCGTCTTCGGTACGGTGTTCAAGGGTCTGGAAAGCCTGCTCGATGCCATGGAGAAGGCGGAGATCCCCGAGGAGTGGCTGAAGAAGCTCGCCGAGAAATATCTCAGCGAGGAGGAGAAGAAGCAGATCGAGGCGATGGGCTGGGACAAGCTCATGGAGACGTTGAAGAAGCGCCTCGAGGAACAGAAGGGCCGACACCAGGGCGGCTCGAAATGGATCGGCACCGCCGGCACCTCGCCGTTCGGCGCGCATGGCTACAATCCCGAAGGCGTGCGCATCGGTCAGGAGAAGAACCGCAACAACCGCGCCGTGAAGGTGTGGGACAAACGCGAGTTCAAAGATCTCGACGGCAATGTCGAGCTCGGCATTCGCAACATCAAGGTGGCGCTGCGCCGCCTGCGCAAGTTCGCGCGCACCGGTGCGCCCGACGAGCTCGATCTCGACACCACCATTCGCGAGACTGCCAATCACGGCTATCTCGACGTCCACATGCGCCCCGAGCGGCGCAATGCGGTGAAGCTCTTGGTGTTCTTCGACATCGGCGGCTCCATGGATTCGCATATCGAACAGGTCGAGGAGCTGTTCTCGGCGGCGAAGAGCGAGTTCAAGCACATGGAGTATTTCTACTTCCACAACTGCCTCTACGAGGGCGTGTGGAAGCAGAACAAGCGCCGCTTCACCGACCGCACGCCGACCTGGGACGTGCTGCACAAATACCCGCACGACTACAAGGTCGTGTTCGTCGGTGACGCCTCGATGTCGCCCTACGAGATCATGGTGCCCGGCGGCTCGGTCGAGCACGTCAACGAGGAGCCGGGCTCGGTCTGGCTCGATCGCATCATCCGCACCTATCCGCACACGGTGTGGCTCAATCCGGTTGCCCAGAAGCACTGGGACTATTCGGAATCCACCACGATCATCAAACGTATTTTCGCCAATCGCATGTACCCGATCACGATCGAGGGTCTGGAGAATGCGATGAAAGAATTGACGCACTAGCTCCACGCGCGGCCGACAAGAGGGAGAGCCATATGTCCCAAAACATCACCCGCGGCATCAAGGCGCTGATCGACGAGGCCAATGCCGAGATCGAGACGCTCTCCGCCAAGGAGGCCATCGAGATCGCCAAGAACGGCGACGTCGTCATCGTCGATATTAGAGACCCCCGCGAGATCGAGCGCGACGGCCGCATTCCCGGCGCGTTCTCCTGCACCCGCGGCATGCTCGAATTCTGGATCGATCCGCAGAGCCCGTATGCAAAGCCGATCTTCCAGGAAGACAAGAAGTTCGTGTTCCACTGCGCCGGCGGCCTGCGCTCCGCGCTTGCGGCCAAGACTGCGCAGGACATGGGCCTCAAGCCCGTCGCCCACATCGCCGGCGGCTACGCCGCCTGGCGCGATGCCGGCGGCCCGACGGAGAAGTGGGAGCCGAAGAAGAAGGGGTGAGGGCCTCGCTCTCTCCACTCGTCATTCCGGGGCGCGACGAGGTCGCGAGCCCGGAATCCATTCATCTACCAACGCTGCCGCACGATGGATTCCGGGCTCGTGCTGCGCACGTCCCGAAATGACAAGAAAGACGTAGCATGACCACCGATCCCCTCGTTTCCACCGAATGGCTCGCCGCCCACATCAACGATGCCAACGTTCGGGTGCTCGACGCCAGCTTCAAGCTGCCGGGCGTGCTGCCGCTGCCGAAGGATGACTATCTCGCCGCGCATCTGCCGGGCGCCGTGTTCTTCGACGTCGATGCGGTGTCGGACCATTCCAACCCCCTGCCGCACATGTATCCGAGCGCCGAGCAGTTCGGCCGCGATGTCGGCAATCTCGGCATCTCCAACACAGATACCGTCGTTATCTACGATGCCGGCGGCTGGGTCGCCGCGCCGCGTGCGTGGTGGATGTTCCTGGCCTTCGGCCACAGCAATGTGCGCATCCTCAACGGCGGCTTGAAGAAGTGGCGTGCCGAGGGCCGCCCTGTCGAGGGCGGCGAAGTGAAGCCGAAGCCCGCAAGCTTCAAGGCGAGCTTCGATCCGAGGCGCGTGCGCAGCATGCAGCAGCTGATTGCGAATCTCGAAAGCCCTGCCGAGCAGGTGATCGACGCCCGCGCCGCCGATCGTTTCGAAGGCCGCGCGCCCGAGCCGCGTGCAGGCATCCGTTCCGGCCACATCCCCGGCGCGCGCAACGTACCGTACAATCTGCTGTTCGATGCCGCGACCGGCATCATGAAGCCGCTCGAGGATCTCCGCGCAGCCTTCGTGAATGCCGGCGTCAAGCTCGATGCACCGATCGTGACGAGCTGCGGCTCCGGCGTCTCGGCCGGCGTGTTGACGCTCGCGCTCTATCGCCTAGGGGTCTCCGACACCGCGCTCTACGACGGCTCATGGTCGGAATGGGGCCAGGAGAAGGGCCCGCCGATCGCGACAGGGCCGGCGTAAGGTCAGCGCGCGCGAGTGGCCGTCGTGGCGAGCGTCTGCTGTGGCTGGCCGAACGGGTCGAGTGCCTGCTGGATCTGCTGCGGCGGTGGGCGCCGAACGACGCGGTGACGCTTCTTCGGCTTGTGCGCGCGCGGCTTGCTTTCTGGTCTAACGCTGTCGGCCTTGGGCCTCGCCGGCGGATCCTTGCTGGCCGTGGCCGCAAGCTCGTTCAGCGCAGCTAAGCGGGCCGCGGCCATGTCGTTCACGCGCGAGGCCAATGCCGGTGTCGCGGTTCGCGGCACGTCGGTGGCGGATATTGCCGGGGCCGGCGGCGCGGCGATGGAAACGGTCGTGTCGGCCGTGGTGAGCGTGTCGGTCGGCGCGGGAGAAGCAGCCTCAGTCTTGGCCGGCTCGGGGACCGGTGCTTCGGTGGCGGGCGGCGCCGTCTCCACAGCCGGCGCGATCGCCGCGACCTGCGTTGAAACCTGGGCCTCGGGCTGGGATTCGAGCGTCACCGCCGCCATCTGCGCGGGATCGGTCTCGATGGCGGGCAGGGCGATGCTCGGGATCTGGTCCTGCATCGCAGATGTCGCCTCATCGGGGACCTGCGCGACCGGCTCAACGCGCAACGCTGCGAGCACCGGCCGGGCCGGTTCGGGCGCTTGCGCGAACACCTGCTCCTGCGGACCGTTCCGCCAGGCCGGGTTATTGACATACTGCTCGTGGGTCGCCCGGAGCAGCGAGGCGGCGCCCAAGCCGAACACCAGGATGGAGGTAGACAGCAGGATCGCGCCAAGCAGGAAGCGGAAGCCGGGAAGCATCGAAGGGTTACGAATTTCCGCCCCGGCGGCGTATGGCCGGGGCCCATGAGCCATCTGAACGCGGTGACGGTACTGCTTGCCGCGTTCGCCACGCGGGGGATTCGAGCTCAAAGCGGTGGCGAATCAGGCTGATTCGAACATATCGCAACGTCTCCGCGCCGTTCCGTAAAAAACGGGGTGGAGAACTCCGGCATTCTACGGCGTGATGCGATTTCCGCCCCGTGATGCAACGGGGCAACTGTGTGCGATTGCATCACAAATCGCAAAATCAGGCACAAATCAGCCTGTTGTGTCTTGAATGTGCCGCTATCTTCGGTCATCTGGCCCATGACGGCCTGGACGGGGCCCGGGGACGACACAAGAGCGATGATGATCAAACATTTTCTGACGATATGCGCTGCCGCAACGGTCGCTGCGGCGGGAACCTCGCTTGTGCAGGCCCAGAGCTATCCGGTCCAGCAGGCGCCGAGTTACGGCGCCCCCGCTGAATACCGGCCCGGTGACCGCACGCCGAATTTCGACGCGCTGGAAGATGATGACGACGCGGCGCCGCAGGCTGCGCTGCCGCCGCCGGGGCCGAACGGCCCGATCACATCGCCGGACGATCCGCGCTACGGGCGCCCGGCCGGTGCTCCCCCGGTCTACTCCGCTGCCCCGCCGCAGGGCCCCGTGATGTCGCCGGATGATCCTCGCTACGGCCGTCCGGCTGGCGCGCCGCCGGTTTATTCCGCCGCGCCGCCGCAAGGGCCGGTGATGTCGCCCGACGATCCCCGTTACGGCCGCCCCGCGGCTCCGCCTCCGGTGATCTATGCCGACCGTCCGGGCCAGGCGCCGGCTAACGACGGCATGCGTCCGCCCGAGGCCGTTAGCGGCCCGGCTGCGACCGGAGCGGTCTCGCCGCAACCCGGCGCCGGTGGCCGGCCGATGTCGGTTGCTTCGCTGCCGCCCGAGGAGCAGCCCGACGCTGCGCCCGCGCAGCTGTCTCCGAACCTGCGCCGCCAGGAAGTCGCGTTCCAAACCAAGGAGCCCGCCGGCACCATCGTGGTCGATACGCCGAACACCTACCTCTATTACGTCCTCGGCAATGGCCGCGCGATCCGCTACGGCGTCCGTGTCGGCCGCGACGGCTTCACTTGGACCGGCGTGCAGAAGATCACCCGCAAGGCCGAGTGGCCGGATTGGCATCCGCCGGCGGAAATGATCGAGCGCCAGCCCTATCTGCCGCGCTTCATGGCCGGCGGCGAAGGCAATCCGCTCGGCGCGCGCGCCATGTATCTCGGCTCGACCGTCTACCGTATCCACGGCACCAACCAGCCCTCGACCATCGGCAAGTTCGTGTCGTCGGGCTGTATCGGCATGCTGAACGAAGACGTCTCGGACCTGTTCGATCGCGTCAAGGTCGGCACCCGCGTGGTGGTGTTGCCGGGTGGTCCGGCGCCGGGAACGGCGACGGCTTCCGCGGCGCCGACGCCGGGCGCTGCTGGTCCGGCTCCGATGGCCGCCCAGGCCGGCCCGGTTCCAGGGACCCAGCCGACCGTGGTGCCGCCGTTGCCCGCGCCGGTCACCGTGCGCTGAGCGCGGAGATCATTGAGATTGCGAAGGGCGTGCCGTCGGCGCGCCCTTCGTCGTTTCAGGCGAGCTTGCGCGGCAGCTCACCGCCCTTGGTCCAGGCGTCGATCGCCTCGACCATCTGGGCGTAGTGCATGCGCAGCCCGTCTTCGGTCGCGTAGCCGAGATGTGGCGTCAGCACGAGATTGTCGAGCTTGCGGAAGGGATGATCCACCGGCAGCGGTTCGACTGAGAACACGTCAAGGCTGGCTCCGGCGATCTTCTTCTGTTGCAAGGCCTCGAGCAGCGCCTGCTCGTCGACGATCGGCCCGCGCGCGGTGTTGACGAGGAAGGCCGTCGGCTTCATCCGCGCGAGATCCGCACGGCTGACCAGGCCCCGCGAACGCTCACTCAGCACCACATGGATGGTGATGATGTCGGCCTTGGCGAACAGCTCCTCCTTGGTGGCGTAGCCGACACCCGCGCCCGCACACTTCTCCGGTGTCAGGTTCGGGCTCCAGGCGATCACGTTCATGCCGAAGGCCTTGGCAATGCCGGCCATCTTGGTGCCGAGCTTGCCGAGGCCGACGATGCCGAGCGTCATGCCCTCGATCTCGACGCCGGCAAAGGTCTGCCAGTGCTCGCCGGCATGCATGCGCGCGTTCTCGCGGCCGATGCCGCGGGTCAGTTCAAGGATCAGGCCCATGGTCAGCGGCGCGGTGGGGTCGCGCGAGTATTGCGTGCCGCCGATCGCGACGCCCTTTGCCTTGGCGGCCTCCATGTCGATCGCGGCATTGCGCATGCCTGACGTGAGCAGCAGCTTCAGCTTCGGCAGCTTGTCGAACAGGCCTTTGGGGAACGCGGTGCGCTCACGCATCGCGCAGATGATCTCGAAATCCGCCAGCGCGCCGGCCGTAGCCTGCTCGGAGGCGAAGGAGTGGGTGAACACGGTGATGTCGACGCGGTCGGACAGCTTCGACCACTCGGCGACGTCGAGGGCGAGGTTGAAATAGTCGTCGAGAATTGCACAGCGCAGCCGGCTCATCAGCGTTCATCCATGGCGAGGGGTGAAGGCGCGTGCGGGCGCCACCGTCGGACCGGGGCCATGGTTGCGCGCATTGGGGGCTGCGCGCAAGCAGCTTGCGTCTTCAAAAATCCGGCAGCCGGCGCCTAGCGGTCGCGGGGCTTGAGCCGGATCGGCGCATCCATGCCGTGCTTGGCGCGCCAGGCGGGGCCGGGGCCGCGCATGTAGTGCAGTTCGGGCCGGTAGGGGCTGAAGGCGGTGGTGAAGAAGCGCTTCCAGAAGCCCTTGACCTCCGCGACGAACCCGGAGACGTGCCCGGCTTCTACCGGAACGTGATGAGAGGTGGTCTCGATCAGAGCCATGATGCGGCCTCGCTGTGCTCCCGGTCATTCTGAGCGGGTGGCGCTGTTTCCGCGCGAAACCGAGCTTTGGCTTGATTTATTAAAAGATGGTTTCAATTGTCCGGATCGGCGGCCGGATGGTGTCCGTTCCGTATTCATCCGTGGTGAACGGACGGAAAACGTTGCCCTTTCAGGGCGGGATCGCTACATCGGCGGCAAGCAAATTTCCTCAAATCGAAGGTTTCACGGGACCGATGGCGCGCCAGTTCATCTATTTCATGCAGGGCCTGACCAAGAGCTATCCGACCCGGAAGGTGCTCGATAACATCCATCTGAGCTTCTACCCGGACGCCAAGATCGGCGTACTCGGCGTCAACGGCTCGGGTAAATCGACGCTGCTCAGGATCATGGCCGGGCTCGACAAGGAGTACACCGGCGAGGCCTGGGTCGCCGAGGGCGCCCGCGTCGGTTACCTCGAGCAGGAGCCGCAGCTCGATCCCAAGCTGTCCGTGCGTGAGAATGTCATGCAGGGCGTCGCCAAGCAGAAGGCGATTCTCGACCGCTACAACGAGCTTGCGGTCAACTATTCGGACGAGACCGCCGACGAGATGACCAAGCTGCAGGATGAGATCGAGGCCCAGGGCCTCTGGGATCTCGACAGCAAGGTCGACCAGGCGATGGATGCGCTGCGCTGCCCTTCAGACGATGCCGACGTGACGAAACTTTCCGGTGGCGAGCGCCGCCGCGTCGCCTTGTGCCGGCTCTTGCTCGACCAGCCCGAGCTGCTGCTGCTGGACGAGCCGACCAACCATCTCGACGCCGAATCCGTGTCGTGGCTCGAAGGCCATCTGCGCAACTATCCCGGCGCCATTCTGATCGTCACCCACGATCGCTACTTCCTCGACAACGTCACGGGCTGGATCCTCGAGCTCGATCGCGGCCGTGGCATCCCCTACGAGGGCAATTACTCGTCCTGGCTGGTGCAGAAACAGAAGCGCCTGGAGCAGGAGGGCCGCGAGGACGCCGCACACCAGAAGACGCTGGCCCGCGAGCAGGAATGGGTCGCATCCTCGCCGAAGGCACGCCAGGCCAAATCCAAGGCGCGCTACCAGCGCTATGAAGAGCTGCTCAAGAAGGCGAGCGAGAAGCAGACCCAGACCGCGCAGATCATCATCCCGGTCGCCGAGCGGCTCGGCGCCAACGTCGTCGACTTCGAAGGCCTCAGCAAGGGCTTCGGCGATCGTCTCCTGATCGACAATCTCACCTTCAAGCTGCCGCCCGGCGGCATCGTCGGTGTGATCGGCCCCAACGGCGCCGGCAAGACCACGTTGTTCAGGATGATCACCGGCCAGGAAAAGCCCGACGCCGGTACGATCACGGTCGGCGAGACTGTTCATCTCGGCTATGTCGACCAGTCGCGCGATGCGCTCGACGGCAAGAAGACCGTGTGGGAGGAAATTTCAGGCGGCAACGAGCTGATCCTGCTCGGCAAGAAGGAAGTGAACTCGCGCGGCTATTGCTCGGCATTCAACTTCAAGGGCGCGGACCAGCAAAAGAAGGTCGGCGCGCTCTCGGGCGGTGAACGCAACCGCGTGCACCTCGCCAAGATGCTGAAGTCGGGCGCCAACGTGCTGCTGCTCGACGAACCGACCAATGACCTCGACGTCGACACGCTGCGCGCGCTCGAAGAGGCACTGGAGGATTTCGCCGGCTGCGCCGTCATCATCAGCCACGATCGCTGGTTTCTCGACCGCATCGCGACTCACATTCTGGCCTTCGAAGGCGACAGCCACGTTGAATGGTTTGAAGGCAACTTCCAGGACTACGAAAAGGATAAGATGCGCCGGCTCGGCCAGGACAGCATCATCCCGCACCGCGTGAAGTACAAGAAGCTGACGCGGTGATTGCGGCATGATGCGGCGGACGCTCATCGCTGCGGTGATCGTGGTCACCTGCGGCTGGTCGTCCGCGCACGCCGCCGATGCCGCGTTCACCCAGTTCATTGCCTCGCTCTGGCCGGAAGCGCAGGCCGCGGGTGTCTCGCGCGCGGCGTTCGAAGAGCAAACGCGCGGGCTCGAACCGGATTACAAGCTGCCTGACCTGACCCTGCCGGGACGGCCCGCGACAGGCGCGCCGTCGCAGGCCGAGTTCGTGCAGGTGCCGGCCGACTACATCAAGGAAGCTTCGATCGCGCGGCTCGCGGGTGAGGGGCAACGGCTGCTGCAGAAATACGGCGCCGCGCTGGCGAAAATCGAGAAGAGTTCCGGCGTGCCTGCCACCGTGATGCTCGCGATCTGGGGGCGCGAGACCGATTACGGCCGCTATAAACTGCCTTACGATCTCGTCCGGGTGCTCGCGACGCAGGCCTATGTCGGCCGGCGCAAGGATACCTATCGCAATGAATTCATCCTCGCGCTGAAGATTCTCAGCGAGGGTGTGGTCACGCGCAAGGACTTGACCTCATCCTGGGCCGGCGCCACCGGGCTCACGCAGTTCCTGCCGTCCGAATATTACAAGCACGGCGTCGATTTCGACGGCGACGGTCGCATCGACATCTGGCACTCGGTGCCGGATGCGCTGGCGTCCGCGGCGCAGCAGCTCGTGAACAAGGGCTGGCAGAGCGGGGTGCGCTGGGCCTACGAGGTACAGGCGCCGGCGAAGGTCGATTGCACGATGGGCGTGCCGGAGGTGACGAAGCCGATCGGCCAGTGGTTGCGCGATGGCTTCGTGCCGGTGCGCGGGCAAAAGCTCAGTGCCGCGGAGCAGGCGGAGCCGGCCTCGTTGCTGCAGCCGGAAGGCATCTATGGTCCGTCGTTCCTGGCGACGAAGAACTACTTCGTCATCAAGGAATACAACTTCTCCGACCTCTATGTGCTGTTCGTCGGCCATCTCAGTGACCGCATGACGAGCCCGCTGCCCTTTGCGACGCCCTGGTCGGCATCGAAGCAATTGCGCACTCTGGATGTTGAGGCCATGCAGCGCGGGCTCACGCGCGTCGGGCTCTACAAGGACAAGGTCGACGGCAAGGCCGGCATGCAGACCCGTGCGGCGCTCGGTGCCTATCAGAAGTCGGCAGGTCTCAAGGTCGATTGCTGGCCCAGCGAAGAGGTGCTGCGTTCGATCCAGGCTGCGCGATAGCGCGGGACCAAAAGAAAAGCCCGGTCGAGGGTGCTCGACCGGGCTTCGATCGGGGCGCTCAAAAGCGCCGTGCGATCAGATCAGTAGCAAACGCGAACCGGGCGGATGACCCAGCCATAGCCGTCCCAATAGCGCTGGCGCTGCCAGTAGCAGGGCGGGGGCGGCGGGCCGGGCTCGGCGACGTAAACCGGGCCGCCATAGGCGGGACGGCTCGAGGCGATGGCGCCGCCAATGATCGCGCCGCCAAGCAGGCCGGCTGCGATGCCGGCACCGACGCCGTCGTGGGCCTGGGCGGACGGCGTGGCGGTCACCAGCGAACCGGCGATCGTCGCAACCGTGAGGGCGGCAACAATAGTCTTCTTCATGCTCTTGGCTCTCCTGGGAGAAGGACGTCCCTTGTTAGGAGCGTCCGGGGTTCAAAGGTTCACGCAGACTTTGATGGAATTGGCCTTGTGGCTAGGAAGCGCGCAAATGGTCAATCCACGGTAAACGCACACGGAGCTGTGACGAGAAAAAGCGGTCTTTTTCGGGCCCTGAGATGAACGGCCCCTCCGTAGTGAACCGGCCCTCTACGGACTCAGCCGCAGACCCGGACGCGGCGGATGCGCCAGGCATAGCCGTCCCAGAAGCGCTGTTTCTGCCAGACACAGCCACCGCCATAATAGTCGTCAGCGACATAGCCGGGACCCGGCGCGTAGTAGCGGGGCGGGTAGTAGCCGGGTTCATAATAGCCCGGTCCAGGTCCGTAATAATACGGAGACGCCAGCGCACCGCCGACGATGGCGCCGCCGATGATCCCCGCGGCCACGCCGGCAGCGACACCGCGCTGTGCATGGGCCGGCGTTCCCGCCGTCAGGACCAGGGTTGCGGTGGCAGCGACTGCCGTAAGCATCTTCTTCATCGGAGCGACCTTTCACAGCGAACGCGGAACTCTTGCGGCTAAAGTTCCATATTTCGCTTGAACGATCAATGAACGGTTCGTGGGCCGGGTGCGACCAAATGCTGGAAGTCACGGCTTTTTGCCCAGGAGACGACGATGAACATCCTCACCGATGCCCTGATCGCCTTCGGGGCCGTCGGCGTGATCGGCTATGCCCTGATGACCCATTTGCAGAGCCGAGCGCCGCGCCCGCGCGCCAGAGCAGGCGGCGACGGCGGAGGCGGTGACACCTATTCAGATACGCCGAACGACGGTTTCTCGCTGGGAAGCTGGTTTTCCAGCGACAGTTCCGGGAGCGCGGCCGAGGGCAGCAGCTGCTCGTCCAGCGATAGCAGCGTGGGCGGCGATTGCGGCGGAGGCGGCGACGGTGGAGGAGGCGGTGGCGGCGACTAGGACCGATCAGGGTATCCCCTTGATCCAGCGCAACGCCCTGTTTTAGAGCCGTTCTAGGCTATGAACGGGCCAGTTTGGAATAGCTTCAAATACCGGTTTTTCCTTTTGCATCGGGCCGGCCCGTTCAATATCGATGATGGCGCATCACCGAAGGGCCTACCACTTCATGATCGTTTGTTCCTGTAACGTGCTGAGTGATGACGACATCCGCGCCGCCGTCGCCGAGTCCGACGATGCCGTGCGTCATGCCAAGCAGGTCTATGGATGTTTGGGCTGTAGCGCCGAATGCGGCCGTTGCGCGCGCACCATCAAGACCATCATCGACGAAGCGCTTGGCCCCTGTGCGCAGTCCTGCTGCGCCGGTTGCCCGCACAGCCACACGGTGGCTGCGAACGACGAGATCGCTGAGCCCGTCCAGTTCGCCCTCGCGGCCTGCTGAATTTCACGCCATTGGCTGAGCTTTTCCCCGGCTGCGTCCCCGTAGCCGCTTGCCCCCGTATTTGACCTGACTTAGAAACTTTCTAAAATCGGACACGGCCCATTTGAACTGCAAGAGCTGGAGTGAACTATGCAGGGCGACGCAAAAGTCATCGACTATCTCAACAAGGCGCTGCGTCATGAGCTGACTGCGATCAACCAGTACTGGCTGCATTATCGCTTCCTCGACAATTGGGGCCTCCTCGACATGGCCAAGGTCTGGCGCAAGGAGTCCATCGAGGAGATGGAGCACGCCGACAAGCTCACCGCACGCATCCTGTTTCTCGACGGCTTCCCGAACATGCAGGTGCTCGATCCGCTGCGCATCGGCCAGAACGTCAAGGAGATCATCGAATGCGATCTCGCCGCTGAAATGAGCGCTCGGGCGCTCTACCAGGAAGCGGCGACCTATTGCCACGGCGCCAAGGATTACGTCACTCGCGACCTGTTCGAGAAGCTGATGAGCGACGAGGAGCACCACATCGACTTCCTCGAAACCCAGCTCGACCTGATCGGCCGGATCGGTCTTGAACTCTACACCCAGAAGCATGTCGGCGGGCTCGAGGGCGAGGGGCACTAAGCTCAGCGCCAACATCAGCAGCACGCCTCGATGTCGTCCCGGCTTTCCGGGACGACATTTTTATTTGGGCGCGAGCTATAGCTGCGCCTTGTAGCGTTCTTCCACAATCTCCTGGCTCTCCGGCTCGCCGAGGCTGGTCTGGTCGTGGATGACTTGGCTGATGCTCGGCATCACCGAGCGCTGCACTTTCTCTGGCGACCACAGCTTTGAGCGCATCAGCGCTTTGCCGCAGTGGAAATAAACTTCGCTGACGGCAACGTTCAGCACCGCGCGCGGAGGCTTGCCGAACTCCACCATCGAGGCGAGCAGATCCGGATCGGCCGAAAGCGTGCCGCGTCCGCCGACGCGCAGTGTCTCGTCGATCCCGGGCACGAAGAACAACAGGTGCACGAAGCCCGACCCCTCGACGACGTTGCGAAAGCTGTCGATGCGGTTGTTGCCGGCACGGTCCGGCATCCGCAACTGATTAGGGCCGGTGACATGGACGAAGCCAACGCTGCCGCCGCGCGGTGAGGCGTCGACGCTGCCGTCGATGCCTGACGTCGCAAGCACGCAGAATGGCGACATCTCGATGAACTTCCTCGCATGCGCATCGATCGCGGGGCGCGCCTTCGCGATCACACGCGCCGTCGGCTTTGCATAAATGGTGGCGAGCTCTTCAGCGCAAAGGTCGGTCAACGGCGTACCTCCGTATTGGTTTGGGGCAAAGTACCCGATCGGCCGGTCTCCAGCATGGAAGCCATGCCAGACAGGTGCCGAAAGTAGCTGATGAGGATCGCAGCGCGATGAATCCGGCCTACATCGTGCGCTGCGGCGCGGTTTGCAGCAATTGGCGGACCTGCTCGCTGTAGAACTTCGCATTCCCGGTGGTGCCGTGGCCGCGCGTCTCGGTGCTTGCAGGGATGAGATACAGTTTGCCGTTCTTGACCCGCTTCATTGCCGCGTCCGTGATGCCGGTTTCCGGCGGATTGCGCTCATCATCGGCGGAATTGATCAGCAGCAGCGTTGCCTCGATCTGCTCCAATTTGTCGCCGGCGTTGTAGTCGTGCGAGGACTCCCACTGGTAGACGTAGTCGTTGGCGTCCGCCGTGATCGGCGTCCCCAGCCGCTCGTCGACGATCTTGTCGGCCTTAGCCGCGGTCGGCGCCTGCTGCTGATAAGCGAGCGTGCCGCCGATGCTGGCGATGCCATAGGCCGTGATGGCGTATTTCATCATGCGCGGCTGGCTGGTGTAATTGCCGCCATTGTAGTCGGGATCGTTGCGGATGGTGTCGAGCATGATCCGCCGCATCATCCAGTTGCGCGATGCCATCTCGGTCGGCTGTGAGGCCATCGGCACCAGCGCGTCCATGTCCTTGGGATATTTCTCGCCCCACAGCCAGGTCTGCATGCCGCCCATGGAGTTGCCGATCACGAGGCGCAGGTGCTTGATGCCGAGTCCTTCAGTCACGAGACGATGCTGAGCCTCGACCATGTCGTCGTAATCGTATTTGGGAAAGCTCGTCTTCATCCCATCGGACGGCTTTGACGATTTGCCATGGCCGATCGCATCGGGAAGGATGATATAATATTTGGAAGCATCGAGCGGCTGTCCGGCACCGAACATCTCGCCCGCGAAGGCGGGCGTCAGCATGCTCGCACCCGAGCCGCCGGTGCCGTGCAGCACCAGCACCGGTTGTCCGCTTGGGTCACCGATGGTGGTGTAATGGAGCTTCAGGTCCGGCATGACCTCGCCGGTGTGGAATTTGAAATCTTTCGCGATCCAGTCGCCTTGCTTCGGCGCAGGGTAATCGGTTGCCAGCGCCGGAATCGAGAACGACAGCAAGGCTGCGGCAAGCAGCGCGCTCGAGAACTTCATGAGTTTCCTCCCCGCTGCGGCCATCCGGCCGCTTCGCACTCGATATTATCAGCCTCACTCGGATGATCGAGTGCCGATGTGCTGTCCGCAGCCAAAACTTTTCGCAATTGATGCGTCGCGCAAGGGGAATATCTGGAGGCGGCGAGGCTGGCGGCCTAATGCTCCCGGAGCAAACCAAGCGCATACCAGCCCCAGTAGACTCTGTGACGCTGGATCAGTCCATTGTCGATCTCCATGATCTCGACCAGCTCCATCTGCTCGCCATCGGGAGCGACGCGTGGATATTCCCAGGTGACGATCCGGCCATCGGTGAAGAAGCCCTGCTTGAAGCGCTTTCGCTGCGGCGGATTGGTCTGGAACACGCGCGTAATGAAGACACGCAGATTGTCCCTGCCCTGGACGATCCCGGTGGGAGTGTTCATGAGATGCTGGACCAACGGGCTTTCGATGGATGCGTCATCGGCATAAAGTGCGAGCGACGCCTCGAGGTCCTTGTTGCCGAGGGCTTCATCCCAGAGTCTGCAGATGCGTTCTGCATCGCTCCGGTGGGCTTCGTAGACCATTGTTGTACTCCTCTGGATTTGGGACGGTATCTCGGGAGATCGCAAAGAACGCGGCCTTGAAGTTTCATTGAATTCTGAAATGTCCGGCTCTGGAACGATGCGATGACGTGGCGGCAGGTCCACATGGGCGGGAGGTTTTGATGGGCGCAGCCAGACAATCGGTACACTCGGGGTTTTCGCGGCTTACCGATGCCTTGAGCGATCCCGCGCGCGAGGCCATGGTGAGTGCTCTGTTCGGCGGCAAGGCGCTACCCGCAGGCGAGCTGGCACTGCTTGCCGGCGTATCGCCGCAAAGCGCCAGCGCGCATCTTCAAAGCTGACCGAGGCGCGTCTGCTCTCGGTGTGGCAGCAGGGTCGGTTCCGCTACTACCGGATCGCGGACGATGAGGTCGCGGGGCTGATCGAAAATCTCGTTAATGTCGCGGCCAGGACCGAGCATGCGGAACGTGCGCGAGGCGTGCCGATGCCGCTCCGTCAGTCGCGGACCTGCTATTGCCATCTCGCCGGCCAGCTCGGCGTGGCGCTGAGACACGGGTTGCTGGCCAGGAAGCTGATAGCTCTGCGCGGGCGCGAGGCTTTCATCACCGACGAGGGACTCGCCTGGTGTCGTGCGGAGGCCGTCGACTTCAAGCCGGGTCGTGATGCACCTTTGCGGCTCTGCAACGATTGGACCGAGCGTGTGCCGCATCTGGCAGGACCGTTCGCCAATGCGATCCTGAAGCGGCTGATTGCGACGCATGCGCTGGCGCCGCACCGCGTTCCACGCGCGCTCCGTCTTACCCCGAGGGGCCGGGCGTTCTTCGAACGGCTCGGCGTTTCAATTCCGTTCTGAAGCCGCGCCGGATGACGGTGACACTGGCAGATCCCGCATGTAGCATTCGGCGGCCGCCGATCGTCCTTGAGCAGGATCGCCTTCCAGGAGGAACTATGTGCCGCAACATCAAGACGCTGTTCAATTTCGAGCCGCCGGCGACCGAAGACGAGATTCATGCCAGCGCGCTCCAGTTCGTGCGAAAGCTCTCCGGCTTCAACAAGCCGTCGCAGGCCAACGAGGCCGCATTCGAGCGCGCGGTGGCTGAGGTCTCGGAGGCAGCTCGGCGGCTGCTGACCTCGCTGCATACCCACGCGCCGGCGCGCGACCGCGAGGTCGAGGCGGAGAAGGCAAGGGAGCGTTCGCGGCTGCGCTTCGGCTAGAGGGCGGCAAGCTCCACCGTGACCTGACTCACGGAAGCGGGGGGCGCTCATGCGCGATGATGTGCGCCGGGGTTTTGACAACCCGGAGCAGGACCATGAACCGCCCCCTTATTCCGCTGAAAGCAGGTGCCATCGTTTTCACGCTGTTGTGGACCGCGTGGATGATGTGGTGGAGCGGCTCGTTCTCGAGCGCGAATGTCGTGATCCTCGCCTTCTGCGGGACAGCGGTCGGCTATCTCTGGTATCGCGCCATGCGCTGGCAATTCGAGCGCATGGGCATGTTGCCGGGGCCTGAGGATCAGGCCAAGTAGACCGGCTAGTCTTTGTGGCCGTGCTTCTTCTTTTTCTTCTTCTTGCGCTCGCCGCCTTCGCCTTCGTCGCTCTCGCCACCTTCATCGGAGGAGGCATCGCCGGCCTCGTGCACGGCGGCTTCGAGTGCCGCGCGTTCGGCGGCCTCCTGCTCACGCCGGCGGCGGCGTTCGTCCCAGGCATCGAACAACTGCTCGAGCCACGGCAGCACCTGCTCGATCGACGGCAATTGGCCCGGCGGACCCGCTTCGCCGCGCGGGCCTTGAGGACCGGCGGGTCCCTGCGGACCAACGGGTCCTTGCGGACCGGCGGGGCCCTGTGGTCCCGCTGCTCCCCGCGGACCTGCTTCCCCTGGCTTGCCCGGCACGCCAGGCTTACCCTGCGGGCCAGCCTTTCCGGCCGGACCTGGCTTGCCCTGCGGTCCCGGCTTGCCGCGTGCGCCATCCGGGCCGCGCTTGCCGGGATGCCCCTGCGGTCCCGGCCGTCCCGGCTCGCCCTGTCGTCCGCGCGGACCCTGAGGTCCCGGCCGTCCCTGTTCGTCTGCCACGCCGCTGCTCCTTCTGCGCACGCAAGCTACTTAGCGGCGTTTGGCGACAGCAGCAATTCCGCCCGCACATCATGCCGGGCTTGATCAACATCAATCCGCGACAGGGTGCGCCGTGTGATTGATGTCGCGGCCACAATCCTTGCGAGGAGCGACCGATGCGCGCGGCGTGGAAAGTCTTTTGTCTGGCGGCAATCGTGCTCGCGGCGGCGATCGGCCTCGCTCATCTGCTCGTGCCGGATGTCGTGCCGGTCGGCTACGCCGAAGAGCCGCAGGCCTCATGGGCGATCCTGACGGCCTTTGCGCTACGCGCAATCGCGCTGACCGCAGCCTGGGTCGCGATCATCACGTTGTCGGTGCTCGTCGGCAGCAAGCTTCATCAGATGGTCTTCCGCGCAGATAGCGCGCGGAACGATCGCACCGTCACGCGCTAGTCATGATAGGCCGGCACCTCGATGCCGGAAGCCGCATAGAGCCTGATCTTGTTGCGCAGCGTCCGCACTGACAGGCCGAGCACGCGCGAGGCGCGCGTGCGGTTGCCGTCGCAGCGTGCGAGGGTCTGCAGCACGAGCTCGCGCTCGACCTCGCCGACAGTTGCGCCGATCAGCAGTGGAACGATCTCGTTGGGTGCAAGGAACTGCGCGCCCCGCTCGGGCGCCGCGACATGAACAGTGGTCATCAACACACTCCCCGATCAACGCCCGCTTCCATCGTTGGAAGCGGATCGAGAACAAACGACCCCAAGCCGTAGATCTACGGTCGGCGGATTTGGTTAATGAAAGGTTAATTCCGCGCGAGCGCACGAATTGACCTTGGGAATGCCGCCGCGTTGCCGCGATTGGCACGAGATGCGTCGTGAAGCGGGCCTAACTTGCTCACACCGTGCGATATCCGCCGTCCACCATCACGATCGTTCCTGTGACGTAAGACGACAGGTCCGAGGCGAGGAAGATCGCGGGGCCCACGATGTCCTCGGGCTTGCCGGTGCGCGCGAGCGGAGTGTGGTCGACGAAGGCCTGCACCAATGCGGGATTGGTGGCGCGTACATTGGCGTTGATGTTGGTCTCGATGAAGCCTGGCCCGATCGCGTTGACGCGCACGCCCTCCTTGCCGAGCTCGACCGCGAGCGCTTTGGTGAAGCCGAGCACGCCGTGTTTTGACGTGGTGTACGCCGCCGAGCTCGGCGTGCGCAGATGCACGAAAGACTGGATCGAGCCGATATTGACGATCCGGCCCTTGCTTGCGCGCAAGGGCGCGAGGAACGCCTGCGTCATGTTGAAGACGCCGTTGAGGTTCAGCGAGATGATGTCGTTCCAGTCCTTCGCCACGGTTTCCGTTTCCGCGGTGAAGGCGTTGCGGCGGGTGATACCGGCGTTGTTGACGAGGATCGAGACCTGCCCGACCTTGTCGGCCACCTGTTTGGCCAGCGCGAAGCAATCCTCGCGCCTGGTCACGTCGAGCGCAAAGCTCTCGGCCTTGCCGCCCGATTTTCGGATCTCTCGGGCGGCCTCCGCGACCGTCTCGGCATTGACGTCCAGCAGCACCACTTGCGCGCCCTCGCGGGCGTAGCCGGCGGCGATCGCCCGGCCGATGCCGGAGCCTGCGCCCGTGACGACGGCGACGTGGTTTGCGAGCAATGCCATGACGGTTTCCTTCCGGATTCGTTTCTAAGTTTCATGAAAGGCTAACCCGAAATTAAGGGGTCGGAAACGGCCGCCTTGGCATACTCGTCTTCATTGCTAAACGTTGCGCGCATGATGGAACGACTTGAATCCTGGAAACTGGCGCTGGAGCGCCTGCGGTCGGCGGTTGATGCCGATTGGGCCGAGGCCGGCCGGCTCGTGGCCGAAATCGTCAGGATGAGCACGGATGCCACGTTGCGGCAGGCCGCCGAGCAGGCGCTGCCCGTCCTCCGCCAGGCCGCGGACAATGACGATCACGGCGTCACGCTGGCCGCCCGGCGCCGCGTCGGCGTGATCCTCGATGTCGTCCATGATCTGACCGCGCCGCGCTTCGGCCGACGCAATGCGACGCCGAAGAAGCTGTCCAGCGAGGATCGCGCCCGCAAGATGCTGGGCCTGCCGCTCGCGGTGCAGCTCACCTGCGACGACATCAACCAGGCCTATCGCCGCGCCGCCAAGGGGATGCATCCCGACCAGGGCGGCAGCGCGCAGGCCTTCATCGACCTCTCCGCCGCGCGCGATGTGTTGATTCATCCCGGCGCGCACAAGGACGCTTGAGGGCGCTCAGCTCTTGTCGACGCAGCTCGGATAGGGCGCATCTTCGCCCGCGACGATCGGACAGAGATCGATCGGGCCGAGATCGCGGAGGCGCGCGTCCCAGCTGGTGTCGTGGATGGGCGGCTCGTCGCTTTCGGGGCCGCGCTCAGCCCATTGGATGGTGTAATAATCGGTCGCGCCCTTGAGCGTGATCAGGAGCGTCGTCTCGCTGTGCCGGGTCGGGCCGCTGTCGATGCGGCCGCAACCGATCACCGCGACGAAGCCCTCGAAGCGGCCGAATGTCGTCTCGCCCACAGCCCTCGCCGCGAAACTGTCGGGACAGGCCGACTTGAAGCCGGCGGCGATCGTGCTCGCAAAAACTTGCGGCGAGTGGCCTGGCGTCAAGGCCATGCCCTTCTCGCCGCTGACCGTGATCATCTGCGTCCAGCGCTCGGGCGTCTCGCCGCTCAGCACGGCTTCGCGGATGTAATGACCGCCCTTGGTGTTCTCGAACACCACGGTGAAATTCGATGGCATCGCGAAAGAGACGAGCTGGCCGAAGATCGGCGAGATCACGCGGAAGGATTGCGGCGCCTGGGCCTGCGCCGCCACCGCGAGCAGGAGCGAAGCCGCGAGGGCTGAGGCTGTGATCACGCGCATCGACCGGCTCCAATCCGCGAAATGAAAAACGACCGGGCAAGGATGCTAGCACCGCATCCTTGCCCGGCCCTGTCGTCCGCCGATCGAATTGTTACCAGCTGCAGTGACCGGCCTTCAGCGCGTGGTCCTTCAGCGCGAGCGCGTCGAGGAAGGTCGGCACCGAGGCGCTGGCGCGGTGATAGCCGGCCGGCCACGGCGTGGTCGGGATGCTCTCGTCCCAGATCTGGCACACGCCGCTGTCGTGCCAGCGGATCAGGTGATAGCCGGCTTCGGCCGGGCTCGCGGCGACGAAGGCGGCGGCGGCGAGACCGGCGGCCGCGCAGAGCATGGAAATACGACGCATGGATCAGCTCCTCAAATTGAAAGATGTGATGCGCCTCCCGGCAATGCGGGGAGGGGAGTGCGGGACGCTCCTTAAGCGTGCGCCCCGGACAAGGGGTGAGTAGTTCCATGCGCCGATCAGGTTCAAATCGCGCCTGTGGGCCGATGCAAAAGAAAAAGGCGGGCTGCTCGCGCAGGCCCGCCCTCCGGCAGTGGATCGTCGTGACAGCTCAGAGCGTGCAGCGGTGCTCGGCGCGCATCTTGATCTGCAGGTCGGACGCCTGCGTGAAGGTCGGGAGCGGCTTGCTGACGACCTTGTAGGTCGAGGCGCCCCACTGGAACGGCTTGTACTTCAGGTCCTCGTTCCAGACCTGGCAGATCCCCGTGTTGTCCCAGCGGATCACGTAATAGCCTGTCTTCGCGGACGCGGGCACGGCGAAGACGGAACTGGCGATGCCGGCAACGGCACAAAGGGCGAGAACGCGACGCATGAAATATCTCCTGGTGGGGAAGGGTGAGCGGAAAATTCGTGCGGTAAAAACAGCCCCTTTGCAAGCCGGCGCGCCGGCTTTCACGGACATGTCAGACCGGCGCGGCCACTTGGTTTGCTTGCGTGCCCCGCAGGACACACAGGCTCATTCGTCAGCATCGGCAATGCCGCGACGGTCATCAGCAACGGAAATCGTGAAAACAACCCCATGCACAGTAGAAACGATTGGCAAAATTCGAATTCGGGAAGTCGGAAATTTTTGTTGACCCGTCGGGCAAAACAGGTGCAGGATGGCATGGTTGTAAAGTGCGGGTGCGACCCATGCAGCGTCGAACGCCGCTGTCATGCCCCGGCTTGACCGGGGCATCCAGTACGCCGCGGCCTGTCGGTTCAATCATAGCCGTCTCGGCGTACTGGATCGCCCGGTCGAGCCGGGCGATGACAGTTGAATGCGGAGCTGCATCTTGCCCCTCGCACCCGTACCCTCATCATGTTGCCGCCGCGTTCGATCGGATAAATTGCGGCGTCGGATTCGTTTTCCCTCCCTTGAAAAATAGCCCTCGGAGACGCCCCATGAAGATTGCTTCCACCTTGCGTGCCGCGCTCGTCGTCCTTGCCGCGCTGGCCGGCCTCTCGACCGCGGCGCGGGCCGACGACGGCACCGTGGTGCTGACGATCTACAAGGCGGGCTGGATCATCGGCGGCTCCGGCGGCTCGGGCGTTCTGAACTTCCACGGCCGCTCCTATGGCCTCTCGACCGGCGGGCTCGATTACGGTCTCGTCTTCGGCGGCTCCAAGACCGTGCTTCGCGGCCGCGTCTCCAACATCTATCGTCCCTCGGACGTCGCCGGCGTCTACGGTGCCGCCGGTGCGGGCCTTGCCGTCGGCCGCGGCGCGCGCGCCATCGTGCTGACCAACCAGAAGGGCGCGGTGCTGGAGCTGACCGGCACCCAGGTCGGCCTGATGGCGAACGCGGATCTGAGCGGACTTGCGATCACGATGCGGTAAGGCACGCTGCATCAACACCGTCATTGCGAGCGCAGCAAAGCAATCCGGAATCCCTCCGCGGAACAACTCCTGGATTGCTTCGCGGAGCCTGTCATCGGGCCGCGCTTTGCGCGGACCCGTTGGCTCGCAATGACGAGAAGGATTACCCACTCACCATCGCATGCACCCGCCCGTAAGGCGTGCCGGCTGCTTGGCCTTGTCGTCAGTCATGCTCGCCTGCGCGCGTTTTCCCGAGCGGATCATCAGGAACGATCCCGAGGCGCCAGGCAGCCGCCAGCGCCCGTCGATCTCGGTCGCCTCGCCGTTCATGATGCCGTCGTACTGGACGGTGTCGAAGCCGTAGCCCGGCGGCTCGTAGCGTTTGACGAAGGACACGACGCTGCCGGCGCGATGGCCCGAGATCGAGGCGCTGTGGGTTCGTATCGGGCAGTGCGGATTGGAGCAGGGCTCGCTGATGCTGCCGCTCAGCGCACCGCCGGCCTCGATCAGGGTCGCCGTGAACGTGACCATTCCCGTGCCAGGCTGGATGTAAGTGCCGTCCCAGACACCGGAGAGATCGTCGCTCAAATTGGCGGCTTCCTCGAATTGATGTGAGCCGGTTGATGTCCGGCGCGAAGCTGTTCCACTCAAAGTCGTATCCCTGCCGTCACGCGCTTGCAATAGTCCCTGCGCGACGTTGCTTTCCGTCGTTATACTGCCTGACATCAGCGAAATGGTGATCTGAAATGGTGATCTCATGGGAAACGAATTGAAAGGCAAGGTGGCTGCCGTGACCGGGGCCGCCTCGGGCATCGGGCTGGCGAGCACTGAAGCGATGCTGGCCGCCGGCGCGCGCGTGGTGCTGGTCGACCGCGACGAGGCCGCGCTGCAGGCGCTCAGCCACAAGCATGGCGAGGCCGCGATCCCGCTGGTCGTCGACCTTCTCGATCCCCAAGACTGCGCAACGCTGCTGCCGCGTATTCTGCAGACGGCAGGGCAGCTCGACATCCTGCATGCGAATGCGGGCAGCTATGTCGGCGGCGACCTGGTCGATGCCGACACCACCGCGATCGACCGGATGCTGAACCTCAACGTCAACGTCGTGATGAAGAACGTGCACGACGTGCTGCCGCACATGATCGCGCGCGGCAGCGGCGACATCATCGTCACGAGCTCGCTGGCGGCGCATTTCCCGACGCCGTGGGAGCCGGTCTATGCCTCGTCGAAATGGGCGATCAACTGCTTCGTCCAGACAGTACGGCGCCAGGTCTTCAAGCACGGCATTCGCGTCGGTTCGATCTCGCCCGGCCCTGTCGTCACCGCGCTGCTCGCGGACTGGCCGGCGGAGAAGCTGCAGGACGCAAGGGACTCCGGAAGCCTCCTCGAGGCCAGCCAAGTCGCCGAAGTCGTGATGTTCATGCTGACGCGGCCGCGCGGCATGACCATCCGCGACGTCGTGATGATGCCGACGAATTTCGATCTGTAGCTTTAGGCATGCTCTCGTAGGGTAGGCAAAGGCGCGCGTCCTCGCGCGACGTGCCCACGTTCTCTATCCATCACGGAGAAATCGTGGGCACGGGGCTGACGCGCCCTTGCCCACCCTACGGGACTGCGAATTTATCGGCCTGTGGGTCGGGCTGCCAGGGCCTTCATGAGTTCGGGAAAAGGATAGAGCGGCTTGCAGCTGCCCATCCCCAATTCGACCGGCTTGACCCGACCGCCGTCGTTCTCGAATGCCCAATTGTCCTGGACGACGATCCCGAGAGGGTTGTCGCGAAAGACGGCAACGCAGACTACGGAAAACCTGCCGCCCCTGAGCAGGCCGCCCCATTGCTCGTAAGGCTTCGTGATCTTTGCATCGCGCACCACGTAGTGATTGCGTTCGCCGAGATAGGTCGCGATGTAATCGCGATAGTTCGCCGGCATCGGCATTGCAGTGGGCTGGCTTTGTGCCAGCGATTGGACAACACCCGTGTTGAAGAGGACGAAGGAGAGTAGCAGGATGACGAAATTCCGCATGATTTCCAGTTTTGCTTGATGCGCTCTAGCCATCATACGCGCTGTTGATCCATTGCGCGAGGTCCTGCCACGGCGCCAGTGTCCAGCTGCCGGAGGCTGTTCCCGATGGCGAAGCCAGCACGAAGACGTGGGGAAAGCCGCTCTCGGTTGGTTGCCGTCCCAGCACGATCCCGCTCGACGGCCTGCCATAAAACAAGCTCGCCGCCTTCTTGCTCGTGAACGCGATCGTTCGCGGCCGGTACTTCTCCATCTTCGCCCTGAAGCCGGGCACGTCGATCGTCTCCGCCGCGATCTGGTGATCCATTCCGGCCCCCGACTTGGAGAGATCGGTGAAGCCGATGCCGAGCTCGATCAGGGAAGCGAACTCGCCCGGCTGATAGCGCCGCGGCGTGATCCCGGCTTCATGCAGCGCACGCCAGAAGCGGTTGCCGGGATGGGCGTAGTAATGCCCGAGCTCGGCCGAGCGCGTCGAGGCGGCGGTGCCGACGAAGACGAGGCGGAGGTTGGGGCGGAGCTGGTCGGGGAGGCGGTGGAAGGAAGTGTTCGACACGCTAATCATCCGCGGCCAGAGCCGTATGAGCGGAGCAATACGCGGAAACAGCCTGCCGGATAGTGCGTTCGTTCAAAATTGGCAGCTAGTGGCTAAATTCGACCCTGTGAATTTGGTTCTTCACCTCGTCAAGCGAATTGCGAGTTTCCGCAAGGAGCTTAAAAGAAGGTTCTATCGCGCGGGCCTTAACCCGTGCAGCGACCCCGTTTAAGCGCTCCAAATTCTTGCTAGCGTCGCTAAAGTAAGACGAAGTATGAGTAAAGACATCTTCGGAAGTGCGCTCGTACTCTCCTCTCAAGCGTCGAAACTCAGCGTCGTACTTTCGCAAAACCTCGAGCCGTTCAGATGCGATTGGATTCCATCCATCGGGGTCGAAGTCGACTACGCGGTCGTAAGCTTCGCTGAGCTTCTTTGACAAAATGTTCTCATCAAGGGCGGTAAATTCATGTGCTTTGAATTCTTCCTCAACAATCCCCAGAACTCGCTCTCTCACGATGGCCTGTGAGTCGCTTTGAATGCGGCTGGTCGTGCGTGGAAAATCATCTCGCCACTTCGCATAGAAAGCGCCTGCGGAGCCTGATAGAAGCGTTGCCACAAGATTCCAGATAATCGCATTTGCGATATCTTGCGGGACGTCTCTGTTAATGAATCTGTAGAAGACGTATCCAAGAAAAGCCAGTATCGCTGAGCCCACTATCATCGTGATGTAGCGCCATATTCGTCTGCGTCGGGCTGCGCTAATATCAACTTCGTATTGGCGACGTCCTTCGGCGACGGCCCCTGATAAGCGGATAGACAGGCGTCCAGTTAAATTTTGGGTGTCGTCCCTCAATCTTGATGCAACATGTGAAAGGAGATCGGCTTTTTCTGCTTCTATCTGTGGTGCAATCTCTCTGGCTCCTGAAGTTGGTGATGGGATCTTAAGTTCGCCGAGTTCGTTGATTAAGGGCCGGACTTGGTCCTGAAGAGCAGCCAGTTGGGTAAGCCCCTTTGTGCTTACCTCATTGAAGTCGGGGAAAAGAAGTTGCATTGTTTCGTTGGTGAACGCCATGGTATCGTTTTTCGTAAACTCAGATTCTAGTGCATCCAAGCGGGCTCCGATTCCTAACGTCGAAATGGATTCTTTGGTTGTGTGAGAGAACACGCCGTCTCGATAGAGTTCAGCGTTCTTGAAAAATTGATTTAGGTCAATTGTGAGAGAGCGTTGTGCGTTGTTGACTTCGATTTCGCATTCTCGGATCGGAGTCTGATTTTCGACCAGAATAGCCAGCTCGGCAGTCAATCGTCTTAGGTCGGCCGCTGCGTCACGAAGAGCTTGGGCCTTGACTTCTCGCGTGGATGTCCAGTCAGCGGCCAGAGACGCTGGAGTTATTGGCAGTAGAACATCCGGTTTTAGGTCGATCAAGCTTGAGGGGGCGTCAAGGCTGCCACTGGCCGCCGTCAATTCCCAGAGCTTCAGCTGTTCGACTCGTGCTCGCAAATTTTGTGATATGTCTAATCGTGCCTTTAGGCCAATGTTCCTGGCAATAAAGATGGCGTCATTATTCAAAGATTTTCGTACCTCTGAGCGTCGCCGAGCCACCTGAGTGAAGCCGTCAACGATCTGTGGAAGAAAATCGGCATTAGCCAGACTCTTTATTGTGCGTTCGCGCGTACTTCGAACCGAAGTAAGTTGATCGAGCCAGCTCTTGGTCAAGTTGCTGTTCGAGATGATTACATTTTCGTTGTACAGCTGAATATTTTGTTCTGCCGTATCAACGACTTTGCTCAACTGCTTGAGTTTTTCGTCTATGAAGTTGGCGAAGAACGTTCTCAATTCTCTTGCTGCGGTCTGGAAATAACGCAGCTTATGACCATGCATCACTATCCTTGCGTTGGGATTGCTCGGGTCACATTTTGTGCGAATGAGGTCTACCAGTTGTTCGATGTTATATCGTGGGGGCTTGTTGTCGATCAGAATAAATTGCTCATCTGTGTACATCATTGGCGAGAGGAGCTTGTTCAGCCTCGTCAAGACGTCGCCGAGAAATCGATCTTTTCTTAAGTTGTCGATGTTCGAGTTCGATACCGGTTTCGCTCGATCGATTCTGAACTCATCCGCTCGGGTTACAATGAATCTAATCGGAATAAATGCTAGCCGCCTATGGATCTCTGTAAGAAGTGGAAGGTCGGTCTTGTCTAGGGGACTCGTCGCAGAAAAGAAAAAGAGAATGACATCGCAAATTGGCAGAAAGTCGCGTGCAACCTCTTCGACGAATTGAGTGTCGCCGCTGCCCGGTGTATCGGCCAAAACTACTTGCCGTAACAAGTCGCTTTCGACGGCTTCATGCCGGATCGTCACGTGGCCTTCTCTTATGACGCCCAGGAGTGATTTAGCGTTCTCTTCAGATGTTATAAGCGTAATGGTTGTGTCCGTTGGATTCAGATCTGTTGCGCGTTCGTGGTCGCTCTCCCAAATTTCAAGGATTGAATTTATCGTGCTCGACTTGCCTGACGAAAAGTGGCCCACTAGCCCTACGTAGTACAGGTCACCCTCTCGCTCGAGATATTGAGTTAGGCTCTTTGTGAGTCTTCTGAGCACATTGTACTGCTCGGTTGTTCGAGCGTTTTTTGCTAGATCAAGCGCTTCCTCTGTCTCCGGCTCCTCAAGCAGTTGAGTCAGTTCCTGAAGGCCGTTCAAGACTTGAGTTGCCTGGACGTCAACTTCGTGCGGTCCCAATTGTCGTTCCATCCGTGTCCCCACCAGTTTGCGCAACCATGGCGAGCATAACGGCGATGCCGGTAAAAACAATAGTTAGGATTTGATCACTAGCGCAGAAGCCCTACTAGTCGGCCCTGGTAGTAGATACATTCTGCCAGGTTGTGACACGGCTTAAATGTCCAGGAAGGGCTGCCCTGGCGCTCACACGACGGCCGAGAGTTGAAGCAGAGCCATGGGAAGACGTTGTGGCCCCGGATGAATTAGCTGTTCATCGATTGGTTTGCTTGCTGACGCTTCGCAAAAGGTAGCGACATTCGGAGTCAAGTATCAATCCCGGCCTTCGATTCGTTCGTCTGGCCACGCTTCCCGTTCAATAGCTGCTGTAGACGGGCTCCCCCTGGCATCGAGATCTTATGTGGACCTACGCCGATACTGCCGAACTCAAGCGAGCCGGCGTATATTTCCTCGCGAAAGTAGCGAACGAGATCAGTCTGCATAAAGCGCCACATCCAGACGAGAGCCGATTGAATCAACTCTCGAACATCCGTGTGCTGGACTGGCTTGTCGTTAGCTGACAGGCGGCTATCTAGGAAGCCTACGCGCATTGTGTCCGCTCTGAAAATTATTGCCTTTGCGCGGAAATGAACAATGGCGTCGCGGTGGGAGATAAATCGCTCGATCTCCTCGCGATTGCCCTCAAGGAGCTTCGTGAGAGCAACAGAGAAGTCAGGATTTTTTTGGACGAAGACCAGAAACTTCTTGACCGAAATTGTCGATATTCAAGTGGCCCGGGCCCCTCAGGTTGGACAAGCCCTCCGATCGTGTCTGGCATACACCTACGCAGGGCGTACGCGAGCTCATCAATCAAAACTCTAAGCCTTATCAGGAAATGTTCAATTTCTAGTGCGGCTTCGTAACACAATTCATCTGACTTGCTCGCTATATAGCCCTCGTAGAGTGTGGAAAGGCGTTCATAGCATCCAACAAAGCGTGTCAAGGCCCAGAAGATTCCGGAATATGAATGAAATGTGCGATCCTTTCCAGTTTATTCCCGCAAAAATCGAAGAGAGAAAATCCGGCAGCTCATCATCGAGAAGCTCGACGCTTTGATCGAATAACGCGTCAAACTTCTCAATCGATGAATTTCTTGTATTCACACTGGGCCCCGAATCTCACAACACCCGGTTACTCTCCTTCACCTTCTCCGCATCCAGATAAACGCTGCTTCCCATCTCCTTGAACTTCGCGCTCATCCTGGCCATGCCGTCCTCGGCGGTGCCGCTCATCGACATGCCCACGCTGTTCGGGTCGTTCAGCGTCGCGGCATAATCCCGCACGTCCTGCGTGATCTTCATCGAGCAGAACTTCGGTCCGCACATCGAGCAGAAATGCGCGACCTTGTGGGCTTCCTTCGGCAGCGTCTCGTCGTGGAAGCTCTTGGCGGTATCAGGATCGAGGCCGAGGTTGAACTGGTCGGTCCAGCGGAATTCGAACCGCGCGCGCGAGAGGGCGTCGTCGCGCAGTTGCGCGGCGGGGTGGCCCTTGGCGAGGTCGGCGGCGTGGGCGGCGATCTTGTAGGTGATGACGCCGGTCTTGACGTCGTTGCGGTCGGGCAGGCCGAGATGCTCCTTCGGCGTGACGTAGCACAGCATGGCGCAGCCGAACCAGCCGATCATGGCCGCACCGATGCCTGAGGTGATGTGGTCGTAGCCCGGCGCGATGTCGGTGGTCAGCGGTCCAAGCGTGTAGAACGGCGCTTCGCCACATTCCTTGAGCTGCTTGTCCATGTTGATCTTGATCTTGTGCATCGGCACGTGGCCGGGGCCCTCGATCATGACCTGGCAGCCCTTGTCCCACGCGATCTTCGTGAGTTCGCCGAGCGTCTCCAGCTCCGCGAACTGCGCGCGGTCGTTGGCATCTGCGATCGAGCCGGGACGCAGGCCGTCGCCGAGCGAGAACGAGACGTCATATTTGCGCATGAGGTCGCAGATCTCGTCAAAATGCGTGTAGAGGAAGCTCTCCTTGTGATGCGCCAGGCACCACTTCGCCATGATCGAGCCGCCGCGCGAGACGATGCCGGTGACGCGGCTCGCGGTGAGGTGGATATATTGCAGGCGCACGCCGGCGTGGATGGTGAAATAGTCGACGCCCTGCTCGCACTGCTCGATCAGGGTGTCCTTGTAGAGCTCCCAGGTCAGCTTGACGGGATCGCCGTTGCACTTCTCCAGCGCCTGATAAATGGGAACGGTGCCGATCGGCACCGGCGCGTTGCGCAAAATCCATTCGCGCGTGGTGTGGATGTTGCGCCCTGTGGAGAGGTCCATCACGGTGTCGGCGCCCCAGCGGATCGCCCACACCATCTTCTCGACCTCTTCCTCGACCGACGAGGTCACCGCCGAGTTGCCGATATTGGCGTTGATCTTGGTCAGGAAGTTGCGGCCGATGATCATCGGCTCGAGTTCGCTGTGGTTGATGTTGGAGGGGATGATGGCGCGGCCGCGCGCGATCTCGTCGCGGACGAATTCCGGCGTGATGAAGGCGGGGACGGAGGCGCCGAAGCTCTCGCCGTCGGCAAGGGCGGCTTCGGCGCGCTCGAGTTGCTGCTTGCGCCCAAGATTTTCGCGCGCGGCGACGTAGATCATCTCCTTGGTGATGATGCCGGCGCGGGCGAATTCGAGCTGGGTGATCTTGTGGCCGTCGAGGCCGCGCAGCGGCTTGTGATAGGCCGAGAAGGCGCGCGCGGCGTTGTCGGTGGAGACGCTGCCATTGTCCTCCGGCTTGATCTGCCGGCCCTCATATTCCTCGACGCCGCCGCGCTCCAGCACCCATTGCTTGCGGCCCCGCGGCAGGCCGGCGTTGACGTCGATGGTGACGCTGGGGTCGGTGTAGGGGCCGGAGGTGTCGTAGACCGGCAGGTTCGGCTCGCCGGCGCCTTCGGACAGCATGATCTCGCGCAGCGGCACGCGCAGATCGGGCGCGGCATCCGGGGATGCGAAGATCTTGCGCGAGGAGGGCAGCGGGCCGGTGGTGACGGCGGGGATGGTCTTGTCGGGGTTGGAGCGGATGTTCATGGGATCCTCCTTCAATTCGTTAGTTTCGCTGCGCGAGCGTCGATTACAGCTGTCATCCCCGCCTAGTGCGCAATTGCGCACGGGGGGCGGGGATCCAGTATTCCAGAGACCGTGGTGAGATACGGTGAAGTCGCGGCGTACTGGATCGCCCGGTCAAGCCGGGCGATGACAGTGGTGTGTTTGGAGAGAGCGTGTGCATCACGCCGCCTCCTTCGACAGCCCGAGCCACTGCCGCACGCGGGCGTCGGGATCGGGGTTTTGTGTGACGTCGGACACCACGGCAATCGAATCCGCGCCGGCGGCGAAGATCTCCGCGGCGTGCTCGAACTTGATGCCGCCGATCGCGACCAGCGGGATGTTGCCGATACGCTTCTTCCACTCGGTGATCTTCGGAATGCCCTGCGGCTCGAAGCGCATCGATTTGAGCGTGGTGAAGAAGATCGGACCGAGCGCGACGTAGTCAGGCTTGGCTTCGAGCGCGGTTGCGAGCTCCGCATCGTCATGGGTGGAGATGCCGAGGGAAAGGCCCGCCTCGCGGATCGCCTTGAGGTCGGCCTCGGCCAGATCCTCCTGGCCGAGATGAAGATATTTCGCGCCGGCGACGACGGCCGCGCGCCAGTAGTCGTTCACGACCAGCTTGGCTTGCGTGTCCCTGGTGATCGCCAGCGCGTCGGTGACGATCTGCAGTGCCTGCGCGTCGTCGAGATCCTTGGCGCGCAGCTGGATGGTGCCGACGCCGAGCTTGGTCAGGCGTTCGACCCACTTGATGCTGTCGACGACGGGATAGAATCGATCAGGAAACGGCATGCCAGAACGGGGTCCCAACGACAGGGGTTGACGGGGAGGCGAAGTCGCGGGCGTTCATCAGCCCGGCCTCGTATGCGGTGCGGCCGGCCTCGCAGCCGAGGCGGAAGGCGTTGGCCATCGCGACGGGATCGGCGGCCTTGGCGATGGCGGTGTTGAGCAGCACGGCGTCATAGCCGAGCTCGAGCGCTTCGGCGGCATGGCTCGGTGCGCCCAGGCCGGCGTCGACCACCAGCGTGATGTCGGGCAGCCGCTCGCGCAACAGCCTCAAGGCGTCGCGGTTGGTGATGCCTTTGGCGCTGCCGATCGGCGCTGCCCACGGCATCACCACCTTGCAGCCGGCGTCGACCAGGCGGTTCGCGACGGAGAGATCCTCGGTGCAATAGGGGAACACTTCGAAGCCGTCCTTGATCAGGATGGCGGCGGCTTCGACCAGGCCGACGACGTCGGGCTGCAGCGTGTCGTTGTCGGCGATCACTTCCAGCTTGATCCAGGATGTGCCGAACAATTCGCGCGCGAGCTTGGCCGTGGTCACGGCTTCGCGCACGCTGCGGCAACCGGCGGTGTTCGGCAGCACCGAGACGTCGAGCTCGCGGATCAGCTTCCAGAACGCGTCTCCAGTCTTGCCGCCGGCGGATTCCCGCCGCAGCGACACCGTGACGATGTTGGCGCCTGAGGTGCGGATCGCTGACTGCATGATCGCAGGCGAGGGATAGAGCGCGCTGCCGATCAAGAGGCGGGAGGCGAAGGTTTTGCCGTAGAAGGTCACCATGTGGGAGGTGTCTCCTTGAATGACGGTGTCATCCCCGCGAAAGCGGGGATCCAGTACTCCGCGGCAGCGCGGCTGGAAACGAGACGCCGCGGCGTACTGGATCGCCCGGTCAAGCCGGGCGATGACAGCGGAGTTTGTGGTGAGAGCATCACCATCACCCTCCCTGCCGCGGCGTGATGATCTCGATCTCGTCGCCGGCCTTCAGGCGGGTTTCGGCCCAGCGGCTCTTCGGCACGACGTCGTAATTGAGCGCGATGGCGAAATGGGTGCCTTCGTAATCCAGCTCGGAGAGCAGCGCGTCCACGCTGACTGAAGCCACCTCGCGCTGCTCGCCGTTGACGATCACAAGCATTGCATCACCTCGTTGTCGATCTGGCCGCGCTCGACGTAATTGAGCGTCAGCTCGGCCAGCGCGGGGGCGATCAGGAAGCCGTGGCGGTAGAGACCGTTGATGCTGATCTTGCCGCCGCGGATGCCGATGCGCGGCAGATTGTCCGGAAAGGCGGGACGCAGGCCGGAGCCGAACTCGACGATGCGCGCTTCGCCGAAGGCCGGGTGCACGGTGTAGGCCGCGCCCAAGAGCTCCAGCGCCGAGCGCACGCTCACGCCTGTGTCCTCGGCCTCGATCGAGGTCGCGCCGAGCATGAACAGATTGTCCTCGCGCGGGATCACGTAGAGCGGCCAGCGCGGATGGATCAGGCGCACAGGGCGCGCAAGCTGCACCTCGCTGGTTTCGATCAGGATCATCTCGCCCTTGACGCCGCGCAAGTCCGGCTGCTCGTCGCGTGCCGAGAGGCCGCGGCAGTCGATCACGAGGCCGTCGAGATCTTCCTTGGCGACATCGCTGTTGAATTTGATGGTGCCGCCCGCCGCGATGATGCGCTCATGCAGCTTCGGCAGCACGCGGCGCGGCTCGACATGACCCTCGTTCGGGAAGAACAGCGCATCGCGGAAACGCCCTTCCAGCGATGGCTCGAGCTCGGCGAGGCCGGCGGCATCGAGCCGGCGGTGCTCCTCGGTCATGCGCGCAAAGCGCTCGAAGTCGTTGCGCTCGCGCGGATGGGCCACGACCAGCGAGCCGTTGAAGGGCGTATCGGGCAGCTCGCGCCGCCAGATATCGAGCGAGCGCAGGCCGAGCCGGGAGATGATGGGTTCGGCAACCTCGGCCTCGCAATAGGGCGCGAGCATGCCGCCGGCCCAGTGGCTGGTGGCATCGGTCATGGTGGCGTCACCGCGCTCGTGTAACGTCACGGCATGGCCGGCCTGTGCGAACAACAGCGCCTGCCACGCGCCTGCAATGCCTGCGCCGATGATGGATACCGGTGAATCCGGTCGTTTGCTCGTCTGCGACATCCCTGTCCCTTCGCCGGCATGACCCGGATCAGGTTCAAAGGGTCACCGCGGTCCTGGGCGTTATTGCCCATTTAGCGGTATCTCAGCTCCTCCTCGGAGCACCCCTCGGAACGGTGCTAATGTAGGCGAGTGGGACGGGGTGGTCAACGCTGATGGCGGGAACTGCAGCCTATTGCGGCGCCTGCGCGCGCGCGTTGCGGACGCGCTGGGCCAGCTTTTTATGCGGCGCGGCGCCGAACATCGGCTGCGGGTTGCCGTTCGGCTCCAGCCAGGGCTCGTTGCTGGCTTCCTGCAGCATCGCCCGTTGCTGCTGCTGGCGCTGCTGCTTTGCAACGTAGTAATAGCCGCCCGCGAAATAACGCACGGCTCGGTCGTGGTCGCCGTTCGCGGCATGATAGGCGCCGGCGAGGTATTTCACCGCGTAGGTGAGGTTGGTGTTGGGGTCGCGCAGGCCGGCCGCATCGCCGGTGTAGCCGAGGCCGCGGGCGGTCGCGAGCTTGATCTGCATCAGCCCGATCGTGCCGCCATGGCCGACGAGGCCGGGTTGATAGCGGCTCTCGCGCATGATGACGCGATGCACCAGCGCTTCCGGCACGCCGTTGGCGCGCGCATGCATCGCGACCATTTCGGCATATTCCGCCTGCCCCGCGAAGGCGGCCTGCGACGACACCAGTCCGGCCGCGACCAGCGCGGCGATGCGTAAAATCTTCATTTGCAATCCCGGATGTTCCTTGAGGAACCTGCACCCGGCGGCCGTTAGGCCTGCCGAACGCGGCGATGATGTGGCAAGACGCGGTTAACGATTTTGCGGCGCAGAGCCGTCGTGGCGCCGCAATGTCGGCGCAGCAGTTCGGAAAACGGCGGATACGCGCGACAGCAGCCCTGTCTATTCGCGCAGGGACGCGAAAGCGCGTATGAAGCGCCTTCCGATACGGGAGAGGTGCCATGACCCAAGCAACCATGGTCAACACCCACAGCGGCGACATCCCAACCCAAAATCCGTGTGCCCAATGCGGGGCGCCGATCGCGCAGCCCGACTGGATCGAGCCAGGCGAGGGACGCGTGTCCTATCTCTGGAGCTGCCCGGCCTGCGGCTATCGCTTCGAGGCGATCGCGATCTACGACGAGGCGGCGATCCCGCTGGCGGCTTAAGCGGCGACTTGCCTCGCCAGCTTGGGCTGCTGCCACCCCGGCAATTGCATCCGCACGATCAGGCCGTGCGGCTGGCGGTCGTGCAGCGACAGCTCGCCGCCATGGGCGAGGGCGATCGCGCGCGCGATCGACAGGCCGAGGCCGAAGCCGGTGGACTCGTCCATGGTGCGGGCGTCGTCGCCGCGCACGAACGGCTCCAGCATCTCCTGCTTTCGCGCATCCGAAATGCCGGGGCCGTCGTCCTCGACGTCGATGACGAGATGGGTGCCTGAGACTTCGAGGCGGATCGTCACCTCGGCGCCGAAGCGCACGGCGTTCTCGACCAGATTGGTGACGCCGCGATGCAGATCGTCGGGGCGCGCGGCGGCGGTCGCAGATAGCGGCCCCTCATAGTGCACGGTGTGGCCCATGTCGCCGAACTGGTCGGCGATGAGCTGCAGCGTCGAGGCGATATCGACCAGCGTCACCGCCTCGATTTTGCGGTCGTTGCGCAAGAGCGACAGCACGCTTTCCAGCATCGAGCGCATCTGGTCGAGGTCGATCAGCATGCGCTTGCGATTGCCCTCGTCCTCGATGAATTCGGCGCGCAGGCGCAGCCGCGTGATCGGGGTGCGCAGATCGTGGCTGATCGCCGCCAGCATCTTGGTGCGATCCGACATCAGCCGCGCGATCCGTTCGTGCATGCGGTTGAGCGCGCGGGCGACCGAGCGGATCTCCTCCGGGCCTCGCTCCGGCAGCGGCTCCGCCTCGCCGTCCAGGCTGAAATTCTCGGCCGCCTTGGCAAAGGACGACAAGGGTGCCGCCAGCGCGCGCGCCGCCCACAGGCCGAGCACGGTGATGCAGATGAAGGCGGTCATCAGCGTGATCAGCCACGGCGCGCCCCAGAACCACGGGTGCGGCCCGTTTTCGACATGGCCTGCGATCACGGTGCCGTCGGGCAATTCCACGCCGAGGCGATGGCTGTCGCCCTCACTCGCGAGTTGCACCACCTTGTAGCCGCGACCGAGGTGGCGGCGGATCCCGCGCAGGTGCTGGCTGTCGCTGACCTCCACCATCGCTGCCGTGCCGGGCGCCGATATCGCGATGTCGAGCTTCGGGAAGGCGCGCGCGAGATCCGCGAGAAGGCGCGGCCGGTCGTTCGGCCCGGCCGAGCCAAGCAGCAGTGCGGCGTCCGCCAATTGATGGCCCCCATCCGGGGGCGCATCCACGCGGTCGGGCCGGCTCATCAGGAAGGCGGTGGTGACGACGAGATGCAGCGCGACGGTCGAGGCCAGCACCAGCGCGGCGATCTGCCCGCCGATGCCCTTGAGGTGGAAGAACCCGAACGACCTCATCGTCCCGAAAGCCCCGTCAGTTGCCGAGGGGCGTCGTAACCGCTTCCGTTCGGGGCGTAAACAGGTAACCGCCGGAGCGCACCGTCTTGATCATGGACGGATCGGCCGGATTGGGCTCGATCTTGCGCCGGATGCGGCTGACCAGCACGTCGATGGAGCGCTCGAACGAGCCGGTGTTGCGCCCTTGCGTGAGGTCGAGCAGGCTGTCGCGCGACAGCACGCGGCCGGGCCGCTCGCAGAACGTCCTGAGCAGGTCGAACTCGGCGCTGGTCACGGCGACGCGGGCGCCTTCCGGATTGCGCAGCTCGCGCAGGCGCAAATCGATGTGCCAGCCGTCGAAGGCCAGCGTCGAGGCGCCCTCGATCGAGCTTGCGGCCTGTGCCGAGGCCTGGCGCCGCAGCACTGCGTTGATGCGGGCGAGCAGCTCGCGCGGGTTGAACGGTTTCGGCAGGTAATCGTCCGCGCCCATCTCGAGCCCGACGATGCGGTCGACATCCTCGCCGCGCGCGGTCAGCATGATGATCGGCGTCTGCGCTTCCGAGCGCACCTTGCGGCACAGGCTGAGACCGTCCTCGCCGGGCAGCATGACGTCGAGAATGATGAGATCAACGCGGTGCTCGGCCATGGCGCGCGACATCTCGCGGCCGTCGCTCACAGCGGTCACGTTGCAGGAGTTGTTGCGCAAATATTTCGCAATCAACGTCCGGGTTTCGCGGTCGTCCTCGACGACCAGGATGTTGGGAGAGGGGATGGCCATGAGCCTTGTTTGTCCAAGATTCGGGCCAAAAGGCGAAGATTTTTGTTTCGATTTGTTTCCATAGGCAGGTCCGCAACGCCACGCAACGACCAGGTACTCCTACGGCAAGATCTCGTTAAGCCCGTTAACCACACTTCTTACGAGCGGCTCGGCCGGGACAGCCCGGATCCGTCCTACGGAGCCAATGGCGCGATGCGCGCATCGGGACCTTCGGATTTACGAGCTGACCTGAGGCGACGCCAGGTCGGCGTTCCTCGCCACGATCGTGCTTCATCCCAGGGCGCATGGTCGTCGGCGGGGAACGGTGCACCCCGCACGTTCCTCGCCTCAGGAACCTTCGTCGCATTGCAGCGCCGCAATGGCGCAGCGAAATTGCCGCACGCAAGGAACTGCAGCTGCACGTAAGGGTTCTTTCCGCACGAGTTTTCTGCTGAAGGAGAGGACGAAAATGTTGATGAAATCGATCGCCGCCGGCCTCGCCGGCACGGCTCTGCTTGCGACCGTTGCGTTCGCGCAAAATCCGACCACCACCACCGACAAGTCGGCGCCTGCGGCTAGTGCGACGACGACCAGCGCGTCGGGCGAATGGCGCGCCTCGAAGATGGCAGGCGTCAAGGTCTATAACGAGGCCAACGAGAATATCGGCTCGATCAACGATCTGCTGATGGACAAGAGCGGCGCGGTCAAGATCGCCGTGATCGGCGTCGGCGGCTTCCTCGGCATGGGCGAGCATCTCGTCGCGGTGCCCTATGAGAAGCTGAAATTCGTCAACGAAGCCGTGGCCTATACCGGCACCGGCGCGAACCCGGCAAATCCGAACGCCAAGCCCGCCGCGACCACGACGACCGGCGCTGCGACCGGCACCGACAAGACAGCGACCACGACCAGCTCGTCCTCGTCGAAATGGTATCCGGACCACGCCGTGTTCAATGCGACCAAGGACCAGCTGAAGAGCATGCCCGAGTTCAAGTACTCGGAGTAATGCGGATCGCGTGAGTGCCTAAACGAAGCGCGCCCGGTTTTCACCGGGCGCGCTGTCGTGTCTGTTGTGATTGCGAGGGAGCCTTCATTGCTTCGCTGCGCCCGCCATGACGGAGGATAGAGCGAGCCTCACTTCACCAGCGGACAGCCGCCTTTGTCGAGCGGGCGGAAGGCTTCGTCGCCGGGAACGGTGGCGATCAGCTTGTAAAGGTCCCATTCCCCCTTGGATTCTTCCGGCTTCTTCACCTCGAACAGATGCATGTCGTGGACCATGCGGCCGTCGATGCGGATCTTGCCGTTCTTGGCGAAGAAATCGTTGACCGGCGTCTTGCGCATCTGCTCCATCACCTTCGGCGCCTCGTCGGTCTTGATGGCCTCGATCGCCTTCAGGTAATGCATCGTCGCCGAATAGAGTCCGGCCTGGATCATGGTCGGCATGTGGCCGACCTTCTCGTTGAATCGCTTGGAGAAGGCGCGGGTCTCGTCGTTCGAGTCCCAATAGAAGGCGTCGGTGATGATCAGCCCTTGCGTCGCCTTGATTCCGAGCGAATGAACGTCGGTGATTTCCATGAGCAGCGCGATCATCTTCTGACCCCCTTGGGTCAGGCCGAACTCGGCCGCCTGCTTCAGCGCATTGGTAGTATCGCCGCCGGCATTCGCCAGCGCAACCACCTTGGCCTTCGAAGCCTGGGCCTGCAGCAGGAAGGACGAGAAGTCCGACGAGTTGAGCGGATGGCGAACGTCGCCGAGCACCTTGCCGCCGCTCTCCTTGACCACGTTGGCGGCATCACGCTCGAGCGCCATGCCGAAGGCGTAGTCGGCGGTGACGAAGAACCAGGTGTCCTCGCCGCGCTTCACCATCGCCTTGCCGGCGACATTCGACAGCGCGTAGGTGTCGTAGGTCCAGTGCACCGTGTTGGGCGAGCAGGCGGTGCCGGTGATGTCGGAGGAGCCGCCGCCGGAATTGATGTTGATCTTGTTCTTCTCGCGCGTCAGCGCCGAGACCGGCAACGCGACCGAGGAGGTCGGCACGTCGAGGACCGCGTCCACCTTCTCGTTGTCGTACCAGTTGCGGGCGATGTTGACGCCGACATCGGGCTTGTTCTGGTGATCGGCGGACACGACCTGGATCGGGACGCCGGCAACCTTGCCGCCGTAATCGGCGACGGCCATCTCGACGGCGGCGAGCGAGCCCTTGCCGGTCGCGTCGGCATACAGGCTCGACATGTCCGTGAGCACGCCGAGCTTGACGACATTGTCGGAAATCTGCGCCTGCGCCGCGCCTGACGTGGCGGCGAGGGCAAGGCCGGCCGCGAGGGCGGCGATGAATTTCTGCATGGCTGTTGTTCTCCCTGTGTGTTGTTGTTTGGGTGTTGTTGCGGCGCTGTTCTAGCGACAAACAGCCGGGATCGCAAAGCAGAGGAGGCATGCTGTTATCATCGTCATTCCGGGGCGCGAGCCCGGAATCCATTCATCCATCTTTCCTGCGGACCGATGGATTCCGGGTTCGCGCTATGCGCGCCCCGGAATGACGGAGGATCATCCGCCTTGGCCGCCCTTGAGCCGCTCGTTGCGGCGGCGCAGGGCTTCCAGGGTGGCGAGGAGGATGACCGAGACCGTGGTCAGGATCACTGCGGCTGCCGTGATGGTCGGGCTGATATTCTCGCGGATGCCGCTGAACATTTCGCGCGGCAAAGTCCGCTGCTCGGGGCCGGCCATGAACAATACGATCACCACCTCGTCGAAGCTGGTTGCGAAGGCGAACAGCGCACCCGACGCCAGCCCCGGCAGGATCAGCGGCAGGATCACGCGGCGGAACGCTTCAAGCGGCGAGGCGCCGAGGGAAGCGGCGGCGCGCGCGAGATTGGTGTCGAAGCTTTGCAGCGTCGCGCCGACGGTGATGACAACGAAGGGCGTCGCGAGCGCGGTGTGAGCCAGGATCAGGCCGAGATAGCTGCCGGTGAGGCCAATCGGCGCGAAGAAGAAATAGAGGCCCACCGCGGTGATGACGCCGGGCACGACGACCGGCGACAGCACGAACGCCAGCACGAGCGGTTTGAACCGGCTCTTCCACTGCGCCAGCCCAAGAGCTGCGAGCGTGCCGAGCGCCATCGACAACGCCGTCGAAGCGACGCCGATGATCATGCTGTTCTTGAGCGAGTTCATCCAGCGCGGCGAATTGATGAAATCGTCGTACCAGCGCAGGGAGAGGCCGGGCAGCGGATAGGTGAGGTAGGAGCCCGAGCTGAAGGACAGCGGCATGATCGCAAGGATCGGCGCAATCAGGAAGATGAACACCAGCGTGGAAATCACGATGGTCGTGGTCCAGGCGATGCGCTGGCTCGGCGTGCGGAGGGAAGGAGCGTCGCTCAATTCTTCATCCCTCCGGTGACTTGCTGACCCTGCACCAGCTTGCCGTAGACAAGGGCGAGCAGGACGGTCGCCAGCAGCAGTACGGCGCCGAGTGCTGAAGCAAGGCCCCAATTGGCTGTTTCGGTGGTGTAGAGCGCGATGAAATAGCTGATCATCTGGTCGGCGGCGCCGCCGACGAGGGCCGGCGTGATGTAGTAGCCGAGCGCCAGGATGAAGACGAGCAGGCTTCCGGCGCCGATGCCGGGCAGGGTTTGCGGCAGATAGATGCGCAGGAAGGCGGTGAGAGGCGGCGCACCGAGCGAGGCGGCGGCGCGCATATAGGCCGGCGAGATCGCCTTCATGCTGCTGTACAGCGGCAGGATCATGAAGGGCAGCAGCACGTGGGTCATGGCCACGCAGACGCCGAAGCGGTTGTAGATCAGCCGCAACGGCTCGTCGATGATGCCGAGCCAGTGCAGGCCGTCATTCACCACGCCCTTGCTCTGCAGCAGAACGATCCAGGCGCAGGTGCGGACCAGCAGCGAGGTCCAGAACGGCAGCAGCACGAAGATCATCAGCAGGTTCGACCGGCCGGGCGGCAACGAAGCGAGCAGATAGGCGACCGGAAAGCCCAGGATCAGGCAGAGGGCCGTGACGCCGAGGCTGATGAGGAAGGTGCGCGCGAAAATTTCGCGGTAGATCGCCTGATCTGGCGCGGCTGCGACGATCGCGCCGTCCGCGTTCCTGACGAGGTCGAGCGCCGCCAGCAGGTAGAAGCCGGTCACCGGGCCACTCGCATTCTTGATCGTGGTCCAGGTGGTGCGGTCGCGCCAGGCGGGGTTGATCCTGCCCAAGGTCTCCTTGGCCGTGCCGGGCTCCGGCAGCGTCTTCAGATTGCGTGCCGTGCTGGTGAGGATGGTGCGAAAACCGTTCAGGGCATAGTTGAGCCGCTTGGCTGCGATGGCAACGGTGCCGGCGGCGCGCGCGGCCTGGAGGTCGCTTGCCAGCGCCGCATAGGCCTTCTCGTCCGGCAGATCCTTGCCGTCCCACTCGGCAAGTGCGGTGATGGTTTGAGGCAGCACATGGCGTACCTCCGGGTCATCGATCGCGCGCCACAGCATGCCGGCGATGGGCCCGGCGAAGGTGAACAGCAGAAACAGCAGAAGCGGCAGAACCAGCGCCAGAGCCTTGATCTGCCGCGCACGCTCGGCCTGCTTCAGGCGCCGCTTGAGCGGCATCTTGGTCTCGGCATCCGCGCCGGTCAGGGAGGCAGCTGTCATGGGGCGGCTACTTCGCGTATGAGACGGGACACAGGCGACGGGCTCTCGCCCGTCCGCCCGCGCCATAGACCGATTTGATCGCGCGTTACTTCGCGGCCCATTTGTTGAAGCGCTCGGTCAGACGGTCGATGTTCTCGAGCCAGAAGGCGACGTTGATCTCGACCGCGTTCTTGATGTTGTCAGGGGCGGTCGGCAGGTCCTTCAGGACGGCGGGCTGTAACAGGCCGGCAGCGTCCTTGTTCGAGGTGCCGTAAGCGATGTTCTCCGACAGTTTTGCCTGGTTCTCCGCCTTGCCGGCGAAGTCCAGGAACTTGTAGGCGGCGTCCTTGTTCGGGCTGCCCTTCAGGATGACCCAGCTGTCGAGGGTGAACAGCGCGCCGTCCCACACCATGCCGAAATTCTTCTTCTCGTTCTTGTTCGCGGTGTCGATGCGGCCATTGTAGACCGATGTCATCACCACCTCGCCGGAGGCGAGCAGTTGCGGGGGCTGGGCGCCGGCCTTCCACCAGACGATATCGTTCTTGATGGTGTCGAGCTTCTTGAAGGCGCGCTCGACGCCCTCGTCGGTCGCCAGCACCTTGTAGACGTCCTTCGGCGCGACGCCATCGGCCATCAGCGCGATTTCGAGCGTGGTCTTCGGGCCCTGGCGCAAGGCGCGCTTGCCCGGAATCTTCTTGGTGTCGAAGAAGTCGGCCCAGCCTTTGGGGGCGTCCTTCAGCTTGTCCTTGTCGTAGCCGAGCACGAAATCGTAGAGGATGGCGCCGACGCCGCAAGGATTGACCGACGGCGGGATATAGGCGCCTTCGCCGCCGATCTTGGAATAATCCATCTTCTCGAACAGGCCTTCGTCGCAGCCGACCGCGAGCTCGTCGCTCTCGACCTGGACGACGTCCCAGGTGGCGGCGCCACCCTGCACCTTGGCGCGCAGCACGCCGATGCCGCCGTCCCAGGACTCGTCGTTCATGGCGATGCCGGTCGCTTTCTTGAACGGCTCGAAATAGACCTTCTTCTGGGCCTCCTGATACGCGCCGCCCCACGACACGACAGTGAGGTCACGCGCCTGCGCCACCGTAACCAGCGCAGCGCTGGCGCTGAACGCCGCGGCGAAACCCAGAGCAATGTTGCGCTTCAGCATGGTCGTTTTTCCTTCTTCATGTGCATTGCGTTGAGGTTGATCGATCGGATCAGGCGGGGTCGAGGGCCAGGCAGTCCTCGGGGCGGAAGGTGATGGAGACGCTTTCGCCGTGCTTCAGGCTTTCATGCGCTCCCGGCTGGAGCTTGACCATGAATTCGGCATTCCCGGCGACATCGAGCACGGCCAGTGCGTGATCGCCGAGATAGATCGTGCTCTGCACCTTGGCCGGCAGCCGGTTCGGACCGTCGCTGGCGTTGCCATCCGCGATGATGGCGATCCGCTCCGGCCGCACCGACAGGGATGTCGCCGCGCCCGCGCCCGCTACATTCGCCGCCCGCGCCGTGACGGTGCCGCCGGCCGCCAGCGCGACGCGGCAATAATCCTTGTCGACTGTCTCCACGGTGCCTGAGAGCACGTTGTTCTCGCCGACGAAATTGGCGACGAAGCTGTTCACCGGACGCTCGTACAGTGCGTCGGGCCTGTCGACCTGCTGCACGATACCGTCGTTGAACACGGCGATGCGATCCGACATGGTGAGCGCTTCGCTCTGGTCGTGGGTGACGTAGACGATCGTGATGCCCATGGTCTCGTGCAGCTGCTTGATCTCGAGCTGCATCTGCTCGCGCAGGCGCTTGTCGAGGGCGCCCAGCGGCTCGTCCATCAGCACGAGTTGCGGGTTGAAGACCAGCGCGCGGGCCAGCGCCACACGTTGCTGCTGGCCGCCTGACAGCTGTCCGGGCCGCCGCTGCGCCAGGGTCTCCATCTTGATCATTCGCAGCGCCGCCTTGACGCGCTCCTGCGTTTCCGCCTTGCTCGTCTTGCGAACGGACAGCGGGAAGGCGACGTTCTCCTCGATCGTCAGGTGCGGAAACAGGGCGTAGTTCTGGAACACCATGCCGATGTCGCGCTTGTGCGGCGGCATGTTCTTGATCGGACGGTCCGCGAGGTAGATCTCGCCCTGGGTCGGAACCTCGAATCCGGCCAGCATCATCAGCGTGGTGGTCTTGCCCGAGCCCGACGGGCCGAGCAGGGTGATGAACTCGCCCTTTCTGATGTCGAGATCGAGGTTCTTCACCACGAGGTGCTCGCCATCATAGGTCTTCTGAATGCCGGAAAAGCGCACCAATGCCGGCGCAGGCGTGACCATGCCGGCTTCCATGTTATCCTCGCTGTGTCCCCTACGATGCCGTCGGCACCTCGTTGGAGGTTGCGACGATCAGCTTAGCAGCCTGCAACGAGAATGCCAGCAGCGCAAGCCACAAGAGGCTGCGCGGATTTCGTGCATGAAAGCGCGCTACATCCCCGACAGCTTGGTCACGTATACGTTCAGTGTGCCGCCAGCCTCCGCGACCACGCGCAGCGTCTTGGAATCGAAGGCGATGTCGGCCAGCGTGAGGCTGCTGATATTCGCGTCGACCTTGAGGCCGTCCTCGCTCTTCTGGTAGTCGGCGATCGCGGCTGCGATCTTTTCGCGCGCGTTGGCGGCGATCGGCTTCAAATCGAGTGTCGCCTTCCGTACCAGCGCCTGCTGCATCTGCGGCACCACCGCGCGGGCTGCGGCGCCGAGCAGGCCGAACGCCGCCTCGGACTCCACCGCGAGCTGGATGTCGGCGAGCCGCAGCGTCTGCTGCTCCTGGTCGAGCATCGGCCGGCCCCAGATGTGCACGGTGGCCTCGGCGCCGAGCCCGAGCCAGCTCTTCTTTTCCTTCGCACGCACCAGCAGCGAGATCAGCAGCCGCTCGCCCGACGGGACCACGTTGACGCTCTTCACGGTGACTTCGACCGGACCGGAGCCGTCCTCGGGATAGGTGTGGCCGACCATTTGCGCCGCGATCAGCTTGTTGATCTCGGTGAAGGGCACGTCGATGGGAACGCCGATATTTACGCCGGTGCCGGTCGGCGGCACGATCGAGATCTTGTCGGGGAACGGGCAGTCCGGCTTGGTCGGCGTCGAGGTCACGCGCGTCTCGGCCTCGAGGCCGAGCAGCAGCGTCACGGCCTGTGCGTCGACGCGCGGCTGCGCCGCGATGGCGCGGGTCGGCTTCATCTCGAGCCAGAGCGGGGGCAGCGCTGTCGACGCACCGCCTTGCAGCGGGATCGAGCGACAGGCCTTGGCCCATTGCAGCTTCGCGTTCTCGCGCAGGCTGGGATCGTTGCGGATGCGCTCGGCGACGATGTTGAGCTGATCGCCGACCGTCTTGTCGATCAGCGGCTTCACTTGCGCGGGCACGTTGACCTTGGCGCCAGCGACATTGACGTTGGTGTCGCCGAGATTGACCTGTGCGCCGAGATTGGGCTCGAGATGCCAGGCGGCCGCCAGCTTGGGGCGCGAGGTGACGACCACGTTGCCCTTGATCTCGGCGCTGGCATTCAGATTCTTGATGTTGACCGCGCCGATCCGTTTCGCCGCGTCGCCGCCGAGCACGCTGCTCAGCGCATCGCCGAGCGCGCCGGTGGCTTTGGATGACAACGATCCCGTCACGTTCAGCTTGCCGGTGATCGGCATCGACAGCGTCAGCACGTCCTTGTCGCCGGTCGCCGCCATCGGCCCGCGGGCGGCGGTCCAGCCGATATCGGCATTTTCGAGGATCTGCGAGATCGGGTTCTCGGCCTTGCCGGCAAAATTGCGCGGTGCGGCCTTCTCGGCCTGCTCCCGGATCGCCGACAGTGCGATCGCCACCGGCGCCACCACGATCGAGCTTTTCGACGCGGGCGGCAGCGGCGGCAGCTCCGCAACCGGCGGTGCCGAATTGGTCGCGCGCGGCGACAGGAAGTCCATCACCTTCAGGCTGATGAAAAACGACGCCGCGAGCACCGCAACGGCGATCAGCACAGTCTTCAAGTTCAGCGTCAGACGCATCAATCCCCCAAGCCGCCCCGGCACGGATTTTACAGGGCTGGCGAGCAGGGCGCTAGAGCGTACCGATGGGGTGGAATTGCGGCAAACGGGTTAACGGCTGCGACAAGTCACGGGTAGCCTGCACCGGGTGTCACGACGGTTACGACGTCGATCCGGGCCGACGACTTGCCGCGCCCGAGGTCCTCGTGTGAGGTCGCTGCGCTGAGGCAGAACAAGGTGCGCCGCTCGGCTCCCCCGAGCGCGCACGCAATCGCACGGCGGCCAGGCACGTGGATGCGCTCTACTTCCCTCCCATGGGCGTCGATCCGAATGAAGGCATCCTCGGCATAGACCGCAATCCAGACCGCTCCTTCACTGTCGAGGCAGATACCATCCGGCTCGCGCCCGCATGGCAGCCTCCGGAGCAGCCTGAGATCGCCATCGGGCGCGATCTCATAGTCGGCGACACATTCGCCGTCCATCTCTGCAACGACGAGACGGCGATGATCGGCCGAAATGGCGATGCCGTTGGGAAAGCGCAGTCCTTCGGCGACGACACGCGCGGTTCCGTCCGGCATTACCAGGATGATGCGCCCGTCGGCGCCGCGATCCGGCGGCGGCGGAAGTTTGAAGCCGAGATCGCCGACGTAGGCGCGCCCGAGCCCGTCGACGATCATGTCATCGATCACGCCGGCCGCGACGCGCGACAGATCGGCGTAGGGCACGAGTTTGCTCGCCTCGAACACGAATAGACGCTTGAGGAACATGGTCAGGATCACCAGCCTGCCGTCCGGCAGGACGCCGGTGCCGCACGGCGTATCGTCTTCAAACGTCGCATGCGTGCGGCATTCGCCGGATGGGTCGATGCTCAGCAGCGTCCGCGCCAGGCAATCGACGAACCAGAGCCGCCCGTCATGCCAGCGTGGGGCTTCGTAATATTTGCCGCCCTCGAGCAAGGTGGTCAGCCCAGTTTCGGTCATTTGGTTCTCCCGGCGAGGAATGGCGCCGTCAAACAGCTTATCAAAACTAGCTGCGCTTCGGGCGCCGCACCGCTCTCACCTTGCCGGAAGCGCCGCCGCCGCAGAACAGGCGATCGCCGCCGTCGGATTCCAGCCCTGAAACCATCGTGCCCTCAGGCATATCGAGCTGCTCCAGCACCTTGCCCGTGTCAGGATCGATTCGCCTGATGTCGCTGTCCTCGCCTTCCCAGGTGCCATGCCAGAGCTCGCCGTCGACCCAGGTCACCCCCGTCACGAAACGCTTGCTCTCGATGGTGCGGAGAATCTTGCCGGTGTCGGGATCGATCTGATGGATCCTGCGGTCGCGATATTGCCCGACCCAGAGCGAGCCTTCGGCCCAGGCCAATCCGGAGTCGCCGCCTCCACCAGGGGCGGGGATCGTGCCGATGACGGCGCCGCTTGCCGCGTCGATCTTCTGGATGCGATCCTCCGCGATCTGGAACAGGTGCCGGCCGTCGAACGCCGTGCCCGCATGTGCGGCGACGTCGAGCGAGCGCGCGATCTTGCCGTTCGCGGGGTCGACGGCGTTCAGCCTGTCGCCCGATGCGAACCAGAGATGGGTGCCGTCATAGCTGACGCCATGCACGGCCTCGACGCCGGGGAAGGGCCCGTACTCGGTGACGATCTCTGCCGCGGAACGCTTCATCTGCTCGATCCTGTGATGCGACTTCATTGCTTGCGCATGATCTTCTCGGAAAACCGCTGCGCACTTTTCCGGATCATGCTTTAGCCTACGCCTTCAGCAGCGGCGTGGGGAGTAACAAGCCTGTCGGGAATCCCGGCACGGGCGGGGTCATCCAGCGCCGCGCGCGGCCGTGTCCGAATGACTGAACCTTGTTCGATCGCGCCAGCTCGTCGAGAGCCCGCTGCACCGAGCGTGCGCTCATTTGAAGCGCGAGCGCGAGCGCCGAGCTCGACCACGGCTCGCCATCGGCGAGAATGGCGAGCACGGCGGCGTGCTTCTCCTCGACCGGGCGGGCCAGCACCAGGACGTCGTTTGTCTTGCGCGGCGCGAGCTCAAACCCCTGCTTGGTCGCGCTGATCTTGGCGAGCGGCTCGAGCTGGGTGCGGAGCCGCCCGATCTCGACGCGCAAGCGCGCGCGGTGGGATTCATCGGCGTGCCTCGCCTGAAACGCACCCGCTATCAATGCCTCGCGCGAGACATCGGCGGGCCAGGCCTGGGCCAGCAGGCGGGCGAGCGCGAACAGCACGGGCCGCGTGCCCAGCGATATGGCAACGCCTTGCTTGCGCACGACATGATGGAAGGTGTCGACGACGAGCGCGGTCGAGGTCGCGAGCCGCTCGACCTCGCCGAGCAGCAGGGGGTGCTCGCTGCCGCGCGCGATCAGGCGCGCGGCCGGCGTGTTCAGGATCAGGTTCGCGCTCTCGACCTCGGCGACGAGTGCTGCGATGCCGGCCTGTCGCGCGGCCTTGCCTGCGCGGTCGAGCGCGGCGCGCGCCTCCTGTGTCTTCAGCCGCCTGATCGCGATGCCGGCGAGGACCAGCTCGCGGACGACGAGAGACGCGGGCGGGAGCGGGGCGGCGCCGATCTCGGCCAGCGTGCGCTCGGCCTCGTCGATCCGGCCGAGCAGGAGCAGGCGGCGCGCTTCGATATGGCCCGCATGCGCGGCATTGGCGAGATCGCCGTGGCTTGCGAGCGTCGTCCGCGCGGCCGCGAGCGCCTTGGGCGGCCAGTTCAGCTCGCGCGAGACCAGTGCGATCTCGGCCTCGGCGACCACGCATCTGGCGCGGGCGACGGCTTCCCGCGGACCGAAGGCGCGCGCGGCGCTCCGCAGCAGCGTCTTGGCTTTGGCGAGATCGCCGAGCTGCGCCATCGCGATGCCGCGCAGCGCCAGCGAGGGTGCGTCATTGCGCAAGGCGACGCGGTTGAGGGCGCCGAGCGGATCGCCGGCCTCCAGCGCACGCGCGGCGGCAATGATCAGCGACTCCATGAAAATCCCGCCACACTTGTTACTCCCACCGCGCCACCGCTTGGTGCCAGAAATCGCCAGCGGCCGACAATGGGCGGTAAGCGAGAGATCTGGAGAGCCATGATGAATTCAGTAAACAAAGCAGCGACCAATGGACAGATTGCCATGCAAACACCGCCGGTGGTGTCGGCGCAGGAGTGGGAAGCAGCCCGCCAGCAGCTGCTCGTGAAGGAAAAGGCGCATACCCGCGCCCGCGACGCCCTCGCCGCCGAACGCCGGCGCATGCCGTGGATGGCCGTGGACAAAACCTACGCATTCGAGACGCCCTCGGGCAAGGCCAGTCTGCTCGATCTGTTCCTGGGCCGGCGCCAGCTGATCGTTTACCGCGCCTTCTTCGAGCCCGGCGTGTTCGGCTGGCCCGACCATGCCTGCCGCGGCTGCTCCATGGTGGCCGACCAGGTCGCCCATGTCTCGCATCTGAACGCCCGCGACACCACGCTGATGTTCGCCTCGCGGGCGCCGCAGGCGGACATCGCACGGCTGAAGGCGCGGATGGGCTGGACCATGCCGTGGGTCACCATCACCGACAGTTTCGATGCCGATTTCGGCGTCGGCGAGTGGCACGGCACCAACGTCTTCTTCCGCGATGGGGAGCGTATTTTCCGCACCTATCTGATCAAGAGCCGCGGCGACGAGCAGATGGGCGGCACCTGGAACTATCTCGACATCACACCGCTCGGCCGCCAGGAGGTCTGGGAGGATTCGCCCTCCGGCTATCCGCAGACGCCGACCTACAAATGGTGGAACTGGCACGACAGCTACGAGGATGGCGCGGCGCCCGACAAGAAGTGGGTCGAGGTCTCGGATGCCGGCGAGATCGCGCTCCGCACGCCGGGTGCGCAGTGAGCGACGTCCATCCCGCCGGCGTCGGCCGCGATGGCCGCGAGGCCGCATCCCATCTCGTCCGATGGCTGGGTCTGGCGGCCACGCCGACCTTCGCGGTGATGGCCGTGTTGACAGCCGTCTTCAGCGGCGGCTCGGCGGACATGCTCTGCAACGCCGGACACGGGCTGTCGATGGACGGGATGGTGCCGATGTATCTCCTGATGAGCGCGTTTCACTCAGCGGCGTGGCTGCGGCTGATCCCCGGGCGGCGGGCGTAAACAGGAGACCGGCAGAACTCGAAGACGGCGCTCGTCTCGCGTGGGCCGTCTTCGCTATTTGCCGCTTCCGTCGACGAACATTTCCATCAGGACTTCATCGAAATATCGGCCGTTCTGCTTCAGCGCCTTCACCTCGCGGCCATATTCGACGAAGCCGGCGGCCTTGTAGAGGCGGAGCGCCGGTTCGTTCTGGCTCGCAACGGAGAGCTGGAGCTTTTCGACGTGCTTTGCGGCATGGGCAACCACGGTGTCGACGAGACGCCGGCCGATGCCTGATCTCCCCGCCGATGATCGCACATACATGCCCCACAGATCGGCCTTGTGCATGGTCTGAGGACCATCCTGCCGCCAGAAGCCGGCGACGCCGACGAGCTCACCGGCAATGAAGGCGCCGAACACGTCCGAGATGGTGAGGCGCTCCTCGAACCAGGCGAGAGGCTTTTCCTGTTCGCGCGCGAAGGTGCTGGCGAAGGCCTCGGGATGCGCGGCGAGCGCCTCCAGCCTAATCCGCCGGTAAATCGCAGCGTCTGCGCGCGTGAGCAGCCTGATATCGAGAGTGGCGTGCGGCACGGGTCTCAAACCTGTTGTCTCTCACGGAACGAACTGACCATGCGGGTTGCGCCCAGGCAAGCTTTGTTCGTACATGGACCGCAACAGACACATCAAGGGAAACGCCATGGCGAGCACCGTTTTCGATTCCGCGCTGTTCCGCGACATGTTCGGCACGGCCGAGATGCGCGCGGTGTTTTCCGACGAAGCCCTGGTCGGCCGTTACCTGGAAACGGAGGCGGCGCTCGCCCGCGCGCAGGGCCGCGCTGGCGTGGTGCCGAAGGACGCGGCGGCCGCCATCGATGCCGCCTCGCGCAGCATCAAGCTCGATTTCGACAAGCTGCGCCGCGAGACCGAGATCGTCGGCTATCCGATCCTGCCGCTGGTGCATCAATTGTCCGAGGCCGCCGGCGAAGCCGGCCGCTACGTGCATTGGGGCGCGACCACGCAGGACATCATGGACACCGCCAACGTGCTCCAGATCCGCGCCGCGCTCGACATCGTGGCGCGCGACCTCAGGGAGTTGAGCACCATTCTCGCCGATCTCGCTCGCAAACACCGCGACACGCCGATGGCCGGCCGCACCCATCTGCAGCAGGCGCTGCCGGTGACCTTCGGCTACAAGGTCGCGATCTGGCTGTCCTCGATCGACCGGCATATCGAACGTGTCGACCAGGCGCGGCCGCGCATCCTGCTCGGCGAGTTCTCCGGCGCCGCCGGCACGCTCGCGTCGGTCGGCGAGGGGGGCCTCGAGATGCAGCGCCTGTTCTGCGAGGAGCTCGGCCTGCGTCAACCGCCGATCACCTGGCACGTCGCGCGCGACGGCATCGCGGAGGCGGTGACGCTGCTCGGGCTGATCACGGGAACGCTTGGCAAGATCGCCACAGACGTGATGCTGATGTGCGCGACCGAATTCGGCGAGTTGTCCGAACCCTTCGTGCACGGGCGTGGCGCGTCCTCCACCATGCCGCAGAAGCGCAACCCGATCTCCAGCGAATTGATGCTCGCCGCCGCCAAGGCCGTGCGCCAGCACGTCGCCACCATGCTCGACGGCATGATCCACGATTTCGAGCGCGCCACCGGCCCCTGGCATCTCGAATGGGTGTCGCTGCCGGAGAGCTTTCTGCTCACCGCGTCCTCGCTGGCGAACGCCAAGTTCATGCTGGCCGGCCTCGTCGTGCATGAAAACCGCATGCGCGCCAATCTCGGCCTGACCCACGGCCTGATCGTCGCCGAAGCCGTGATGATGGCGGCGGCGCCGAAGCTCGGACGGCAACGTGCGCATGACGTCGTCTACGATGCCTGCCGCAAGGCGATCGAGCAGGGCGGCGATCTCGCCGATATCCTGTCGGGCGTGCCGGAGATCGTCGCCGCGCTCGGCGGGGTCGACGCCATCCGCCGCCATTGCGATCCCGCCAATTATCTCGGACTCTCCGGCCGGATGGTCGATCGCGTGCTGGGCGGCTAATGTTATCGTTTCTCCTGAAACGAAAAGGCCCCGGCGTCACCGGGGCCTTTTACGTTCAAAGCAAGTTTACAGCGTCGCCTTACCTCAGCTCGGCGCGGCGCTCGGTCATCGGCAGCACGATCACCTTGGTGCCGACGCTGACGCGGGAGTAGAGGTCGGAGACGTCGTCATTGGTCAGGCGGATGCAGCCGGACGAGACGTGCTTGCCGATCGTGTCGGGGGCGTTGGTGCCGTGGATGCGGTAGACGGTGCCGCCGAGATACATGGCGCGGGCTCCCAGCGGGTTGCCGGGCCCGCCGGCCATGTGGCGCGGCAGATAAGGCTGGCGCTGGATCATTTCCGGCGGCGGGGTCCAATCCGGCCACTCGGCCTTCTTGGTCACCGACTGGGTGCCCGACCAGGTGAAGCCGTCGCGGCCGACGCCGATGCCGTAGCGGATCGCCTGGCCGCCTCCGAGCACATAATAGAGATAGGTGTTGGGCGTATCGATGATGATGGTGCCCGGCGCCTCGCGCGTCGCGTAGGAGACGGTCTGGCGGCGGAAGCGGGCCGGTGTCTCGACGGAGTCCTGATCCTCTGACGGCGCGGTCTGGTAGGCCGGAGCCTGATAGGGCTGATATGGCTGAAGAGGCTGCGGCGCGGTCAGCGGCGGGAAGAACGGGAAGAGCTGCACGGGCGCGGCCTTGGCCGGTCCTGCGAATGCGATTGCGGCAACGGCCACTGCGCTGACGGCAACGGCGCGCGAGAACGTCTTCATCGTGTCCAGCTTGAACATTGGTCGCCCCTGTTTGCTCGGTGTTCTCTGTCACCCGGCACCCTTTCGGTGCTCCGTTGCCTAAACTCCTAGCGGCAAAAGGTTTCGGGACGTTTCCGCGGAAAACCGAAAACGGTTTCGTCGCGGAAAGGATTGTTTCATGACAGTTTCGTGGCCGCAGGGGGCCGTTAACGAACAAAACAACGGGCCGACACTTCTGTGACGTCACACGCCTGAAATATCCTTCGTTGATGGTCGGTGCCTGAGAATCATCAAACTCTCGGGATTTCCCCATGCGGGTATTAATCGCGACTGACGCCTGGCATCCGCAGGTCAATGGTGTGGTGCGCACGCTGACCTCGCTGGCGAACGCGGCCAAGGCCCTCGATGTCGAGATCGACTTCCTGACGCCCGACGGCTTCCGGTCGTGGCCGCTGCCGACCTATCCGGGCCTGCGCATCGCGCTGCCCTCGGCGAAGGAGATCGCGCGGCGGATCGAGAAGTGCGCGCCGGACGCTCTGCATATCGCCACCGAAGGCCCGATCGGCTGGGCTGCCCGGGCCTATTGCCGCCGCAACCGGCTCGCCTTCACCACCTCCTACACAACGCGCTTTCCGGAATACATTTCAGTGCGGACGGGTCTTCCGGTCGCCATCGGCTATGCCGTGCTGCGCCACTTCCATGATGCCGCCGCAATGACCATGGTGGCGACCCCGTCGCTGCGTCAGGAGCTCGCAGGCCGCGGCTTCAAGCGGCTCGGCTTCTGGACGCGCGGCGTCGACACCGAGCTGTTTCATCCAGATGGCGCTGCGCCCCTCGACCTGCCGCGTCCGATCTTCATGACCATGGGCCGCGTTGCGGTGGAGAAGAATCTCGAGGCGTTCCTCGCGCTCGATCTGCACGGCACCAAGGTCGTCGTCGGCGACGGTCCGCAGAAGGCGGCGCTCGAGAAGAAATATCCCGATGCCGTTTTCCTCGGCGAAAAGAAGGGCGCGGATCTCACCGCCCATCTCGCCGCCGCCGACGTCTTCGTGTTTCCGAGCCTCACCGACACCTTCGGCGTGGTGCAGCTCGAAGCGCTCGCCTGCGGCACGCCGGTTGCGGCGTTTCCGGTCACGGGTCCGAAGGACGTCATCGCCGACCATCCCATCGGCGCAATCGACGATGATCTGCGCGCCGCGTGCCTGCGCGCACTCACCATGTCGCGCGAGACCTGCCGCAGCTTCGCGCTGGAGCGCTCCTGGGAGAACAGTGCGCGCCAGTTCGTCGGCAATCTCACCTCACTTCAGCCCAGCCGCGCCTTGCGCGCCTCGCCTCGGATGGCGCGGCGGCCGGTGCGCGGTTGATTCATATTTGACCCACAGCGAGAACCTCATCGATGGCTAAGATCATGAACCTTGACGGCACCCAGCAGCTCGACCTCACCCGTGGCTCCGTCGAGCAGGCCTATGATCGCTGGGCGCCGGTCTACGATCTCGTGTTCGGCGGTGTGTTCGCCAAGGGCCGGCAGGCGGCGATCGCAGCGACCAACAAGATCGGCGGGCGTGTGCTCGAGGTCGGCGTCGGCACCGGCATCTCGCTGCCGCTCTACGCCCCGAACCTGCGCATCTTCGGCACCGACATTTCGGACGCGATGCTCGACAAGGCGCGCCGCCGCGTCAAGGAGGGCAATTTGAAGAATGTGGAGGGCCTCGCGGTGATGGATGCCGAGAAGCTCGAATTCCCCGACAATTCCTTCGACGTCGTGATGGCGCAGTACGTCGTCACCGCCGTGCCGAATCCGGAGAAGGCGCTCGACGAATTCGCCCGCGTGCTGCGGCCGGGCGGCGAGCTGATCATTCTCACCCGCGTCAGCGCCGACACCGGCATGCGCCGGTTCATCGAGCAGAAGCTCCAGCCGGTGGTGCGTCCGCTCGGCTTCCGCACCGCCGAGTTCGCCTGGTCGCGCTATGCCAAATGGCTCGCCGGCGCGAAGGGGATCGAACTTGCCGAGCGTCGCCTGATTCCGCCGCTCGGCCATTTCTCGCTGGTGCGCTTCCGCAAGATCGAGATCGCCAAGGCGGCCTGATCGCGCTCATGTGCGTGCGTCGCCGCGTCGCTGCGCACCGTCACATGACAAAATGATGATGTCACACCGCGTACATCGAATCTCTGTAAATCCTGAACCCGAAGCATTTTGGGGGAGAGCATGATCAAGAATTATCTCGAGCAGCTGCGGATCCAGCGCTGGGACGACCATCGCTACTATCACCACAGCCGCATCAATCAGAGCCTGCACTTCGTCAGCGCGCTGAGCTTTCTCTTCGCCTATGTCTGGCTGTTCGTCGATCCCGTGATCTCGGCGCTGGTGGGCTGGCTGGTCTCGATGACCTCGCGCCAGGCCGGTCACTTCTTCTTCGAGCCGCACGATTACGACCACATCAACCAGGCGACGCACGAATACAAGGAAGAGATCAAGGTCGGCTACAATCTTCAGCGCAAGGTGGTGCTGATGGCGATCTGGGCGGCTTCGCCCCTGGTGCTGTTTGCCGATCCCACGCTGTTCGGCCTGTTCACGCCCTGGGCGAGCGCGACCGACTTCATGCGGCAGGTTGCCAAGATCTGGCTCGTGGTCGGCGGGGGCGGCCTTCTGTTCCGCACCGTGCATCTGTTCTTCATCCGCGACGTCGAGACCGGCCTCGTCTGGATGACCAAGATCCTGACCGACCCGTTCCACGATCTGATGCTCTATCGGAGTGCGCCGCTCGCGTTGATGCGCGGCGAACTGATGGATCCCGGCCTGCATCTCAACCCGGAACACACGCTCGGCCTGATTGCCGAGCCCGTGCTCGAAGAGCAGCACGCCTGAGCGCGCTGGTCTCACTAAACATCCCGATGTCTGATGGTTACCTCACGCCCGGGCTCGTCCCGGGCATCTACGTGTTGGAGGCTGTCGCTGCGGCGGCTCCTTCGCCTCTCCTCGCGTGCGGGGAGAGGCCGACGCGCGTAGCGCGGCGGGTGAGGGGGGCTCTCCGCGCGGGCGTTGCTAGTGGGGCGTCCGCCAATTCTCACCGAGCCTGCGGAGAGTCCCCCTCACCCCAACCCTCTCCCCGCAAGCGAGGAGAGGGGGAGGAGAGAGCTCGCCCCGGAATGACGGTTGTGGTGGAGGGAAGAGCCTCAGCGACCAAATCGTTTGGCCAGCATCTCTTTCAAGATCTGCCGCTTGATGGTCTTGTTGGTGAGCGCGCCGTCGTGCCACCAGAAACCGTCAGCCTTCATCTTCCCGGCCGCGCGGACGAAGCGGTCGGCGACCTCAGCGAAATCGGCGTCGGTGTAGTTGAGGCTGAAGATCAGCCGGCCGGTGCCAACCCAGCTCAACGCCAGGCCCTCGGCGCGCAGGTAATATTGCAGCATCCAGTTATAGCGCGACGGAATGGTGTATTTCACCGTCCAAATCGACGAGAAGTTGGCGAACCGCACCGGCAGGTCGGCATCGCTCATCATCTGGTTGAGCTTCTGGACGCGACCGTTCCAGGTCGCGTCGAGGCCGTCATAGATGGCGCGGAAGTTCGGGCTGGCCAGCCGGCTCAAGAACTCGTCCATCGCCGTCATGACGTAGGGATGCGAGTTGAAGGTGCCGCGCGCGAAGCAGATGTCGGCGGGACGATCGTCGCGGAAGCGACGCATCAATTCGCGCTTGCCGCAGACCACGCCGACCGGCAGGCCGCCGGCGAGGCTCTTGCCGTAAGTCACCATGTCGGCCTTGACGCCGAAATATTCCTGGGCGCCGCCGGCGGCGAGACGGAAGCCGACGAACACCTCGTCGAAGATCAGCACGATGCCGCGCTGGTCGCAGACCTCGCGCAGCTTCTTCAGCCACGCCGTGTAAGCCGCGCGATCAAAATTGCCGCCACGGGAGGAATCCACCAGCGAGGAATCGCCGGGCGCGTTGACGTTCGGATGGAGGCCTTGCAGCGGATTGACCAGCACGCAGGCGATGTCCTTGCGCGTCTTCAGCACATGCAGGGTCTTCTCCGACATCTCGGAGAGGGTGTAGGTTTCATGCGCGGGAATCGGATTGCCGACGCCGGGCTGCACGTCGCCCCACCAGCCGTGATAGGCGCCGGCGAAACGGACAAGGTGCGTGCGCTTGGTGTGGTAGCGCGCCAGCCGCACCGCCTGCATCACGGCCTCGGTGCCGGACATGTGGAACGAGACCTCGTCGAGACCCGAGATCTTGCAGAGCCGCTGCACGTTTTCGAGAATGACGGGGTGGTAGGGGCCGAGCACTGGGCCGAGCGCATGCGCGCGCTTCTCGGAGCCCTCGATGCATTCCTTGTAGAAGTCGTTGCCGAAGATGTTGACGCCGTAGGACCCGGTGAGGTCGTACGAAATGTTGCCGTCGACATCGGTCACGGTGACGCCGCTCGAGGATTCCATGAAGGTCGAGGTGCCCAGATGCTCGCGGACGAGGCGCGAGAACTGGAACGGCACGCGGTAGCTTTCGGTGAAGTTGAGGTCGGAGATCGTCTCGGCCGCTTCCTTCGTCATCGCGCGGCCCTTGGGATAACGCTCGGCGTAGAGGCCGGCGAGACGAAAGAAGCCGTCCTTGCGCTGCTTCACCACATTCGCGGGCGCGTCGTCACAGCCGAAATATCTGTCGCCGTCGAACTCGTAGAAGGGCAGCAGCTTTGCCACCCGGCGCGACATCTTGGAGTGGCCGGCGAGCGAGCGGTGCTTGGCGCGGGACAGTTCGACCCGCGCCTTGATCTTCGGGAGGACGGCGGCAGCGGATGCTGCGGCGGCCACGGACATCGAGAGAATCGGGAGTGTCGTTTCCATGACAACAAGCGCTAATACTGTGAGCTGACAGATTCATGACAGTCAAAGCCCTCATCGCCTCTTTCACCCAGCAGGAAGACCTCAATTTCCTGCTGACCAACCGCATCCCTCGCGCGGGCCTGACCCGCTTCATGGGCTGGTTCTCCAAGATCGAGAATCCGCTGGTGCGCGATTTCTCCATCGCACTCTGGAAGCTGTTCTCCGACCTCGACCTCTCGGAGGCGAAGAAAGACCATTTCAACAGCCTGCACGACTGTTTCACGCGCGAGCTGAAGCCGGGCCTGCGACCTTTTGATTCCGACCCTTCGGTTGTCGCGAGCCCCTCCGACGGCATCGTCGGCGCCCACGGCCGCATCGCCGACACCGAGTTGTTCCAGGTCAAGGGCGCGCCCTATTCGCTGCTCGATCTGCTCGGCGATCCCGCCCTCGTCGAGCAGCATCGCGATGGCAGCTTCGTCACGCTGCGGCTGACCTCGAGCATGTATCATCGCTTCCATGCGCCTTATGATGCGCATATCGAGCGCGTCACGCTGATCCACGGCGACGTCTGGAACGTCAACCCGATCGCCTTGAAGAGGGTCGAACGCCTGTTCTGCAAGAACGAGCGCGCGGTGATCCGCACGCGGTTGTCGACCGGCGAAGCGGTGACGCTGGTGCCGGTCGCCGCGATCCTGGTTGCGAGCATCCGGCTGCACTTCCTCGACACGGTGCTGAACGCGCAGACCAGGGGACCGGTCAATTTCCCCTGCGACGTCAACGTGGCCAAGGGCGAGGAGCTCGGCTGGTTCGAACACGGCTCGACCATCATCATCCTCGCGCCCGGCGACTTTTCATTCTGTGAGGGGATCACCGAGGGGACGCGCATTCGCGCAGGTCAGGCCCTGCTTCGGCGGAGTCTTCATTCCGCCGCGGGTTGCGGCTATATCGTTGGCGGGGACGGCTAGACGATACGACGGGATCTGTGATGGTGCGGACGCCGGTAATGGCGGCGGGTGGGATCGTGCTGCGGCGTGGCGAGGCGCCGCTGATTGCCGTCGTGCGACAGCGCAAGCGCAACGAATGGGTGCTGCCCAAGGGCAAGCTCGACGACGGCGAGACGCCGAAACAGGCCGCCCACCGCGAGGTGCTGGAGGAGACCGGCCACGACGTCGCCATGCACGAATTCCTGGGCACGCTGGTCTACCAGTCGGGTGGGCGCTCGAAGGTCGTGCACTTCTGGCGGATGGAAGCCGAGGGCGGCCCCGTCCGCAAGCTGATGAGCGACATCAAGGCGGTCGACTGGCTGACGCTGGACGATGCGCTTGCGCGCCTGTCGCGCGAATATGAGCGTGCGTTCCTCACCCAGGTCGGCCCGATCGCGATCGCGGCGGCGGGGCTTCCGATTGCGACTGAGCCGACGCCGACGCTGGCGGCCGATGATATCGATGCCGCCTTGCAGACGTTGACTCCCGCCGAAGCCGCCTCGGTCGACGAACTCAGGCATGGCCTGTTGCAGAAGGTCCGAGCCTGGCTGCGCGGCGAGGCGTGAGCTTTCCCATTCGTCTCTCTCTCTACGCCGTCATTGCCGAGAAAGTGGTGGGCACGCTGCGCTTTGCCCGACTCCGATACATCGCTGCTTCCGCAACGACGGAGGGGAGGCGCGCCCTTCCAACTACTGCCGCTTCTTTTCCCTCGGCGCCGGAGCCGGCGCAGGTCTGCGCGGCACGACGGGGCGTTGGACGCCGGGCAGGCGCTGCTGCAGGCCGGGCTGGCGCTGGACGCCGCCTTGTTGCGGCTGGACGGCCGGCTGCGGGCCGGGCTGCAGTCCGGTGCGCGGCGCTTGCGGCGGTGGCGTCATGCCTGGCTGAGGCGTGACCGCGCCTGGCCGCTGCGGAGGTTGTCCGCCGCGCGGTGGCTGGGTCTGCGGCGTCGCGCCGGGCTGCGTGCCTTGTCCGCTGCGCGGCGGAGCAGCCGGTAGTCCCGGACTCTGCCGCAGGCCGGGTCGCTGCGGACCATGTTGCTGCGGACCTTGGCCCGCGCGCGGCGTGCCCGGTTGCACGGCGCCGCCTTGCCGGCCCGGTGTCTGCGCGCCGGGCGGCTGCTGACCCGGACGGTTGTTCTGGCCCGGCTGAGCCGGCTGACCGTTCGGCCGCTGCGGCTGCTGGTTCGGCGTCGTCGCCGGACGCAATTGCTGTTGCTGGGGCGGCTGCGCCGGGCGTGGGATGCGACTGACCGCAGCCGGATTGGTCCGGCGGAAGTCGCGCTGCTCGGTGACGATCTGGCGACCCGTGGTCTGCGCCGCATGCACCTGGCTGACGAAGCCGCGGTCGCGCGCAATCTGCTGCGGTGGAATCGTGATCGGCACCGCGGCGAAGCGCATGCCGGCTGGGCCGCCCGCGCCCGGCCGGATCGCAAAGCCGCTCGCGGCTTGCGTCAGCGAGCCGAGCCGCGTGCCGCTGGTGCGGTCGTTGACCTCGATATGGCCGACCCGGCCATCGGCGTCGGGATAGAGCTTGATGTTGACGTTGTTGGCGCTGCTCGCGGCCGCGCCCTCGGGCACGTCGACGACGCCGGTGGTGCCGCGAATGCCGAGGGTCGCGGTCGGGGTTGCGATCTTCATGTCGCCGGTCTTCGCCACGGCCGCGGCAACGAAGGCGACGGTGCCCTTGCCGATGTCGAAGATCGCCGAATTCTGCTTGCCGCCGTCTTCATAGACGTAGTTGTCGATGGTGATCTTGGAGCCGGCGGAAAGATTGAACGTGGTGGCGTCGTTGAAGGTGATGCCGAGCGAGGAGTTCGAGGACGTCTGGACGACGTCGTTGAGATAGATGTCGTCGCGCACCTTCAGCGGATAGGAGTTCTTGTCGCGGATCACGGTCGCGATTCCCGTCACGGTCGCGACGTTGCCGATCGGCTCCACAGCGGCGGGTTGGGCGTCGGTGGCCGGTGCGGGCGAGGCCGATGGCGCCGGGGAGGGCGCGGGCGTCGGCTGCGCTTGCGGCTGAGCTTGTACTTGAGCTTGTAGTTGGGCTTGCGCGAGCTCGACTGCGTCGGATGCGCACGCGCGGTCCGCGCCCGCCAGCGGCAGCGCCAGCAGCGGCAAAGCGAACACGATGCGGCGCCAAGCCACCATCAAATCCACGAATGAGGTCCCGGTGAGAACGCGAGGCGAGGTCAGCCGATATCAGCCTGATATGGCTGAATGGCGGATGAACGTGTGTCGCATGGGACGGGCGGACGTTCAAACGCCACGTCCCGATATCAAGGACGTGGCGCCATCATGAGAACAAGAACGCTTGCCAGCGGCGGCGTCAGCTCACCCGCTTCCAGGTCTGGCCGCCGCAGAACAGGCCGCCGAAGGCGCAGCCCTGCACGCGCATCGCGTTCGGACCTTTCATGGCGATGGTCGAGTCGTAGTTGCGGCCGGAGTTGGGGTCGTGGATGCGGCCGCTCCACTTGGCGCCATCGGGCTTCATGTTGATCAGGATCCGCTCATTGGTTTTCTCGGCATAGCCGCAGAGATTGGTGCCGCACTGTTCGACGCGAACATTGCCTTTGTTCTCCTCGGTGGCCCAGACGCCGATCGGTGTATTCGCGGCCTGCACGGGCGCGGCCTGCACGGGCGCGACAGGCGCCGGAGCGGGCGGCGGCGTATAGGCGGGCGCCGCGGCAACCGGCGCGGGCGCGACAACCGGAGCGGGAGCTGCAACCGGCGCCGGCGGCACGGTCGTGTCGAGGGGCGGCGCGGCAGCAACATTTGCCGGAGCGGGGGCAGCGGTCGGCGCTGCCGGAGCGGGGCCAGGCACCGGCGCCTGCGCCACGGGCTGCTGCTGCACCGGAGCGGGCGCGGGCTGTGCCGTCGTCGTCGACGGCGTGGTGTCGTCGTTCCTGGAGCCGCCAAGGCCGTTGAGATTGATGTTGTTCAGCTTGATCGGCTTGTCCGACAGGCCGGGCGCCACGATGGTGACGCAATCGAGCGAGGCGCAATTGCGCGGCGTCTCGATGCGGATGCGCTGGCCCTCGATCTGGAACGAGAGCGAATTGCCGGCATGCGCGGCGGCGGTCGAGGCCAGGAAGAGCGCGGCGGCGGCGATGCTGAGCTTGTTCATGACAATCTCCGAAATGGCGTGGGTCCGAGCTGGACTGAAGTCGGTCGCGGACCGGATGTGGTTCGACCTTATGCCGGCGCTATCGGGCGTTCTGTGATGGACCTCACAACGGCTGCCCGAGCCCGGCATGGTTAAGAAAGGCTGAAATCAACGTGTTGAAGAGTCTTTAAGTAAATTCACCGAACGTGCGCGCATGACGCGCGGAGTTCGTTTGTATCTCGTCGGCTCCATCGTCCTTGTTTCGCTTGCGGGTTGCGGACGCGGCTGGTTCCAGGCCGAACGTGAACCGTGGCGGGCCGAGGCCGAAGCGGCGTGCCTGAAATCGGGCGCCGTGAAAGAGAGCGCCGACATCGTCCGGGTCGAGCCGATCTCCGGCCCCGGAATGTGTGGCGCCGAGTTTCCGCTGAAAGTCGCCGCCCTGGGTGAAGCCTCGAGCAGCTATGGCTTTGCCGACGAGGAGCTGCGCCCGCCCGGCACGATCGGCAATCAGCCGCGCTGGCCGGTGAACCAGCCGCAATCGAATTATCCGGCACCCGGCTATCCGCAGCGGTCGAACTACCCTGAAAGCGCGGTGCGCCAGCCCACCGGCTATGGCGCCTCGTCAGGCCCGGTGTCGCTCAATGCGCCCGGCGTGGCGCCGCAGGACGACGAGATCGACCTGCCGCCAGAGGGCACGGATGCCGCAGGTGCGGCGCGCTACATGAACGCGCCGAGCTATCCGGCGCGGCCGGCGCCGTATTCGCAGGCTCCGTATTCGCAGGCGCCGGCGCAGCAGCCGCTGCCGCGGCTCGGTCCTGCCCAAGGCAATCCCGTCGCCGCCGTCGGTCCCGTCGCGATCAAGCCGACGGCGACGCTTGCTTGTCCGATCGTCTCCGAACTCGACCGCTGGCTTGCCGACAGCGTGCAGCCTTCGGCGATGCGCTGGTTCGGCGCCCGTGTGGTCGAGATCAAGCAGATCTCCGCCTATTCCTGCCGCGGCATGAACGGCAATCCGCACGCCCATATTTCCGAGCACGCCTTCGGCAACGCGCTCGACGTCGCCGCCTTCGTGCTCGCTGACGGCCGCCGCATCACCGTGAAGGACGGCTGGCACGGCATGCCGGAAGAGCAGGGATTTTTGCGCGACGTGCAGTCGGGCGCGTGCGCGCATTTCACCACCGTGCTCGCGCCAGGCTCGAACGTCTATCACTACGATCATATCCACGTCGATCTGATGCGCCGCGCCAGCCGCCGGCGGATCTGCCAGCCGGCCGCAGTCTCCGGCGAAGAGGTTGCCGGACGCGCCCAGCGGCGCAATCCCTATGCGAACTCGCGCGATCCCTACGTGACCGGCTCGCTCGGCACGCACAAAAGCAAGCGCGACAAGATCAACGAGGAAGACGAGTTCTCGGACGACTGACAATAGTCTTGCGAGAATTGTCCTCCGTCGTCATTGCGCGCCAACGGGCCCGCCCGAAGCGCGGCCCGATGACAGGCTCCGCGAAGCAATCCAGATTGTCACCGCGGCGGCAGCCTGGATTGCTTCGTCGCAAGAGCTCCTCGCAATGACGAGGAGAGACAGAGATTCCTGATAGCCGACGACGTCATCTGCTACCCTTGGCGGGGCTAGACTAAGCCATCATCTCGTGCTCGGCTTCGACGATGCCGGCGCCAGCCCCATGCACAGCTGCACTTCGGCCGGGACGTTGTAGGTCCGCATGATGTGGCGGCTGTCGCGCAGGCCGGTTGCCTCGCGTTGGACGACGAACATCCAGAGCGCCTGGCCGGCTTCCATCACCAGCTTCCGTCTTGCCGATTGCAGCGAGGCCGGCATTTCCAGGCGTGGATGGGCCGCGTCGAAGTCGCGCAATTGGACCAGCGCCTGTTCGAGCGTGCGGCCCATTCGTCCAAGCGCCGAGGCCTGTTCCTGGACAAGCTCGTAGTGGAGGATATCGACCGGCGGGCGAAGATCACGGGACATAGCGCTCAATATAATGGCGCGTGTCCCGGACGCGCAACGCGGGGTCCGGGCTGCCGTTACTTTGCCTTGTAGGCGGCCAGGAACATCCGCGTCGCGCTGTCGACGACTTCCCTCATGCGCTGTTCCGATGGCGGCGAGGCGGCCTGGAAGATGAGCGGCAGGAACAGCGAGGCCTTGCACAGTTCCATAAACTGCGAGGCGGCGAGGTCGCAATCGTCGATCTCGAGATCGCCCGAGGCGACATGGGCTTTGAGATAT
>NZ_JADFUE010000039.1:0-67696 GCF_054967145.1 Bradyrhizobium sp. UFLA06-24
TCCATGAATCATTGAAAAATTGATTCGGGAATCCTATAAAACGCGACAAAATCAAAAATCTGCCAAAGTAGTGCTAGGGCGTGTACTCATAAATGGCTGGATCGAGGTCCGCCGTCCGGGGCAAAGCGGACCAGATGGACTCATAGCGAGTATTTCAGCTTTTGACCCATTGCAGAAGTCGTCGTCCTATTCGACAACGCTCGCCCCTTACACCGAACGTAAACCTCACGACTGTGAGAGAGGCTGAAGGATCACCACAAGATGGACTTTCAAAGAGCCGCAGCATTGGCAACGCTATGGGTCGAACTCACGTGCGAGGGGCAGGCTCGCATAGTTCGCGAAGCCACAGTCGCAAAGCCCTACGGTTGGATATTCTCTTATGAATCGATGCAATTTTTAGATGCCGGTGACGAGTCCGCAAAGCTTCTTGGAAATGCGCCCATCCTTGTGGACAGAGATACACTTGAGCTTCGAATTGTCGGAGCTACCGCGTGGCCGCTAGAGCACCATCTTGCAGAGTACGAGAAAACGCTCTCTCCAGCTTCTCTTCAACGTCCGCCGCAACCTCCAACTTGGTAAGCGAGACGACAACTATCACACCAGTGCGACTGACTAGTCGCAGGGCGGCCAAATTTGGAAGAGGCGCGGAAACAACGGGTAAGATCGGCTGCCATGAAGTAATTGAGTTTCACCAAAAGCCCAATGTGATCCTTTACACCTTCGAAGCTACGAAGATCATCCTTTTGTTCATTATTGGCTTGAACGTCGTGCAGGTCTTCGGCCTTCACTTGCTGGGGTATGCATCACTGCTATTTATGGTGAAGCTTGCCATACTGGCCGATGGTCTGCTGCTTCCTATCTTTGTCTTCGTAGTTTTGCTGGTCGCAAGCGGACTAACCTTTATCGTAACCCGCACCGATCTGGGTATTCGGTTTAGGCCATTTGGTATAAGGACGTCACGTTCGGCCGGAAGTTTGCAGGGCAAGTGGATAGAAAGTTGTTCAATGGCGAAGGGCAAAAATATCGCACTTGGATGATGAGAAACGAAATTGCCTACGGCTTTTGGATTTTTGCAATAGGACCGTTCGCGATCTCATCACGATGAGCAAGGCCGCTTGCTGGCCGTGCGTTACTTCCGCTGCTGGCCCTTAGCTGACCTGCCGACCGCCCCGGCGAACGTCAGCTTTCGGAGGTAAATCCGACGACGCGGCTCGGATGAGCGGTTCTCTCAATTTTATGAGTACACGCCCTAGTAGTTCGTCGCGGACTTCTCGTTGGGAATGCCGTCGATCGGGCATTCCTCCGTGCCGACTGTCGGACGTGTCATCGCCTCGACCATGTCGCGCGTGCCTTCGGGATCGGCGATCCATTTCGAATAGAAGTCATAGGGACAGGCGGCCAAACCTTTCGCGCTTTCGCCGGAATTGATCATGCCGGTGTAGCCGCGATGCAGCAGCTTGAAGAGATGGTTCTGCGACTGGTTGTTGCGGCGTGCATCGCGGATCAAGGTCTTCGAGAGGCCCGCGTACTGGATGCCGTATTCCTCCTCGCCGGTCTCACCCAGCGTTCGGCCGTCGAAGCCGACGATCGCGGAGTGGCCGAAATAGGAATAGACGCCGTCGAACCCCGCGGCATTGGCCACCGCGACATAGACGTTGTTGGCCCAGGCCATCGCCTTGGAGATCATCACCTGCTGCTCCTTGGCCGGATACATGTAGCCCTGGCAGCGCACGATCAGTTCCGCGCCTTTCATCGCGCAATCGCGCCAGATCTCCGGGTAATTGCCGTCGTCGCAGATGATCAGGCTGACCTTCAGCCCCTTCGGGCCGTCGGAGACATAGGTGCAATTGCCGGGATACCAGCCTTCGATCGGCACCCAGGGCATGATCTTGCGATATTTCTGCACGATCTCGCCCTTGTCGTTCATCAGGATCAGCGTGTTGTAGGGCGCCTTGTGCGGATGTTCCTCGTGGCGCTCGCCGGTCAGCGAGAACACGCCCCAGACCTTCGCCTTCCGGCAGGCCGCGGCAAAGATCGCGGTCTCCTCACCCGGCACCTGCGAGGCGGTCTCGTACATCTGCTTGGAATCGTACATGATGCCGTGGGTGGAGTATTCCGGGAAGATGACGAGGTCCATGCCCGGCAGGCCGAGCTTCATGCCCACGACCATGTCGGCGATCTTGCGGGCGTTGTCGAGCACCTCGGCCTTGGTGTGCAGCCGCGGCATCTTGTAATTGACGACGGCCACGCCGACCACGTCGTTGCTGGAAGAGATGTCACCGTGAAGCATTTGAAACGCCCTTCTGTTCTGGTCGAGTTTCTTCGGTCCGCAGCGTCAGTGGCTGATCATCCAGGGCCGCGCGGTCGGAAAGCCGACCGCGCCGCTCCTGCTTTTGGTCACGAGCCGCCCGGGCTTCTTCTTCGGACCCGATCCGCAGCAGCCGCAGCCCGGACCGTGCGCAGCCTTGTACTGGTCGAGCGTCTTCGGCGCATGCCGGCTCTGCTCGTTGGTGGCGTGCGCCTTGCGCCTGTCCGCGGGCATGCAGGAGAACGCCGGCGCGGTGAGGATCACGCGCGGCGATTCGATCTCGCAGCGCGGGCAGGCCTGCGGCTCGTCGCATTCGGCCATCGGCCGCATGTCGGTGAACGGTCCGCAATCACGGCAGAGATATTCATAGACGGGCATCGTCGCTCCCTTCGCTGTCGCACGCCGGATGCGGGGCTCACGCGCCGCATCCGCCTCGCATGGAGACTATTTGTCGGGCGAGATCGGCATCTGGATATCGCCCGTGATGTGCTTCACGGGACCCGCCGCCGACGGCATCACGTCGAAGTCGAAGATCTCCGTCGGCAGCCACAACGTGGCGCAGGCGTTGGGCACGTCGACCACGCCGGAGATGTGGCCCTGGCACGGCGCGGTGCCGAGGATCGAATAGGCCTGGGCGCCGGAATAGCCGAACTTCTTCAGATACTCGATCGCGTTCAGGCAGGCCTGGCGGTAGGCGATGTGAACGTCGAGGTAATGCTGCTTGCCGGCCTCGTCGACCGAGATGCCCTCGAAGATCAGATAATCCTTGTAGTTCGGCGTGATCGGCGACGGCTTGAACACGGGGTTCTTGATGCCGTATTTCGCCACGCCGTCCTTGATGACGTCGACCTTGATGTGCAGCCAGCCGGCCATCTCGATCGCGCCGCAGAAGGTGATCTCGCCGTCGCCCTGGCTGAAATGCAGATCGCCCATCGAGAGGCCGCCGCCGGGCACATAGACCGGGAAGTAGATCTTCGAGCCGCGCGACAGATCCTTGATGTCGCAATTGCCGCCATGCTCGCGCGGCGGCACCGTGCGGGCGCCCTCGAGACCGATCTTGGCCTTGACGTCGCCCTTGGCCCGGCCGGCGTGGGCGGTCGGCGCGAACGGCGGATTGGCAAGGCCCGGAACACGGTCCGGATTGGTCGCGATCAGTTCGGCTTCGCGCGCGTTCCAGGCCGCGAGCATCTTGGCATCAGGCAGACAGCCGATCAGGCCGGGATGGATCAGGCCGGCGAAGTTGACGCCGGGCACGTGGCGCGACGAGGTGTAGAGGCCCTTGATGTCCCAGATCGACTTCTGCGCCAGCGGGAAGTGATCGGTCAGGAAGCCGCCGCCGTTCTGCTTGGAGAAAAAGCCGTTGAAGCCCCACAGGCTCTCCTTGAGCGGACCGACGTCGAGCAGATCGACGACCAGGAGATCGCCGGGCTCGGCGTCCTTGACGCCGATCGGACCGGACAGGAAGTGCACGATCGACAGGTCGATATCGCGCACGTCGTCCGCCGAGTCGTTGTTCTTGATGAAGCCGCCGGTCCAATCGACGGTCTCGATGATGAAATCGTCGCCCGGGCTGACCCACTCCACGATCGGAACCTCCGGATGCCAGCGGTTGTGGATCTTGTCGTTCTCATAGGCCGATTTCGTGAGATCGACCTTGATCAGCGTGTCTGGCATCGAGATGCTCCCCTTGGTTACTGGTTAGACGGACAGGAATTTCGAGATCTGCGCGGCATCGACGCTTTCGCGCGGATCGTCGCGCACGATCTCGCCGTTCTCGATCACGAGCACGCGGTCGGCGATGTCGAGCGCGAAGCTCAGCACCTGCTCGGAGACGACGATCGACAGGCCCCGCTCGTCGCGAATTCGCTTCAAGGTGCGCGCCATCTCCTTGATGATCGAGGGCTGGATACCTTCGGTCGGCTCATCGAGCAGCAGCACTTTCGGCTTGGTCGCGAGCGCCCGCGCGATCGCCAGCTGCTGCTGCTGCCCGCCCGAGAGATTGCCCCCGCGGCGTCCCTTCATCTCCAGCAGCACCGGAAACAGCTCGTAGATATCAGCAGGAACTTCCGCGCCGCCGGACACCACCAGGCCCGTCTCGATGTTCTCCTTGACCGTCATGGTCGAGAAGATCATCCGCCCCTGCGGGACATAGGCGAGCCCCTTGGCGACGCGGTCGTAGCTCGGCAGCGATCCGAGCTCGGTGCCGTCCATGACCACCGAGCCGCTCCGGGTCGGCACGATCCCCATCAGCGACTTCATCAGCGTGGTCTTGCCCATGCCGTTGCGGCCCATGATCGCGACGATCTCGTTGGGCGCGACCGACACGTTGAGGCCGTGCAGCACCTCGCTCTGGCCGTAGGCGACATGGAGATCATTGATTGCCAGCATGGACGTGCTCCTTAATGGCCGAGGTAAACTTCGATCACTTTCGGATCGTTCTTCACCTTCTCCATGGTGCCTTCGGAGAGGATCTGGCCCTGGTGCAGCACCGTGACCTTGTGGGCGATGTCCTCGACGAATTTCATGTCGTGCTCGATGACGAGCACCGAGCGGTCCTTGATGATGCGGTTGAGCAGCTCGGCGGTCTTGGCGCGTTCGGAAACGCTCATTCCCGCGACGGGCTCGTCGAGCATCAACAGGTCCGGATCCTGGATCAGCAGCATGCCGATCTCGAGCCACTGCTTCTGGCCGTGGCTGAGCAGTGCTGCGCTCATGTCGAGGCGGTCCTTGAGGAAGATCATCTCGGCGACCTCGTGGACGCGGTCGCGCACGGCGGCATCGCGGGTGAAGGTCAACGCACCGAACACGGTGCGGCCGCGCGGATAGGAGATCTCCAAATTCTCGAACACGGTGAGGTCGTCGTAGATCGACGGCGTCTGGAATTTGCGACCGACGCCCGCCTTGACGATCTGGTTCTCCTTCAGCTTGGTCAGGTCCTTGCCGCGGAATTCGATCGAACCCGAGGTGGCCTTGGTCTTTCCGCAGATCAGGTCGAGTACGGTGGTCTTGCCAGCGCCATTGGGGCCGATGATGACGCGAATCTCGTTCTCCTCGACGTAGAAGGAGAGATCGTTGACCGCCTTGAAGCCGTCGAAGGAGACGGTGAGGCCTTCGACCGAGAGCAGGAAGGGCTTTGGTTGATGACCGACGAGCATGATCTATTTCCTCACTGCCAGCGTGGCATCGGCATCGTGATGACCGACGAGCATGATCTATTTCCTCACTCTGCCGGCGCGCTGTCGGCGACCGAGTTGTCGGTCCAGCCGGGCTTCGGTTTGCGTGCGCCGATCAGCTTGCTGATCTGCGGCTGGACGTAATCGCCCCAGATGCCGGCGAGGCCATTCGGGAATGCCAGCACCACGGCGATGAACAGGCCGCCGAGGCCGAACAGCCAGAGCTCGGGAAACGACTCAGAGAGGCTGGTCTTGGCGAAGTTGACGAGAATCGTTCCGTAGACCGCACCCAGGATCGAGAGCCGGCCGCCGACCGCGGTGTAGATCACCATCTCGATCGAGGGCACGATGCCGACAAAGGACGGCGACATGAAGCCGACGTTGAGCGCGAACATGGCGCCGCCGATTGCGGCGAAGATCGCGGCGATGCAGAAGGCGAAGATCTTGAAGTTGGCGACGCTGTAGCCGGAAAAGCGGACCCGGTCCTCCTGGTCGCGCATCGCCACCAGGATGCGGCCGAGCTTCGAATGGCGGACGAACTGCGCGATGAAGATGCAGCCGAACAGCAGGCCGACCTCGAAGAAGTAGAGCACGACCTTGGCGTGGTCGGGACGGATATCCCATCCCTTCAGCGTGCGCAGGTCGGTCATGCCGTTGATGCCGCCGGTGTAGCCCTGCTGACCGACGATCAGGATGGTCAGTATCGCCGCAACCGCCTGCGTGATGATCGCGAAGTAGGTGCCGCCGACCCGACGCTTGAACATCGCAGCACCGATGATCAGGGCGAAGATGCCGGGCACCAGGATGACGGCGGCGATGGTGAAGGTCAGGCTGTGGAACGGCTTCCAGAAGAACGGCAGCGCTGTGATCTGATTCCAGTCCATGAAATCGGGGATGCCCGGCGTCGACTGGATCTTGGTGTTTTCGACGCTGGAGGCCTCGAGCTTGAGGAACATCGCCATGCAGTAGCCGCCGAGGCCGAAGAATACGCCCTGCCCCAGGCTCAGGATGCCGCCGTAACCCCAGCAGATCACCAGCCCCAGCGCGACGAAGGCATAGGTCAGATATTTGGCGACCAGGTTGAGACGAAAGACGTCGAGGCAGAGCGGCAGGATCACGACCAGAAAGACCGCGAGCACCAGGATGCCGATCAACTCCGAACGCGTGGCGAAACGACTATCGTTCATGGGTCAGCCCCCTGCACTTTCGTTATTTACGGACCTTGAGGGCGAAAAGGCCCTGCGGCCGCAGCATCAGAATTCCCACCACCGCGAGCAGCGTCAGCACCTTCGCCATCGAACCCGACATGAAGAACTCGAGCGTCGACTGGGTCTGCGAGATCGAGAAGGCGGAGGCGATAGTGCCGAGCAGGCTTGCGGCGCCGCCGAACACGACGACCAGGAAGGTATCGACGATGTAGAGCTGGCCCGAGGTCGGCCCGGTCGAGCCGATCATGGTGAAGGCCGAGCCGGCGACGCCGGCGATGCCGCAGCCGAGGGCGAAGGTGTATCGGTCGACCTTCGCGGTATTGATGCCGACGGCGCCTGCCATGATGCGGTTCTGCACGACGGCGCGGACCTGGCGGCCCCAGCGCGAGCGGAACATGATGTAGGCGACGCCGATCGTGATCAGCACCGTCAGGCCCATCACGAAGACGCCGTTGATCGGCACCTCGATCGAGTCGGTGACGTGGAGCGAGCCCAGCATCCATTGCGGCAGCTCGACGCCGACTTCGCGCGCGCCGAAGATCGAGCGATAGGCCTGCTGCAGCATCAGGCTGAGGCCCCAGGTCGCCAGCAGCGTGTCGAGCGGGCGCTTATAGAGGTGCCGGATCAGCACCCATTCGACCAGCATTCCGAGCGCGCCGGACGCCAGGAAGGCCAATATCATCGCGAGGAAGAAGTAGCCGCTGAACAGACCAGGCAGATAGGACTGGAAGAAGTTCGACGTCATCCAGGTGACGTAGGCGCCGAGGATCATGAACTCGCCATGGGCCATGTTGATGACGCCCATCTGGCCGAAGATGATCGCGAGCCCCAGCGCCATCAGCACGTAGACGGAGAACAGGATCAGCCCGGCAAAGCCCTGCATGACGAAGATCGAGCCGAGGTCGCCAATCGAATAGTCGCCGAACATCTGGTTTCTCCGTCGAAGACGCGGTCTCGCGTCCGAGGGCACAGGGTCCCGCGCCGCGATCGACATCGCGGCGCGGGGTCGTGAGACGCGGATTGATGGTCCGCATCAGGGAGCTCTTTGCCCGGGATGGTGGCGACGGCTTACTGGTAGCCCTTCGGGAACGGATCGGGCTCGACGAGATCGGCGGTCTCGTAGATCAGCTCGAACTGGCCATCGAGCTTGGCGCGACCGACGCGGGTCTTCGACCAAAGGTGATGGTTCTCATGGATGCGCACATAACCTTCCGGCGCGCCCTTGAACTCGACGCCGGGCGATGCCGCCGCGATCTTGTCGATATCGAAAGAGCCCGCCTTCTCGACCGTCAACTTCCACAACCACGGACCGAGATACGCGGCCTGGGTCACGTCTCCGATCACGGTCTTCTCGCCCCACATCTTCTTGAACGCGGGCACGAAGGCCTTGTTGTTGGGATTGTCGAGCGACTGGAAGTACTTCATGCAGGCATAGGCGCCCGCGATGTTTTCGCCGCCAATGCCGTCGATCTCGTCCTCGGTGACCGAGATCGTCAGCAGCGCCTGCTTGGCGAGATCGATGCCGGCCGCCTTGAGCTGCTTGTAGAAGGCGACGTTGGATCCGCCGACGACGTCGGTGAAGATCACGTCGGGCTTGGTCAGCTTGATCTTGTTGATGACGGAATTGAACTGGGTGTTGCCGAGCGGATAGTACTCCTCGCCGACGACCTTGCCCTTCAGTACGTTCTCGACGTGCTTGCGCGCGATCTTGTTCGAGGTGCGCGGCCAGATATAGTCGGAGCCGATGAAGAAGAAGGTCTTCGCGCCCTTCTCCTTGGCGATCCAGTTCAGGCCGGCGAGAATCTGCTGGGTCGCTTCCTGGCCGGTGTAGATGACGTTCTTGGACTGCTCGAGACCTTCATAGAAGGTCGGGTAGTAGAGCATGCCGTTGTACTGTTCGACGACCGGCAGCACCGCCTTGCGCGAGGCCGAGGTCCAGCAGCCCATGATGGCCGCAACCTTGTCGTTCACGAGCAGCTTCTTCGCCTTCTCCGCGAAGGTCGGCCAGTCCGAAGCGCCGTCTTCCTGGATGAACTTGATCTTGCGCCCGAGCACGCCGCCGGCGGCGTTGATCTGCTCGATGGCGAGCTTCTCGGCTTCGATCGAACCGGTCTCCGAGATCGCCATCGTGCCGGTGGCCGAGTGCAGGATGCCGACGGTGACCTCGGTGTCGGTGACCGCGAGACCCGTGGTATTGACCGCCGATGTCGCAGGGGCCTGCGCAAAAGATGCGCGCGGCAGCATCGTCATCGCCGGCACGGCGGCCATTCCCATCAATAATTTGCGCCTGAGCGGCGACAACAGGCCCTTGTTGGCTTCGTCTGACATGAGCACCCCACCTTTGTTCGAGGACACGCGATTGGTGTCGTGAGGATGGCCCGGATTTGTGCAGCGCAAGCATACGCAAGATCGCGTATACTGCACCGCAAAATGCCGACGTAGGCTTCTGGTACGGGATTTGCGAGGGCTCCGGGTCCGTATCGGGAGTGGGGTAAAGCGTGGCAGGGCGGCAGCGAATAGACCGCGTCAGGCGCCAGTACAACCAATGGGTTGCGAACCAGACGCTGGAAGACTATGCGCTGCGCTTCACCGCCAAGAGCGCGCGGCGCTGGTCCGCCGCCCGCGTCGCCAACACCGCGCTTGGCGCGATCTCGTTTCTGGCGCTGGAAGCGATCGGCGGCACCATCACGCTGAACTATGGCGCGGCCAACGCGACCGCAGCGATCCTGGTCGTCAGCGTCATCATCTTCCTGTGCGGCCTGCCGATTGCCTACTATGCCGCAAAATGCGGCACAGATATCGACCTGCTGACCCGCGGCGCTGGCTTCGGCTACATCGGCTCGACGATCACCTCGTTGATCTACGCGTCCTTCACCTTCATCTTCTTCGCGTTCGAGGCGGTCATTCTGGCGGCCGCGCTGGAGCTATGCTTCGGTATCCCCCGCCCGCTCGGCTATCTCATCAGCGCCATCGTCATCATTCCCCTGGTGACCTATGGCATCACCCTGATCAGCCGCTTCCAATTGTGGACGCAGCCGATCTGGATTGTCCTGCATGTGCTCCCCTTCCTGGCGATCGCCTGGGCCAATCCGCATTCGTTCACGGAGTGGCGGAAGTTCGCCGGCGAGCATGGCAATCCGAACGGACATCTCGATCTGCTGATGTTCGGTGCCGCCGCGTCGGTGGTGTTTTCGCTGGTGGCGCAGATCGGCGAGCAGGTCGACTTCCTGCGCTTCCTGCCGCGCGACCGCCGCACCTCGCGAACCTCCTGGTGGATCGCGCTGCTCAGCGCCGGTCCCGGCTGGATCATTTTCGGCGCGCTGAAACTGCTGGTCGGATCTTTTCTGGCCTATTTCGCCCTGAGCCATGGCGTAGCACTCGAACAGGCCGCCGAGCCGGCCAGCATGTATCTCGAAGCGTTTCGCTATGTGTTGTCGCAGCCGGATCTCGCGATGGCGCTGACCGGCACTTTCGTGATCCTGTCGCAGGTCAAGATCAACGTCACCAACGCCTATGCCGGCTCGATCGCCTGGTCGAACTTCTTCTCGCGGTTGACGCACAGCCATCCCGGTCGCGTCGTCTGGCTGGTGTTCAACGTCGTGGTGGCGCTGCTCCTGATGGAAATCGGTGTCTACAAGGCGCTGGAGCAAACGCTGGCGCTCTACTCCAACGTCGCGATCGCATGGGTCGGCGCGCTGGTCGCCGATCTCGTCATCAACAAGCCGCTCGGCCTGCGTCCGCCGCAGATCGAGTTCAAGCGCGCCCATCTCTACGACATCAACCCGGTCGGCGTCGGGGCCATGACGATCGCGACCATCGTCTCGATCTCGGCATTCTACGGACTGTTCGGACCGACCGCGAAGGCGCTATCGGCCTTCGTCGCGCTCGCAGCTGCCTTCGTCTCTGCGCCGCTGATCGCGTGGGCCACCGACGGCAAGTACTATATCGCGCGGAAGCCGAAGCGGGCATGGCAGAATGTCGAGTCGATCCAGTGCTGCATCTGCGAGCACTCCTTCGAGCCGGAGGACATGGCTTCATGCCCCGCCTACGCCGGACCAATCTGCTCCCTGTGCTGCTCGCTCGACGCCCGCTGCCATGATCTCTGCAAGCCGCACGCGCGGGCCGGCGCGCAGGTCTCGGCGGCGCTCGGCAAGTTTTTGCCCGAGGCGATCCATACAAGGATCAACTCGCAAGTAGGCCAGTATATCGGCGTGTTCGCGGTCTCGGCCGGCCTCATCGGCCTGGTGCTCGGGCTGATCTACCTGCAGACCTCGGCAACCGTGCATGCCGATGCGCTGCTGGCCGACGTGCTGTGGAAGGTGTTCTTCGCGCTGATCATCATCATCGGCGTCGTCGCCTGGCTGTTCGTGCTGGCGCAGCAGAGCCGTCGGGCGGCGGAGGAAGAAACCCGGCGGCAGACCACACTCCTGATCCAGGAAATCGACGCTCACAAGCGCACCGACGCCGAACTACAGCGCGCCAAGGAGGTCGCCGAATCCGCCAACCTCGCCAAGAGCCGCTATGTGGTTGGACTGAGCCACGAGCTCCGCTCCCCCCTGAACGCGATCTCCGGCTATGCGCAATTGCTCGAGCAGGACAACAGCTTGCCGCCGCGGCCACGCGATCAGGTGCGCGTGGTCCGCCGCAGCGCGGACCATCTGTCGGGATTGATCGACGGGATCCTCGACATCTCCAAGATCGAGGCCGGACGGCTCTATCTCTCCCGCGACGAGGTTCGTCTCAGCGATTTCCTCGATCAGCTCGTCGGCATGTTCCGCCTGCAAGCTGCCGCCAAGGGCATCGACTTCGTGTTCAAGCGACCGGCGGTGCTGCCGCTCGTGGTCTATGCCGACGAAAAACGGCTTCGGCAGATCCTCATCAACCTGCTGTCGAACGCGATCAAGTTCACCCAGACCGGCAGCGTCAAGTTCGTCGTGCATTATCGCAGCCCGGTCGCCGAGTTCGAGGTCGTCGATACCGGCCCCGGTATCCAGCCGGACGATCTCGAACGCATCTTCGCTCCGTTCGAGCGCGGCGCGCTCGGCGTGGCGCAGCCGCAGACCGGTACAGGCCTCGGCCTTACCATCAGCCGCCTGCTCGCGGGCGTGATGGGGGGCGACATCAAGGTGACCAGCACAGTGGGCCATGGCGCGACCTTCCGCGTGAAACTCCTGCTCTCCGAGGTCACGAATCCCCGGCGTGACGCTCCGGTGGAGGCGCCGATCTACGGTTATAGCGGGCCGCGCAAGACGATCCTGATCACCGACGACGATCCGACACATCGCGACCTGCTGCGTCAGGTGCTGGCGCCGCTCGGCTTCATCCTGCTCAGCGCCCCCGACGGTCCCGGCTGCCTCGCGCTGGCGCAGCACTGCCGGCCCGACCTGTTCCTGCTCGACATCTCCATGGCCGGCATGGACGGCTGGACGGTGGCGGAGACCTTGCGCGCCAGCGGCCATCACACCGCACGCATCCTGATGGTGTCGGCGAGCGCGCTCGAGGCGCATGGCGCGCCGCTGGCGCAGCCATTTCACGACGGCTACCTGATGAAGCCGATCGACATCCCGCGGCTGCTGGAAACCATCCGCCAATTGCTCAAGCTCGAATGGCAGTACGAGGCCGACCAGGCGCCGGTGCCGCTGTGGAAACCGGAGAGCGGCTCGCTGCCGCCCGTGAAGTATGTCGAGGAGCTGATCGAGCTCGGTCGGCTCGGCTATATCAGGGCGATCCAGCTCAAGCTCGACGAAATCGGCACCGAGCTTCCCGAGCACGCCGACTTCGTCACCCACATGCGGGCGCTACTCGACCGCTTCGATCTCGACCAATACATGGCGACGCTGAAAACCGTGTACAGCTATGATCACTGATCCCAAGAAGCGCGACGTCGCCCTCGTCGTCGACGACTCTCCCGAGACGCTGCGGCTCCTCACCGATGCGCTCGACGGCGCGGGCATGACCGTCATGGTCGCACTCGACGGCGTGTCCGCAATGCGGATCGTCGACCAGATCACGCCCGACATCGTGCTGCTCGATGCCGTGATGCCCGGCATGGACGGATTCGAGACCTGCAAGCGGCTCAAACGCGATGCCGGCCTCGACGGCGTGCCGATCATCTTCATGACGGGCCTTGCCGAGACCGAGCACATCGTGCGCGGACTGGAAGCCGGCGGCGTCGACTATGTGACGAAGCCGATCGCGATCAAGGAGATGCTGGCGCGCATTCGCGTCCACCTTGCCAACGCGCGACTGACCCAGAGTGCCCGCGCAGCGCACGACGTTTCCGGCCGCTATCTGCTCGCGGTGGATGATGCCGGCAAGATCAAATGGGCCACGCCGCAGGCGCAGAAGCTGCTCGCAGATGCGCTCGCGGTCGACGCCGATCATGACCTGGTGCTGCCCCACCCGATCCCGCAATGGATCAATCAGGTCCAAACAGGCAAAGCCGGATCGAAGACGGCCTCGATGTCCGCAGACAGCGAGCTGCTGCGACTGCAATACGTCGGCAAGCTCGGCCCGAACGAATTCCTGTTGCGGCTGGCGAAAGATACGAGCGCGGAGTCGCCGGCGGAATTCCCCCGCGAACTCGGGTTGACCGCGCGCGAGGGCGAAGTGCTGTCCTGGCTGGCGAAAGGCAAAACCAATCGCGACATCGCCCAGATCCTGGGGCTCTCGCCGCGCACCGTGGACAAGCATCTCGAGCAGATCTATTCCAAGCTCGGCGTCGAGAACCGCACAGCGGCGGCAGCGATCGCGGTCAACGCAAACCGGCGCAACACCTAAGACGCGTTCTTTGAAGCATTGGACCTGATTGAGGGCGCTGCCGGGGGCCGAACTTACCGACGGCGGAGCGAAACGAAGCGCCGATTTTGCGCCGCATCATTCCAAGTGCAGTGGAAACGCTCACTTTTTGAGCATGCAACGACGGCGGAGCTCAGGCTTAATCATGCCGACCTCGAATCGTGCTCGCCAGCAGGTGAGCAAGAACACGAGAAGACAGGGTCGTGGAGGATCGCATGCGACGGCTCGTGCAGGTCGCTCTCTTGGGGTTCGTCTCGGCGTTGACCGGCGCGGCGCTCGGCTTCGACCATGGACAATACGACAACGTCTCGCCCGACATCCGCGCATGGTTCAAGAGCGCGACAGCGCCGAACGGCGTGCCGTGCTGCGACATCTCCGATGGCCATCGCACCGACTATGACTATCGAGACGGCGCCTATTGGGTGCCGATTGAAGGACAGTGGATGGCTGTCCCCGAGCGCGCCATCATCCGCGATCACGGCAATCCGATCGGTCAGGCAGTGGTGTGGTACGCGCACCACCGCGGCAGCATCATCATCAGCTGTTTTGTCCCGGCTGACGCCGTATAGATTGTCGAGCCGCCTCGAGATTATGGCCAGTGCCGGGGTTGGTGAACGTCAACGCGATGAGCTTCGCCACCAGCGAAATCCATCCTAGGCATGCTCATCCTACGCGCCAAAGGCTCGCCTAACGCTTAAAGCAATGCTCGCGCTGCCATTGCAGAAAATGCGGATGAGGCCGATCCGATGACCTTCTTGGCGTTATCGCACGACCGGACTTGTTCATGATCGATCGAACCCCTTCCAGGTCGTTCGTCTGACGCGAGATCAATATTTCCATATCATCGGACAGGCTGATCAAACCACGATCGAACATCCAATGAGCCGTACCCGACAGACCGATCCCATTGCTCACGATGTCCGGCCCACTTGCCTCTACGGGCCGAATGTGCGCCGCCGCAACTTCTGCGCGCCCCAGTCCCTTGATGAGCTTCAATCCGGTAATGGCGCAGCGCTCATCATAGGCACGCAGCACGATCCGACGGAAAACGCGATCTCTCAGAACTCTGGATACGGTAAGGCTGATACGATCTCTATGCTGTTCAAATAGGAACAGCGCCTGCTCGCTCTCATCGAGTTGAGCCAACCGAACATCGGCATCAACCCTGGGCAGCAGCGGCGCGCCTTCTGCGAAACCAAGTTCGAGTATCCTATTGAAATTGTCGGGCGAGATTGGGCGAACTGCCGACTGAGCACGCCCCGAAATTCGCCACTACTCGTTCAGGACGCCGCGTTCCACGGGACCATTCGGCCCGTTGAAAGGAACCGGATTTGCAAAATCGAGATAACTTCCGGACTCGATCAGAGCGAGATACATCCCCGGAGAGCCAGGGTCAGCAATAACCTGCTGAACCCGAGCAATCGCAAAATAGCCGCGCGTCTCGGCAACTTTGCTCGGCTCGTAATAGATTATCCAATCGCCAATGCAGGCTTCAACGCGGCGGAAATACTGACCGGGAAACTGATATCGTTCAGCGGGGCTGTCATCGTAGATCGAGTCCGATCGATGGATGAATACGCCAAATGACATAGTCTAAGCGGCGCCGCCTCTCAAGCCTGAAGGAAATTGAATAGGCAGCCCCCTACTCTCACTCCATTGTTTAAATTGTCGCTAGCACCTTGATTTATAAGGAGCATTCAGCAAGCTCGACGGTCAAATGCCGATCGCTGGTCCGTCAAAACTCCTCGCTCTTGATTCCACAGAAAAATTCCCACGCTCTCGAGCGTCAATCGCATCAGCAGCTATCGACACCGATTGGCTGTGCCAACTGGGGTGGGCGCGCGTTCGTCACGGTCAGCCCCCTTGCCGTGCAGTCGAAGCTGCAGTTCCTCCTGAAGTCGCCGATCAGTTTTGAGATCCTGACGATCATAGGACGGACGCGCTCGCCGTGCGCATTGACGACGCTCTGTTCGAGATCTGACCGAAGAAAGAGCCCGCGACGCCTTGCGAAGTAGCGCTGAATGCCGCGGCGCCTCTCACCGACCTCATGAACAGGCTGCTTCCGGAGATCTGCGATGCACAGTGGCCCCTCACGTTGCCCCGCGGGCCTAATCCCGTTTGAAGTGGATCAGCTCGCCGGGATGCCCGCGCCCGAACGAAAGCGCCATACCGTGGCCGATACAGCGGGACAATGGCTCGAGAGCTGCCGGCTACATCGGAGCGGAAACGCGCTCTCTCTGTTCGAACATCAATCGGCTGGCGTGACTGAATATCTCGTATCCATCGTCCCGCGCGACCGCCACGAGGGTGACGCCGGCCCGCTCGGCGGTCTCGATTGCCAGTGAAGTCGGTGCCGACACGGCGACGAGGAGCGGCGTGCCCATTCGCGCGGTCTTCTGCACCAGTTCGACTGAGACCCGACTGGTCATGAGGACAGCGCCTTGCGTCGTCTCCAGACCGGCCCTGGCCACCGCACCAGCCAGTTTATCGAGCGCATTGTGGCGGCCGACGTCTTCTCTGACCAGAGGGATGCCATCGCCATCCCAGAATGCCGCAGCATGCATCGCGCCTGTCGCCTGATGGTGCGGCTGAAGCGACCGTAGCGACCGCATCGCGGTCAGAATATCGAAGGGCCGAAATCCGACCCGCATGGAAATGCGCGGCGGCTGCGCGCAAGCCTGCTCGAGGCTTTCGATCCCGCACAAACCACAGCCGACCGGCCCAACCATTGCTCTCCGCCGTTTGGCGAGGCGACCGGCATCTTCGTCTTCAAGCCAAGTCCGCACCTCCCAACCGAGTTCGAGTTCGACGACCTCAATGCCGAGGATATCATCCTGCCCCGCCACAATACCTTCGCTCAAGCTAAAGCCGATACCGAAATCGACGAGATCGACGGGCGAGGCCATCATCACCGCATAAGTCGAGCCGTTGTAGGTGAGCGCTATGGGGCGCTCCTCCGCGACCCTGCGCGAGGACGGTATGGGATCTCGTCCCCGCCAGAGCAGTTCTGGTTTGTCTAGGCTGCAGCGATCATCCATGGCCAGCTCCGGAACAGCGTCTGGCAACCTCTGCCGGCCGGCCCGGTTCCTGCACGATCATCTTACGGTCTCGTGCGAGCGATCTGATCAACATCTCGCGAGGCGTTTAATCCCCGTACGTTAGCGAGCAGACTATCGCTCCCGCGCCACCCGCACCTCGTCGCATCGCACTGCATTCTCGGCATTTTGGCGCCCGATCATCTCATTTGCCTCCGAAGCAGCGCCGAGGAACCTGCATGACCAACATACGTTGGCGCTGCATGGCTGGGTGGGTTCCCAAAGAGAAGCAGGATCATGGCGCGACCAAACGAAGCCGGTGACGAGAACGCCGAAACGGTTCACTACGACGGTCCAGCTGGCGGATGGGGCTCTCTGGAAGGGATAGCGCGCATCTTCGGCAAAGAGTGGGACTCGCCCGCGGCTTTGAACACCCTTCGTCGGCAAAACAAGCCGAAAGGCTTCATGTGTGTGTCGTGCTCCTGGGCAAAGCCGGCCGACTACCACACCTTCGAATTCTGCGAGAACGGTGCCAAGGCGACGCTTTGGGAGCTGACCTCCCGCCGTTGTACGCCGGAATTCTTTGCCGAACACACAGTGACAGAGTTGCTCTGCTGGAAGGATTACGACCTCGAGCAGCAGGGTCGACTGACCCATCCGCTGCGCTACGACAGTGCCACAGATAAATATGTGCCCTGCTCCTGGGATGAAGCTTTTCAGGCGATCGGTTTGCAGCTCAAGGCGCTCGATCCCAAGTCGGTCGTGTTCTATTCGTCGGGCCGTGCCAGCCTCGAGACCTCCTACCTCTATGCCCTGTTCGCGCGGGTCTATGGCAACAACAACCTGCCCGACAGTTCGAACATGTGCCACGAAACCACGTCGGTGGCGCTGAAGAAGCTGATTGGCGCCGGCGTCGGAACCGTCGTCTTCGACGATCTCAGCAACTGCGACGCGATGTTCTTCTTTGGGCAGAATACCGGATCGAACAGCCCTCGCTTTCTGCATCCACTCCAGGATGCGGCCAAGCGCGGCGTTCAGATTATTACTTTCAATCCCGTGCGCGAAAAGGGCCTTGAGGTCTTCATCAATCCGCAGAACCCGGCGGAGATGCTGACAGGCAAAAGCACGCAGATCAGCAGCCAGTACCACCAGGTGAAGGTTGGCGGCGACATCGCCGTCATTGTCGGAATCTGCAAGCATGTGTTTGCGGCTGACGATGCGGCCAAGCAGCAGGGCAAACGTGTCATCGATGCTCCCTTCGTCGAACAGCACACGCATGGCTTCGAAGAGTTCGAAGCCAAGGTCCGAGCGATTTCCTGGGGCGACATCGAAGCCGCCTCTGGCCTCAGCCGAGCGGTCATCGAGGGAGCCGCGCAGGTCTATGTCGAGGCAGACCGCGTGATCGGGATCTATGGCATGGGACTGACCCAGCACGTGCACGGATTCCAAAACGTGGCCATGCTCGTCAACATGCTGCTTCTGAAGGGAAACATCGGCCGAGACGGCACGGGAATCTCGCCGGTGCGTGGGCATTCGAATGTGCAGGGTCAGCGCACGGTCGGCATCTCGGAAAAGCCCAAGCTCGTCCCTCTCGACAAGTACGCCAAGCAGTTCGGGTTCGAGCCGCCGCGCGAGAAGGGCATGAACACCGTCGAAACTTGCGAAGGCGTTCTCGCCGGCAAGGTCAGGGCCTTCGTCGGATTGGGTGGAAATTTCGTGCGCGCCATCCCCGAACGATCGAAGATGGAAGAGGCTTGGCACGGGCTGGAGCTGACGGTTCAGATCGCCACCAAGCTCAACAGGAGCCATCTCGTGCACGGCAAGGCCGCCTATCTCTTGCCGTGCCTCGGCCGGACGGAGGAGGATATCCAAGCTAGCGGGCAGCAAGCCGTGACCATGGAAGACACTTTCAGTTGCATCCAGGGCTCGATTGGGCTGCGCAAGCCAGCAAGCGAACACCTGAAATCCGAGGTCGCGATCGTCGCTGGCCTCGCCCAGTCGATCCTGGCCCCCAACCCGAAACTCAAATGGGATGAATGGGTCGGCAACTACGATCTGATCCGCAACGAGATCGCAGAGACTTATCCAGACGAATTCCACGACTTCAACGCACGGATGTTCACGCCCGGCGGTTTCTATCGCGGCAATTCGGCCCGCGAACGGATCTGGAAGACGGAAAGCGGCAAGGCCGAGTTTACCGTCCCCGAGACGCTCAGTTCGACCGGCTTCCCGGATGCGCCCGGGCGCTACCGATTGCTGACCATGCGCAGCAACGATCAGTTCAATACGACGATCTACGGCTACAGCGATCGGATGAGGGGCATTGAGGGCACAAGGGACGTGCTGCTGATGAATCCAGACGATATCGCGCGCGCCGGCCTCCAGGAGGGCCAAATGGTCTTCCTGGTCAGCGACGCCGAGGATGGCGTGGCGCGGGAGGTCGGGCCGCTCAAGGTGACCCCGTTCAGACTGCCGGACGGCTGCGTCGGTGCCTACTATCCGGAAATGAACCCGCTGATCCCGCTGTCGCACCACGACATACATTCGAAGACGCCGGCCGCAAAATCAGTTCCTGTCCGAATTCGCGCGTGAGCGTCTTAGCGCGGTTGGGGGCGAACAATGCAGCTCTTTCGTCCAGGCGCAAACACGATTGCGACCTTGGTCATGGCGTCTATTGGAGCAGCACCGGTGCTTGCAGTTGGGCTCTCCTATGAGGTGATGCGGTCTCCTTACGTCACCAACCAGAACGTCACCCGGAATCAGCCGGTGCCGTTCAGCCACGAGCATCATGTTTCCGGGCTCGGCCTCGATTGCCGCTATTGCCACACCTCCGTGGAGAAGGCGCGCTTTGCCGGCATTCCTCCGACCGAGACCTGCATGACCTGTCATTCGCAGATCTGGACGAATGCGCAGATGCTGGCGCCGGTACGGGAGAGCCTTGCCGGTAACAAGCCGATGGCTTGGACGCGCGTCAACCGGCTTCCCGACTATGTCTATTTTGATCATTCGGTCCACGTCGCAAAAGGAGTGGGATGCACCACCTGTCATGGCGACGTCGGACAGATGCGGCTGATGCGGCAAGCAGCTCCTCTTACGATGCAATGGTGCCTCGACTGCCATCGCAACCCTGAGCCTCACTTGCGTCCTCCCGAGGCGGTTTTCGATCGGAACTGGCAAGCGCCGAAGAACCAGAGCGAGGCGGGGTCCAAGCTCGCCGCAACTTACCACATCAAGACCGGTCATCTGACGGATTGCACCATATGCCACCGCTGAAAGAATTGCCGACGCGCCCCGACCCGTTTCGGCGCAGCAAGCTCAACCGCCGTCAGGCACTCGGCCTGCTCGCGACCGGCATGGCAAGTGGCCTCGCGGCCTGCAGCAAACCGGACGAGCAAATCCTGCCCTATGTCAGGATGCCGGAACGGATCGTTCCCGGCGAAGCGCTGAAGTTCGCGACGACACTGGGGTTGGCCGGCATCGGCCGCGGCGTGATCGTGACCTCGGTAGACGGCCGGCCGATCAAGGTGGAAGGCAACCCGCGTCATCCGGGCAGCCTAGGAGCCACCGATGTTTTCGCCGAAGCCGCCGTTCTCTCGCTCTATGATCCAGACCGCTCGCGTACCATTCTGCACAAGGGCGCCATAGCGTCGCGCGAAGCGCTCCTTGGAGTGCTTACCGCAGAGCTGACCGAGGCCCGCAGTCGTCAAGGGGATGGCCTGCGCCTGTTGACCTGCCGCACCACCTCGCCCACTCTTCTACGCCAAATCGATGGTCTGCTTCAGGCGTTCCCGACCGCGGCTTGGCACGCCTACGATCCGACCGACGACGAGAACGCGCGTCAGGGTGCGCAACTCGCTTTTGGTCAGGCCGTTTGTAGCTTGGCCGATTTCGCGCAAGCACGGATGATCGTCGCCCTCGATGCCGATCCCCTGGGGCACGGGCCCGACCAGATACGAATTGGCCGCGGCTTCGCAATGCGCCGCAACGACGCCAACGCCTTCTCCCGCCTCTATTGCCTCGAAAGTGCGCTCTCGTTGACCGGAGCCAAGGCAGACGAACGCCTTGCTCTCCGCCCTGAAGCAATCGAGCAGTTCGCCGCAAGCCTGGCACGGAAACTCGGCGCGCCCCTTGGCGCGCCCGAGCTTCCTGAGCGTGAGCGCCTGCTACTTCGAAAGATCTTGCTGGACTTGAATGCTCACAAGAGCGAAGCGCTCGTCGTCGCAGGGCCTGGGATGTCGAAGGAAGTCCACGCAATTGCGCACTGGATAAACGCCCAGCTGAATGCACCCGTTCGGCTCATCGATCCGATCGATCACACTCCCTCGGGCAGGCGGGCCGGAACGCTCCAACAGCTCGCCGATGATCTCGAAGGCGGGCGCGTGCGTCAGCTTTTTATCATCGGCGCCAACCCCGTTTATGACGCGCCGGTCGATTTGCAATTCGAGGCGAGAGCGCAGAAGGCGCAGTTTCGGCTGCATATGGGAGAGTATGTCGACGAGACCGCGGCTCTCGCGACTTGGCACGTGCCGCAGAATCATCAACTCGAGGCGTGGTCAGATTTGCGGGCCAGCGACGGGACAGCGAGCATCGTCCAACCTTTGATCAAGCCCCTGTACAGCAGCTTCGGCATTCACGAGGTTCTGGCCTGGATGGCCGGTGAACAGGACGCGAGCTCCTATGAGCTGGTTCGACAGACTTGGCGCGATGCGGCTCCGGAAGATTTCGAGGCGTGGTGGCAACGCGTGCTGCAAGAGGGCGTCATTCCGGGAACCGGCGCTCCTGCCGTGAAACCTGCTGTATCGGTCTCCCCCTCGAGTACGGGCGCCGAAGCTCAGGAGAAGAAGAACGGTCTAAGCCTGGTTCTTCGTCCCGACCCTTGCATGTGGGACGGCTCGTTTGCCAACAACGCCTGGCTGCAGGAATGTCCGAAACCGCTGAGCAAACAAGTCTGGGGCAATGCGCTGGCTTTGCATCCGAACGATGCAAGGCGGCTTGGCATCCAATCCGGCGACCTTGTGTCGATCGGCGCGGGGGGCCGGTCGATCGAAGTCCCCGTCCTGATAGAACCGGGATCGGCGATTGGGGTCTGTGCGCTTACGTTTGGCGGAGGCCGGCAAAAAGCCGGCGCAATCGGCAATGGCGTCGGCGCCAATGCTTATGCTCTCCGAACCTCGGACAACCCCTGGCGCCTTGCGCAGGTTTCGATCACGCGGACGGGACGTCGAGAACCGATACTGACGACCCAGAACATCGTCCGAACGCCAGAAGACGTCCGCCAATTATATCGGTCGTATCAACTTGGCCGCGCGCTGCCCTCGACGACGCCCCCCGACCAACCTAGCTTGATGCCTCCCCCCCCGAAGACCGACGACGGGCATGCCTGGGCCATGGTGATCGATACGTCGGTTTGCATTGGTTGCAACGCCTGCGTGGTATCTTGTCAGGCCGAGAACAACGTTCCCGTCGTGGGACCGGAGCAGGTCGCAATGGGACGGGACATGCACTGGATGCGTGTCGACGTTTACGATCACGGCGCCACCGACGACCCGCAGCTCGGCTTTCAACCGGTCCCCTGCATGCATTGCGAGCATGCGCCGTGCGAGCCGGTCTGCCCGGTTGCAGCGTCCGTCCACGATCATGAAGGCCTGAATGCTCAGGTCTACAATCGCTGCATCGGGACCCGCTTCTGCGAGGCGAACTGCCCGTACAAGGTGCGGCGGTTCAATTTCTTCGGCTACGCGGATGGCGAGGAATACGGCAACCTCGGCGCGGATTCCTATCGCGGACAGAAGAACCCGGAAGTGACCGTTCGCGCGCGCGGGGTGATGGAGAAATGCACCTATTGTGTTCAAAGAATCAGCGGAGCCAGGCGGGCCGCGGAACGCGAGAACCGTGCGATAGATCCCGATGAAGTCCGGACCGCATGTCAGAATGCCTGCCCCACTCGCGCCATCAGTTTCGGGGACATGAACCAGCCTGAAGCGGAGGTCAACACGCGCAAGGCCGATCCGCGCCACTATGCCCTGTTAGGCCATCTCGGCACGCGCCCTCGGACGACCTACCTGGCCGATGTTCGCAACCCGGCCGGGCCGGACGCGGAGGAACGGACATGAGTAAGGTTCTCGTGGCCCGGGACCCTCCGGCACACCGTTGGATCTCGTCCGAGCGCGCAGGTGACGTCGCCATCACGCAAGCGATCGCGGATCCGCTCTTCACCGGTTTCGGCAGAAGCTGGTGGTTCGCGCTCCTCATCACCTTCCCCTTCGTGCTCTGGCTGCTCGGAGCAATCATCTGGCTTTTCTATCAGGGCATCGGCATCTGGGGCATCAACTCGACCATCGTATGGGGTGTCGCGATTGCGAACTACGTCTGGTGGATCGGCATCGGTAATGCAGGCACTCTGATTTCGGCGATGTTGCTGCTGACGCGGCAGAGATGGCGCGCCTCGATCAACCGCTTCGCGGAAGCCATGACGCTGTTCGCCGTCGCGATCGCGGGGCTGATGCCGATCATCCACCTCGGACGGCCGATCTACGCGTACTGGCTCGCGCCCTATCCGAACACCATGGCACTCTGGCCGCAATGGCGCAGCGCCCTTGTATGGGACTTCTGGGCCATCATCAGCTACCTGCTGTTCTCGCTGTTGTTCTGGTACGTCAGTCTCATCCCTGACCTCGCCACCATGCGTGACCGCACGCCCCATCGGGCCGGCCAGCTGCTCTACGGCGCTTTTGCAGTCGGATGGCGCGGCTCGGCGCGGGAATGGTCTCGCCTGGAAACGCTGCATACGACGATGGCTGCCTTGGGCGTCCCACTCGTCTGCTCCGTGCATTCCATCGTTGGTCTCGACTTCGCGGCCAGCCTCATGCCCGGCTGGCAGGAGAGCATCTTCCCGCCCTACTTCGTCGTCGGCGCGATGTATTCGGGTTTCGCCATGGTCGTGGTGCTCGCGGCCGCGATCCGGTGGGGTCTTAGCCTCCAGGCCATCATCACGCCGCGCCATTTCGACGCAATGGCCCGCATCCTGTTGATGGCGTCCATCGTCATGTTCTACTCCTATGCCACCGAATGGTTCATGGGCTGGTATGGCGGCGAGCACGCCGAGCGGGAGGCAGTGCGCTTCGAATTCACCGGCACATACGCGCCACTGTACTGGGCCTTGCTGGCCTGCAACTGCCTCATCCCGCAGATCCTGTGGTGGCCGTTCGCGCGACGTTCGCTGCTGGTGCTGATACCGGTCGCCGTCGCGATCAACATCGGCATGTGGCTCGAGCGCATTCTGATCGTCTGGAACACGCTCTCACACGGCTACATGCCCTCGCTCTGGCGCAGCTTCCACTTCACCTTCTGGGACTGGAGCTTCCTGGTCGCGCCGCTCGGTTTCTTCGCGTTTTTGTTCCTGCTGTTCATGAGGCTGGTGCCGAGCGTCTCCATGTTCGACATGCGCCAACTCGCCCATGAGGAGCAAGCCGCATGACAGAGAAGCTGCTGGCGGAGTTCATGGATGGCGAAACGCTGAAGGCGGCGCTGCAGCGCGTGAGAGGCGCCGGGCATGCGGCCCTCGAGGCCTTCACGCCCTATCCGATCGAGGACCTGGCTGACCATCTCGGGCTGGACCGTTCGCGGATTCGTGTCGCGATGCTGGTCGGCGGGCTCACGACGGCGGCCTTCGCGTTCGCATTGCAATGGTACAGCGCGGTGATCGACTATCCGATCGACAGCGGCGGACGGCCGCTCAATTCCTGGCAGGTGTTCCTGCTGGTCCCCTTCGAAATCGGCATTTTTGCCGCTGCGCTCAGCGGCGTGATCGCTTTTTTTCGGTCGTGCCGCCTGCCGCGGCTGCACGACGCCTTGTTCGACATTCCGGGCTTCGAGCGCGCCACGCAGGATCGCTATTTTCTGCTGACGGCGTCGGGAGACAACACAGCCGATTTGCGGACGGTGCTCACCGAGGCAGGAGCCGTTGCCGTCACGGAGCTTCGCGAGCCATGACCCTGCGGCGGCTGGCATGTTTGATGATGCTATCAGCCGCGCTCGGAGGCTGCGGCGATCATTCCATGTCCCAGCAGAATCGCTACGGCACGTTCTCGAAGGCCGCACTGTTCAGGGACGGCACCGAGGCCCAATCCCCGCCGACAGGCACCGTCGCGCAGGGTGATCTGGAGCGCACGCAGCAGGTGTCGACGCCGCCGGGCGTCGACATGGCGCTGCTGTCGCGCGGCCAGGAGCGTTACGACATCTACTGCTCCCCCTGTCATGGGCTCTCCGGGCATGGCGACGGCATGATCGTGCAGCGCGGCTTTCCCGCCCCGCCCTCCTACCATTCCGCCCGGCTTCGTGCGGCCGACGCACGGCACTTCTTCGACGTGATCACCAACGGCTACGGCGCGATGTATTCCTATGCGGCCCGGGTCGAGCCGCGCGACCGTTGGGCCATCGTCGCTTATATCCGCGCGCTCCAGCAATCGCAGCACACCGACATGGCGGACGTGCCGCAGCTGAGGAGCAAGCTGCCATGATTGCCACGCTGCGCCACCAAACCCTTGGTGCATTCGGCAGGCCAGGCGTTGCGGTCGGTGTTTCCCTGCTGACACTCGCGGCCGCGCTGGTACTGGCTGCCGGACGCCTGGGTCCCTATCCAGCCCTGCTGCGAGGCTGGCTTGTCGCGTTCGCGATATGGAGCTGCGCCCCCATCGGAAGCATGACATTGCTGCTCATCCACCGCCTGACCGGCGGACGTTGGGGCGTCGTCGCCGGACCGACACTGCGTGCGCTGGCCGCCATGATGCCGCTCGTCGCCATCGCCTGCCTCCCGGTCCTCGCCGGCCTGCCATCCATCTATCCCTGGGCTGCGGATCCCGGCCAGATCAAGCCGGATGTCGCAGTCTGGTATCTGGGCCAGACGTCATTCATCCTGCGCGCGGCCGTCGCCCTCGCCGGATGGTCTGCGCTTGCTGTGATCTTTGCGTCGGGTCTCGGCGGGCGGCTGCTGGCCGCGCTCGGCCTTGCCTTCTTCGGTCTCACGATCAGCATGGTCGCGGTCGACTGGTTCCTTTCGGTCGAACCCCATTACGTATCCACCGCGTTCGCGTCCATGATTACCATACAACAATTGTTGGCGGCGCTGGGCGTCGCAGCAGTGTTCGGCACCTCGGACGTCGCGGGCGACGCGTGGGGCGATATCGGCATGGTCTTGATGGCAACGTTGCTGGGCGTCGTCTATCTCGAATACATGACGTTCGTCGTCGCCTGGTATGGGGATCTGCCTCACAAGGCCGCGTGGTTCCTCAGGCGCGCCTCGGAAGCCTGGACCGGCTTGCTGATTGCGACCTTTGCGCTCGGAGCCGTTTTGCCCTTCGCAATGCTCCTGCTCACTCGCGTGCGCCGCAGCCGCGCGGGGTTGCGCGCGGTCGGTGTTCTGCTGCTGCTCGGGACCAGCCTGCATTTTGCGTGGTTGATCGTCCCCGCCTTCGTCCGGCCCTCTGCTGTTGCGCTCACCGGACTTTGCTCGCTCGTCTGCCTGAGCGTTGCGTCCGTACTCTTCGGCAGGGGCATTGCCTCCGCGGAGGCGCACCATGCCGGCTGAGGAAATGGGCAACCGGGCGCGTCCGCAACCCGCGGACATCGATAACCGCGCCGTGCTCGCAGTCGTCGGCGGCTTCCTGCTGTTCGTCGCCGCAGCCATCGCCGGACTGTTGCTCTTCATGCATTCACAGGCGCCAGACTCCTTCAGCCCGCGCGTGAAACGCCAGTTCCCCTCGCCGGAGCTGCAGACATCGCCTGAAGTCGACCTCGCGCGGCTCACCACCGCGCAGCAAGCCCGGCTCTCCGGCTATGCCTGGATCGATCGCGACCATGACATCGCGCGCATCCCGATCGTGGAGGCGATGCGGCTCGTCGCGCAACGCGGCGCACACGCCTATGATCCCATTCTGGCTCCGCCCGCGGCCACTCCCGCTCCAAGCGGAGGCTCTCCATGAAGCGGGCCATCCTCCTCCTGATGCTTGCGCTGTGGCCCTCCCTTGCACGGGCCGGCTTGACCGAGCAGCAGATCAGGCGTGTCGGCTTTGACCCTCTCGCCGGTGCGCACGTGCCGCTCTCCCTGACGTTCACCGATCTCGACGGCCGGCAGGTATCCGTGCGCGAGGCGATCAATGGACGTCCGACCTTGCTGATCCCGGCGGACTTCACCTGTCAGCAGATCTGCGGGCCGGCACTGACCATCGCAAGCTCAGCCTTGCGTCAGACCGGCCTCACACCGGGACGGGATTACAGCCTCGTCATTGTCGGCATCGACCCGCGCGACGGCATCGATGACGCACGCCGCTTCACACAGGGGCAGATTGGGGACGCGGGAACAGCGGTCCTGACCGGATCGCGCGAGACCATCGCCGCGCTGCTCGACGCCATCGGCTATCATACCGAGGTCGACGGCGACGACGACGCCATCGCGCATCCGGCAGCGTTCGTCACGCTCGCGCCGGACGGGCGGCTCGTCCGGGCGCTGTCTAGTCTGGCGCTCCAGCCCGGCGATCTGCGCCTTGCATTGCTGGAGGCCGGCAATGGTCGCAACGGCGGACTTGCCGGACGCATCGCGCTGCTTTGCTACGGCTTCGACGCGGTGCACGGCATCTATACAAGCAGGATCACGACCGTCCTTCAGATCTTCGGAGCCGGGACGGTCGTCGTCATGGCGGGACTGATTGGGCTCATGTTGATGCGAAGCAGGCGTCGCGGAGCTTCGGCATGAACTCGCTGTTCACTCTGCCGGAGGCCAGCACCCACGCCGTCACGGTGGATCACATCTTTGAGCTACTGATGGTGCTGTCCGGTGCCACTGTGGTGCTGGTGTTCGGGCTGATCCTGCTATTCGCCGTTCGCTACCGGCGCGGATCGCCTGCCAAGCGCGGCCCGATGCCGGAATTCCTCAGCCGCGAATTCGAGATTGGCTGGACCGTCGCGACGCTGCTCACCTTCGCCTTCCTGTTCTGGTGGGCGTCTTCCGCCGATCTCAGCAGCCTGACGGTACCCCCGGGCGCGCTGGAGATCCACGTCGTCGCGAAGCAGTGGATGTGGAAAACGCAGCATCCGAACGGTGCTCGTGAGATCAACGCCCTGCATGTGCCACTGGATCGGCCGGTCCATCTGCTGATGAGCTCGCAGGACGTGATCCATTCCTTCTTCGTGCCTGCGTTCCGGGTCAAGAAGGACGTGCTGCCCGGCCGCGACACAGACATCTGGTTTCAGGCCAGCAAGACCGGCGCTTTTCCGCTGCTGTGCGCCGAATATTGCGGCACCAATCACTCGATGATGCGAGGCACGATCGTGGTCATGCGCCAGGACGACTATGCCCAGTGGTTAACCCGGCAACCCGAAGGCGACGACCTCGCGCATGAGGGCGCCAAGCTGTTCGTGGCGCAGGGATGCTCGGGCTGCCATGCCGTCTCGTCGAGCATCCACGCACCGCGCCTCGCGGGCCTTTATGGCCGCGCGGTGCAACTGGCGGATGGGCGCACAGTCACAGCAGACGATGCCTATATCCGCGATTCCATCCTGCAGCCGAAGCGCGGCATCGTCGCGGGCTTCGAACCGATCATGCCGAGCTTCAAGGGGCTGCTGGACGATGGCGAGATCCAGAGCCTGACCGCCTATATCCGTTCGCTCAGGGAGGAGACGCCACATGACTGACGCCCTGCTCGCCGGAGAGCTGCCTCTGCCGCCGCGTCCGGACTATCTGCGCCACGGCGCCACGGTCAGGTCTTGGCTCGTCACCACCGACCACAAGCGCATCGCCATCCTCTACGCGGTGACCATCACGGTCTTCTTCTTTCTGGGTGGTGCCGCGATCACGGCCGTGCGGCTCGAACTGTTCCAGCCCAATGGATGGCTGATGAACTCGGACACCTACAACAAGCTATTCTCGTTCCATGGGATCATCATGGTCTGGTTCTTCCTGGTGCCGTCGATCCCCAATACGTTCGGCAATTTCCTGCTGCCGCTGATGATCGGGGCGCCGGATGTCGCCTTTCCACGCCTCAATCTATTCAGCTGGTATTTGACCATCGCAGCCGGCGCATTCACCGTGTACGCCCTCGTCGCCGGCGGCGTCGACACCGGCTGGACGTTCTACACGCCTTACTCGACGATGTTCTCCAACACTCATGTTTTCGCGGCGGCGGCCGGCGTGTTCGTCGTCGGCTTTGCCAGCATCGCAACGGGCGTGAACTTCATCGCGACCACCCACATGCTCCGCGCTCCCGGCATGACCTGGTTCCGGCTGCCGCTGTTCGTCTGGAGCATCTACGCGACGTCGCTGATCATGGTACTCGCAACCCCGGTGCTCGCGATCTCGCTGCTGCTCGTGATCACGGAGCGCGTGTTCGGCCTGCCGATCTTCGATCCAGCACGTGGCGGCGATCCGATCCTGTTCCAGCACCTGTTCTGGTTCTACTCGCACCCGGCCGTCTACATCATGGTGCTGCCCGCGATGGGCGTGGTGTCCGAGATCATCCCCTGCTTCGCGCGACGGCGGATCTTCGGATACGACTTCATGGTCTACGCCATGCTGGCGATCGCCGGTATCGGCTTCTTCGTCTGGGGCCACCATATGTTCGTCTCCGGACAGTCGGCGCTGGCCAGCCTGGTGTTCTCGTTTCTGTCCTTCATCATCGCGGTGCCTTCGGCGATCAAGGTATTCAACTGGACCGCCTCGCTGTACCGCGGGCAGATCAGCTTCGAATCCCCGATGCTGTATGCGCTCGGCTTCGTCGGACTGTTCACGACCGGCGGGTTGTCCGGCCTGTTCCTCGCCTCGATCCCGGTGGACATCCACGTCACCGACACTTACTTCGTCGTCGCTCACTTCCATTACATCATGGTGGGCGGCTCCGTCTCCGCCTTTTTCGCCGGCCTGCACTTCTGGTGGCCCAAGGTTACTGGCAAGCTCTACCCGGAGAGCTGGGCGAAATTCGCCGCTATCCTGATGTATGCCGGTTTCAACATGACGTTTCTGCCGCAATTCGTCGCGGGCTATCTGGGCATGCCCCGGCGCTATCACACCTATCCGGCGGAATTCCAGATCTACAATGTGATGTCGTCGGCCGGCGCAGCGGTACTCGCAGTCGCGTATCTGCTGCCGCTCGGCTATTTCACCTGGTCCCTGTTCTACGGCGGCAAGGCCGCCAAGAACCCTTGGGGCGCGACGGGCCTCGAGTGGACCACGTCGTCGCCGCCCCCGCCGAAGAACTTCGACCGGCAGCCGCGCGTCGATCGGGGACCCTACGACTACCACGCGGAAGGCATGTCGGCCGGGACCGCCCCTCCCGAGATGCAAAATGCGAGAGAGATCTGATGAGTGACGAAAGTGCACTGCTGAGAGAACCCTGGTTCGATTTCGGCCGGCAGCGCGAGGCCGGCAAGTTCGGCATCTGGGTCTTCCTGGCCAGCGAGACGCTGTTCTTCGGGGCCTTGATGCTGACCTATACGGTTTGCCGGATCGAGCATCCCGAGGCGTTCGCCGCCGCCGGGCGCGAAACCAATATCTGGTACGGCACCATCAATACCGCGGTGCTGCTGACCAGCAGCCTGACCATGGCAATCGCCGCGCAGGCCGCCGAAGCGCCGGTACGGCTGCGGCGGCTCGTCCTTGCCGGCCTCATCGCCACGGCGCTGCTCGGCATCGCCTTCATCGTCACCAAGGGCTTCGAATATAGGGAGGACATCGACAAGCACCTCGTGCCGGGCGCCGGATTCGCCTTGCCGCAAGCGGGCGCCCAGCTTTTCTACGGCTTCTACTGGTTGGTCACGTCCGTTCACGCGATCCACCTGTCGATCGGCATCGCGCTGGTTGGCCGCCTTGTGTGGGTGCTGCTCCGGCGCGAGCTGCCCTTGCATGACAATCCGGAGATCGAGGTCACCGCTTTGTACTGGCACTTGGTCGATATCGTCTGGATCTTCCTGTACCCGCTGATTTATCTGCCGGGCCGCGCATCATGAGCGAACGAACTGAATCGAGCGGTGCTGTCCGCCGTCTGATGGCGAAGAATCTTCTGATTTGGGCCGCGCTTCTAGCGCTTCTCCTGCTCAGCCTCTTTGCGGCCTACATTCCTATGGGGCGAGTAACGACAGCCAGCGGCATCATCATTGCTGCGGCAAAATCGACCCTCGTGGTCTTGCTCTTCATGGAGCTCGCCTCAGCGAAGCCGCTGATCCGGGTCGCAGCAATTTCAGGGCTTGTTTTCCTGATCGCAATGTTCGCACTGACCTTCGCTGACGTCCTCGCACGGCCTTAGGCCGCCGACGACTCCAATCCCTTTACCCGCACCAAAAAATGCATCCCGAGCGATAGCGTAAGCGACGCCTATGATCTCGTCTCGCATGAAGCAGCTTGCTTTCTGAACACGGGAGACACTGATGTAGAAGTCAGGATCACCCTCTTCTTCGAAACCCGCGAACCGGTTGGGCCCTATCTGGTGAGAGTGCCCGCTAAGCGCACGCTGCACATGCGCTTTAATGATCTGACCGACCCGGCACCGGTCCCCCGGGACACGAGCTATGCCTCACGAGGCTAGTTCGCCGATCGTGGTTCAGCATATACGCCTCGATTCTCGGCAACCAGCAATGGCCCTGCTTACCACGGTCGCCTTTCCGGCAACATAGCCCAGTGCTGCTCCCGGGCCCAACTCAGAGCCTGGAGCTAATCTCTGTCGCTTATTCAGTCGCTCACCTCGAGCGTAACCGCGCCCGGTCGAAGCAAGAGCGTTTCGGTCGCCCGGACCTGGGCGGACGGAGCTCGAACTCGCTGCAGACGGGCGCACCGCTAACATTTCGGCCCCCTTCCGCTGCATCGCAATTGGAACCCAGCACGATCCCTGGAATTAAATTAGTCCGATGAACGGGCTCCCGGTTTCGTCAACGCGCGGCTCACTGAGATAAGAGGACGGTTGCTCTGATGTACGGCGGGCGCAAAGGAGTCGGCTCGCAAGGAGGCGCTCCAAGCGCACCTCACAAGGCCGCGGGTACAAACAGGCTTCTGAAGCGCATTCCGGATGGAGAGCTCGCCCTCGTTTCATCGATCGCCAACGCCGTCGAGCTAAGATCGCGTCAGGTTTTGCATCATTGGCGTTTGCCGATGGAGCACATCTATTTTATTTGTGGCGGTCTTGTTTCCGTTTCGGCCAAGGTCGACGACTCCCGCTTCGTCGAGGCTTGGCTAATCGGATCTGAAGGTATGGTCGGCACGCCCTTCGTTCTCGCACCCGACGACTCGAGTCCACCGCACCGACGAGTCGTTCAAGTCGGAGGAACCGCCCTGCGAATATCCTCCGCGCATTTCGTTGCCGCTCTCAAAGACTTACCCGTGCTTCGTGAATTGATCCTGCGGTACATTAACCTGGTCCTGTTCCAGACATCGCAATGCGGTGCCTGCAATTCGCTTCATTCCGTGAAGCAGCGATTGGCGCGCTGGCTGCTTATGGGCATGTCAGCTTTGGAGTGCAACGAATTGCCGCTCACACACGCCGTTCTCGGCCAGTTGCTCGGCATCCGTCGCGCTAGCGTGAGCGAGTGTCTGGAGGCTCTGGAGAGTCACGGCATGATTCAAAACGTTCGCGCTGCAATAAGGATCGTGGACAAGGCAACGCTGGAGCGGACCGCCTGCCCCTGCTATAGATTGATACAGCGCGAGTATGACCGACAGATAGCGACGTTTGGTATCTCGCCCCGCTCTCCTGCCGAGCGTGTTCTGTGATTTACTCAGTCGGCACATCTTTTTTTGAGATATGCCCGCTCGCGGCGCCCTGGAATCACCGAGCGACCGCCACGGCTCGCCGCGGCACAACCGCAACGACTTGGGCGTGAGCCAAGTGGATCGCGCCAACGCAGATAAGCCAGGAACGTGCGTCAAAACTGTGAGTTTTTCCTGAGAGGACATGTCACATGCCACACAACCTCCAGGCCAGAACAATCGCCAAAGTCACCAGACGCCTCGTTCCGTTTCTCGTCGTTTGCTATTTTGTTGCTTATCTAGATCGGGTGAATGTCGGGTTTGCCGCGCTCACCATGAACGCGGATCTCGGCTTGTCACAGACGGCGTTCGGGTTCGGAGCCGGCATCTTCTTTATCGCCTATTTCATCTTCGAGGTGCCATCCAACCTGTTGCTCGAACGTCTAGGTGCGCGCACATGGATCGCCCGCATCATGCTCAGCTGGGGCATCCTGTCTGGATTGATGGCATGCCTTCCTTGGATTTCGCGCGTTTCCGGACTTGGCAATGAGAATAGCTTCTATCTCCTGCGCGTGTTGCTCGGTGCGGCGGAGGCTGGCTTCTTTCCAGGGATCATCTTTTATCTCACTCTTTGGTTCCCGGCGGAATACCGCGCTAGGATCGTCGGATATTTCATGGCCGCCATTCCACTCTCGACAGTGATCGGCGCGCCGGTTTCAGGGCTCCTGCTCTATCTTCACGGCGGCTTCGGCCTTGCCGGCTGGCAATGGCTTTTTCTCATCGAAGCGATACCTGCGATTGTGCTCGCCGTGGTCGTGTTCTTCTATTTGACCGATCGCCCGCAAGACGCAGGTTGGTTGGCAAGCGACGAACGCGAGTGGCTCAGCCAGCGACTTCTGGCCGAACGTCGCAGCCGGGAGGCCGTGCGCATGTACACGGTGGCCGAAGTCCTATTTGATCGGCGCGTAATCGCTCTTAGTCTAATCTACTTTGGTGCAGTCGCGACCAATTACGGGCTCAGCTTCTTCCTGCCCCAAATTGTCAAGGCATTCGGGCTCAACACCTTTCTGACCACCCTCGTCTCTGCAGTCCCGTACGTTGTTGGCGTGATCGCCATGATCTGGTGGGGAAGGCGCTCGGATTGGGCTGCGGAGCGGCGTTATCATGCGGCGATTCCCCTGTTCATAGCGTCTGCCGGACTCGTAGGAGCTGCTCTTTTGAGTGATCCAAGCCTGAAAATGCTCGCATTCTGTTTTGCCGGCTTTGGTATCTTCGCCTGCCTGCCGGTGTTCTGGACATTGCCGACCGCCTTCTTGTCTGGAGCCGCGGCCGCCGCCGGCATTGCCGTGATCAACTCCATCGGCAATCTCGCGGGGTTCGCCGGCCCATTCGCGATGGGCTGGCTCCGAGACCACACGGGCAGCTATAGAGACGGGCTTCTGCTGCTCGCCGGTCTCGGCATAATCGCAATGGGGATTGTACTCGGAATTTCGCATGACGATACACTCGAGCGGTCGCCATCATCGGCTCCGTAATGGAGACCTGCTCGGCCTTTTGCGCACCAGACCTTCGCTACCGGTGCGTCGATGTCTTCTCCCGTTCGCTTCGTCGAGCATGCGGAGGTACCGAGAAATTACTCCAGGGCGCTACGCTCCCAAGCAGATCGCAATCCAGATCGCGGAGATGCCCGGGGCTGTAGTAGTATGCAAGCAGCAACTGCATTGCTCGTCGAGCGGGACGTGCTCGCGCGCCATCCGTTGGCAGAATATCGTCGCGAGTGCGGCTATCGCGTCGTGGAAGCAACTGACCACGACGAGGCGCGTGAATGCTTCGAGAGCGGGAATCCTTTATCAATGTGGCGTTGATCGACGTAGGCGGCCCCACCGGTTCCGGGTTTGCTCTTTCCGCGTGGATACGGAGCAACCACCCATCCGTGAAGACAAGGCTGGGCGCGACGGTCGGGAAGGTCCTAGCGCTCGCAGTAGACCTTGGGGCCCGGCCCGTCGTGCGCGTTCATCGTTTCCGCAACACGGTGGAGAGCGCCGAGCCGTCATTCAAGGTCGCGAAGACCTCCCGCGGCGACAGGTGGGCAGCCGCTTGTTCGAAGCTATCACTTGCATCGATCTTGGCGCGACCGACCGCCAGGTTGGCGTCGATCATGTCGGGCCGTACGGCGCGAGCAGGCGGCAACTGCGCGAGGTGGAAGGCCAAGAGAGCGGCGTCTTCGCGCAGCTCCACCAACGCGGGTTTGATGCCGATCTCCGCCCCCGCGCTCAATTCGTTGGCCCGGCGCAGCACCGCAGGCGCCTCTCGCTCTTCAGGGGTGCCAAACAGTTTGCCGCAAGCGGGGCTGGCTGTCAGCGCGCCTATTGGAACGGCGAACACTAGCCCCAGGATAACGGGTGACATCCAGAGCAGAAGCGGCAGCGAAACCGCGTACGCGCTTGCGGACATCGCGACCCCGCACAACGTCGGAATGCCGTACTTCCGATAGAGCTCGCGGCGCTCAACCGTACCGTCGTCGCGTCTTTGCGTCTGCCAGCCCGCATCACGGCCGGCCAGAATCTCCACCACCGCGATCGACTGAAAGATCATCATCACGGGCGCCATCAACGCCGACACCACGATCTCTGCAATAACTCCAGCGGAGACACGCAACGCGCCGCCGAATTGCCTGCGCACCGATCGCCGCGTCCAGAGGAGGACCAGGCTAAGCAGCTTGGGCAACAGCAACAGACCCATCGTGGCACCGAACACCCAGATGGCGAGCACGGGGTCCTGAGCGGGCCAGGTCGGAAAGAGCGAGAAACCCTTCGGAAAATACTCGGGACGCACGAAGCGGGCCTGCAGGGAGATCAGCATCCCCAGCAGCAGGAAGAGCAGCCACAGCGGCGCGGTCAGATAAGCCCCGATGCCGACCATGAAATGCAGCCGCGATACCCAGTGGAGACCACGCGCGGGCACCACGGCGAGATGCTGAAGATTGCCCTGACACCAACGGCGGTCGCGCGCGGCGAAATCGAGCAGCGAAGGTGGCACCTCTTCGTAGCTTCCGCTGAGCGTCGGCAGCATATAGATGCCCCAACCAGCCCGCCGCATCAGCGCTGCCTCGACAAAATCGTGGCTGAGGATGTGTCCCCCAAACGGCTTGCGCCCCCGAAGTTGCGGCAGCGCCGCCGCTTCGGCGAACGCCTTCACGCGGATGATCGCGTTGTGCCCCCAGTAGTTGCCTTCCGAGCCGTGCCACCATGCGACCCCGGCGGCAATCATCGGGCCGTACAGACGGCCCGCGAATTGTTGGACCCGGCTGAACAGACTTCGCGCGTTGACGATCATGGGCAGTGTCTGGACAAGGCCGGCGGTCGGGTTGATCTCGATCGCACGGACCAGTCGGACGATGGTCTGTCCGCTCATGAGACTGTCGGCATCGAGGACGATCATGAAGTCGTAAACGGCGCCGAACCGCGTGATCCACTCTGAGATGTTGCCGGCTTTGCGCGCCGTATTGTCGGCGCGGTGGCGATAGTACAGCCGAGGTATTCCGACCGCCCGCCGCAACGCGAGCAGCGCTTTTTCTTCGGCGACCCAGATGTCCGGATCGGTGCTGTCGCTCAGAACGTACCAGTCGAACAGTTCCCCGTGCGAGGTCGCCTCCAAGGAGTCGATGATCGCATGAAGCCGCGCCGTCAATCGGTGCGGGTCTTCGTTGTAGGTGGGAAGCAGCATGGCGGTGCGGCTTGCGATCGAAGGTAGCTCCGCATCTACCGCGTCCGGACGATGGGCCAGCAGCACGAAGAAACCAGCAAGTGCGGACGCGAACGAGAAAGCCACCCAGGCGAGCAGAACGAGGAACAGCGCCAACACCATGGCTTCGAGGACCGTGACGCCGCCAACCTCCAACACGCGATACATCTCGTAGCCGCCGGCGCCCGTGAGCGCCGCCGTCGAGAGCAGGATCAAGCCGCGCCGCCAAGCCATCGCGGGGGCAACCGCCGCAGGAACGCGGTCGGGTACCCGGTTCTTTGCGAGGTCGCTAGGAGCCATCGGAAGGGGCGTCTCGCGCGGCAGCAGTCGCTGCGTCGCGATATCGCCGGCGACCGGCTGGGGCGCCGTGTTCAGGGAGCCCATCGGTAGACCCAGACTTCCGACAAGGGCTTGTCGCCCTCGGTCAGAAGCGCCCGCAGCTCGATCGGCTCGCCTTTCACCTGGCATTGGAAGCTCAGCCGCCAGCCGCCGGTGTGGGGATTAGGCTGCGTGACGAGGTTCTTCACCTCGGACTTCTCCGCGGTAACGACACCTTTGACGCCGGCAGGATCGATGCCCTTCAGGTTCTCACCGACCAGATCGAGGACGAAGAGGCGGGCGTCCTCGCCCCGCGCCCCTATCCCACTTCGCGTAAAGCGGGCCAGCGAATGCGGCTTTGGGCTATCCGGCCCCCAGTGAAGCCGATAGGTGTAGTTGTGCTCGCCCTTGGCTTGCAGTGGGGTCTTCGGCCGCCAGAATGCGGCGATGTTATCGTGGACTTCCTCCTTGGTCGGGATTTCGAACAGCATCACGCCGCCCTCCCCCCAATCCCCGATCGGCTCCACCCAGAGACTGGGCCGTTTTTCGAAGCTGGATTCGATGTCTTGATAGGCGAAGAAGTTTCTCTCCCGCTGCATCAACCCGAACCCGCGCGGATTGAGATCCTGAAAGGTGCTGATCTGGAGATCGCGCGGGTTATTGAGCGGACGCCAGAGGCTTTCGCCCTTTCCGTTAAAGACCGCAAGGCCATCGGAATCGTGGACGGACGGACGGAAATCGTCGACGGCGTTGCGGTCGTTCGGGCCGAAGAAGAACATGCTGGTCATAGGCGCGAGCCCGGCCCGCGGCACTTCGATGCGCGGATAGACCGACATCTCGACGTCGAACACCGTGGTGTCCCCGGGGCGCACGGTGAATCGAAAACTCGCTGCGCAGCTCTTGCTGTCGAGCAGGGCATGGATCACCAACGAGGTCGCGCCAGGCGCCGGTCGCTCTAGCCAGAATGCCTTGAAGAGTGGAAATTCCTCCCCCTTGGCTTCGCCCGTATCGATCGAAAGTCCCCGGGCGGAAAGCCCGTACGTCTGCCCCTTGGCCACGGCGCGGAAATAGCTCGCGCCCAGGAAGACGCAGACCTCGTCGAAATAGTCAGCTCGGTTCATAGGCGCGTGTATGCGGAAACCCGCGAACCCGAGATCGCTGTCCTCGAACGGGGGCACCTTATCGCCGAAGGAGAAGTCCGCCTTGCGGTACTTGAGCTCGATCGCCTTTCCGTCCGCGACCTCGAAGATGTTCACTCTATTCTTGTAGAAGAAGCCCCGATGGAAGAACTGCGCTTCGAACGGAAGATTCTTGCCCCGCCAGAGCGCGCGCTCGGGCAGGAAGCGGATCGACCGGTACTGATCGTAATCGAGGTCTTTCAACCCGCTCGGCAGCGTCTCATCCGGCGCCTCGTAGGCTTTGCTGGCCAGCATACGGGCTAGGTCCCTCACAGTGGACGGCCCGAACACGTCGTCTGACGCCGCAGCGAAGCCGCTGCGCGAAGCGAGCAGCAACGCTGGCAGCACAGCCGACCCTTGAACAAGCTGGCGTCGGTTCACACGCTCTCCTACTGGCTGCTTCTGCCGCGCCCAAGCAACGACCGCAGCGCCCGCGAGTTCCACTGGAGGGCATCAGCTTAGGTCAAAAGCTGCCGATGGATGGTCCGATGACATAGGGCGACCTGCCCTGCCCCTGCCGCGCCACATGCCATTCCTATCGGCAACCCGATGAGCTGAATTACCACGGCGATCATGACAAATTAGATGCGGACGTTTCGACCTATGACCTTTGCGGGCACTGTCCTGCTTCGTCCCACTGGGCCAACAATGTTGATCGATCCGCGTTCGGGGCAGCGGAAACTTTCCAGCTGAGCTACTTGCCTTCCAACGGCATCTCGCCAACCTGTCTTCGCTCGGCGAGGAGCTCCTTCTCGGCCTCGTACCAAAACGTATCCATTTCCCCGGGTGGTTCGCCGGCCTCTTGCCAAAGTCGGTACGCGCGATTGCGGATATCTTCCTCACTCAGCTCGGCCATTGCTTCCATCCTTTCAGAAGCAAAGCCTCACGAGGCGCGCGAGTTCCTTCATGGACGGCTCAAATAGATCGGATGGTTGAACGACCCTGACCTTCGACATTCGCAGCTGAAGGATCAAGCTTTTCACGCTCCGGGCGACGTCATCGGGTCCCTCAAGCGAGAGGAAATGTGCCGGAAGCCGCCAGGCCTCGTTTCCTAGCCCAGATGCTGCGATAGCGTTCGATGGCGGAGAAATCAGCCTCTATTCCGAGCCCAGGATTCTGGTTCAGTTCAATCGTGCGGTCCCTGACATTGACGATCAGGCCACAGAGCATCGCGCAAGGGATTATCATTGGCGTCGACCTCGACCCAGCCATCACCGCCGACCGCCGCGAGGAGATGCGCAGACGCAAGCAGTCCGATGCCTCCGCCGAGAAAGTGCGGACAGAACGTCTTCCCTTTCTCAGGGTCTCGCGGGCGAGTTCTCCGCATTCGGTAAGCCCGCCCCTTTTGCCATGTCGGGCTGAACCACGCCGAGCACATCTTCTTGGAGGGCCAGCTCGAAATCGGCAACAGTGAGAAGTTTTCGCCGGCGACAATCGCGCGCAGCGCCGCCAGATTAGCGAGATCGGTCTCGATGCCGAACGGTGTCGATCAAAACGGGTCGGGAATAAGGATGAAGGTACCGTCAGCCAATCCGACAAAGGCGAACACGGCCCACCGATAGTCGACGATAAGTGTCGACAGGACTTATTTTGAGCTTCAGCGAGTTAGATCGAAGTTTTGAGCAAATTCGGATAGCTGCGAGCAGCTCCGAATTATTCCCACTCAATCATTTCGAACGACGCTTCGTCGTTGATTTGCAAGCACAATTCTTCAAGACTGACGGACAAACGCCGACGGTATACCCGCCGCAATTTTTTGGTCTTGAATTCACAGGAAAAATTGCTCCTCAGACGGCACTGCCAATTCCACTACCTATCAGGGTCTATCGGCCGGCGGCACCTTCACGCGCGAAATCGATGCTGATCTGCTCGCATTGGAAACGAACTTCAAATACCGTCAGCGATCAAGAGCACCACTGTTTGGCAGCGGCGCCTCTCATCGCAATTGAATGCACGCTGCTCGATTTAGAAGGCCTGAATGCCCGGCCTAGCTACAGGTCTGCTCCTCGGAGCCCCGACAGCAACCGAAAACGCGGCCTCTCATTCAACTCATTCGGTCTCGTAGGCGAAAACCTCTACTGGTTCTGCGAAACCGCGGACCGAGTATTTCCCGACTCGCTCCAGAACGAATTCACTTTCGACAAGGTCCGCGAACGCCCTGGAGAGCAGCACGGACTTGCCTAACTGCTTCGTGAGGCATTCGAGCCGTGAAGCCATATTGACCGCGGGCCCAATAACCGTGAAGTCAAGCCGAGTCTGCGATCCGATGTTACCATACATGACGTCTCCGACGTGGACGCCTATGCCGTAGTTCAACGGGCCACGGCCTACATCGTGGTTCTTTCGATTTAGACCGACGATAGCTTGACTTCCTTCGGAAACTGCACGGAGAAGGTTCGCGCAGGCCGACCTTTCACTGACCGGAAATATGGCAAGCAATCCGTCGCCGATAAACTTCAATATCTCGCCCCCATGCCGCGTGATCGGCTCGGAGATCGCATCGAAATAGCCGTTGAGCAGATCAATTACGTCGTCCCGCGGCCAACTGTCCGAGATGCGCGTGAAATCCCGCAGATCGCAAATCATGATAGCAGCTCGAACCGTAGTTCCACTCCCGCGCCGGGTAGCGCCAGCGAGAATGAGTTCGCCAGCATGCGGCCCCACGTATGTTTCGAGCAGCGTTCGAGTCAGCCGGTTCTTCATACGGATTTCGCTGACTAGCGCCAAGATTGGCAGCACTTGAAGCAAGGCCAGAATGTGAGCGTCCTCAAATCCGCCGGCCCGATCGGTGGCAAAAGCCACAGCGTGCCGCTTTCCGAGCGTATGATGCAGTGGCCAGGCAAAATAGTCGGTCAGCCCCTTCGCCCGCAGTTCATCGTATCCCGCATATTCCAGCCCTGATGGCGTGATGAGCTCAAGGTTCTTACGAATCTCGTCCGCTCCATCGTGGATTCGCTTTATGGGGCTGTCGATGTATTCCGATCGCTCCCTGATGTCATAGTCTATCGCGATGACTTCGGCCTCCTGCTGGCCATCTGTCCAAATGATTCGAGCTCCCAGCCATTGCGGATGGTGCATTAGAAGATGGAGGGATGCCCTTTTGATCGGAATGCCAGCACTCCGAAGCCGCTCACACAATTGAACGAGAATATTGTCGATGAAACGCTCATTGCGAGTCTCGCTCGTAAGCCAATGCAGAACCTCAATAAGATTCATGGTAGGCCAAGGCTGCTTTCGACGGCGTGTCCATATTGCGCTCCCAGCGCGCAGCAAGGATATTGACCGGATCAATACTCCACCATCAAACCCTGGTACGTCATTGCCATACTTTCGTGTTAACCGGCGGATCTTCGACCCGACCAAGGCGCCTTATCGTTTGATCAACGCTTCGCATCTTGTCCACGGGCGATCAGAGCGAACACTTGTTTCCGTCCTCTCGACCTTAGATTGCGTCTTCCTTCCGCAATCGCTCTGAGTGACGTGCAACGACAAAGGAAGACCTTCAGCCTACTCCCACTGACGTGGCTCGCGTGGCCAGAAGGTATAAATTCACCTTGTTTGCACGTGCTAAGCGGCTAGGATACCGCCACCAGAGGGCGTCGAAGCTTTGGCGGAGCATGGCGTGAACGACGATCCAACTCACGTTGGAACCTGTTTTTGTGGGGCAGTCGAACTCGAAGTCACCGGGCGCCCCGAAGTCATGGGCTATTGTCACTGCAACTCTTGTCGCAAATGGGGAGCTGCTCCCGTCAATGCATTCACCCTTTGGCGCCGCGACAAGGTTCGAATTACCCGGGGTACGGACAAGCTGCGCGGCTATCGCAAGACTTCCCAGATCGAACGCAAATGGTGCACAGTCTGTGGCGGCCATCTGCTTACGGATATCAACCCCTTGGCTTTGGTAGACGTCTACGCCCACCTGCTGCCAAGCCTGTCATTTATTCCAAGTATCCATGTGCATTATCAAGAAACGGTTCTTCCAATGAAAGACGGCCTCCCCAAGCAAATGGACTTTCCGAAAGAGCTTGGTGGTTCAGGCACGCTGATGTCGGAATGACCGTGCGATGAGCGCTGCAACACCGGAGCCCGGCTTTGCCACCAAGGCCTGTTCACCCGGCTGATACAGCCGATGGGGAAATTTCTTTCGGTTCGTTTCGATTGCGGCCATCGGAGCAGCTCCTGCTCGAGAACGAAAGGCCGATACAAATAGGGGCTCGAGCTCTCGACGTCCTGACGGCATTAGTCGAGCGCGCTGGGGTTCTCGTTACGAAAGGCGAATTGATTGCACGCGCCTGGCCCAACGTCTCGGTCGACGAAGGTAATCTCAGGACACAGATGGCGATTATTCGGAAAGCCTTGCGCGATGGAGAGTCTGGATCCCGCTACATCGTGACAGTGCCAGGGAGAGGTTATCGTTTCGTAGCACCTGTCTCGTACCGGGCAATGGCATCGGAAGTGGGTAACCTTCACGTGACAAGTCACATACCCTCGCGATTAACAAGGGTAATCGGCCGTGCCGATACCATCAACGAGGTTACAAGCCGCCTCGCTCGGAATCGTTTCACGACTATTGTCGGCCCAGGCGGTGTAGGAAAGACGACTGTCGCGCTCGCCGTGGCAGAGCAGCAGATTGACGTCTACACAGACGGCATCTGCGTCGTCGATGTGGCGCCCCTGATCGACCCTATGACACTGTCTACCACGCTGGCTTCATTGCTTGGTCTTGATAATAGATCAGGAGACGCGACGGCGACATTGACAACATTCCTGCGAAATAAACACTTCCTGTTGGTTCTTGATAGTTGCGAGCGGTTTGTCGAGGCTACGGCAGCGCTGGCGGAAGGACTACTCAAGGGCACGCTAGCCCTTCATGTCCTTGCCACAAGTCGGGAGCCTCTTCGCGCCGATGGTGAAGCTATCTATCGTCTCCCTCCTCTTACGGCCCCTTCTACTTCCGACCAACTAAGCGCCCAGCAGGCGTTGACGTTTCCTGCGGTAGAACTGTTCGTCGAACGCGCCGCTTCGAGTATCGGCTCATTCGAACTGGTAGATGAAGACGCGCCAATCGTCGCCGACATCTGCCGTCAACTCGACGGGATCGCCCTGGCGATTGAGCTGGCAGCGGGGCGCGTAAGTGCTCTTGGAGTAAAGGGTGTTGCGAACTATCTGAGAGACCGTTTCCGGCTTCTGCGACGAGGGAAGCGAACTGCGCTTCCAAGGCATCAAACGCTGGAAGCGACGCTCGATTGGAGCTACGAGACGCTGCCGCCACGTGAGCGTACAGCGCTGCGGCGTCTTTCCATCTTTCCTGCTAAATTCGCCCTCGAAGCAGCAATCGCCGTCGTGGCTAACGGTGATATTCCCGCGGCCGAAGTCTTCGAAATAATCGACGAACTGATCGCGAAGTCTCTTGTCAGTGCTGATATCAGAGACGCAGAGCGTGCATATCGCCTGCTGGATACGACTCGCGCTTACGCTGCCGACAAGTTATCCGAGACCGGCGAGGCGGAGCACATCGCACAGCTACACGCCGAGTTTTGCCTTCATGCGCTCGAAAGCAGCCAAGCCGACAACGACAAAATTCCGACAAGGCATTTCCTGTCGACGGCGACACCCTTGATCGAGGATATCCGTTCAGCCTTGAACTGGGCCTTTTCGCCTGCTGGTAATGACCAGATTGGCGCAGACCTCACGATTGCCTGCATCCCTCTCTGGACGCAGCTGTCCTTGAATGCCGAATGCCGAAAATTTACCGAGCTGGCCTTGGCATACACCCAAGGCTCTGCCGAAATCGATGCGAGCCGCAAGATGAAGCTCTTCGCAGCACTCGGGGCATCGTTGATTTACACAGATGGTCCAGGCCCAAAAGCAAATGAGGCTTGGGAACACTCCCTGAAATATGCTCAAAGCCTGGATAACACTGACTATCAATCGCGTGCCCTCTGGGGATTGTTCCAGGTTCGTTTTAATACGGGAAAATTTAGGGATTCCCTCCGTATCGCCGAGCAGCTGCGACAATTGGGCGCCAACTCGTCAGATCCGGCAGATTCGCTCCTAGGCGACCGTTTGGTTGGACTCGCCCAATTCTATCTTGGAGATCACGTGAATGGACGACGGCATATCGAATCAATGCTTGACGGCCACAGTCGCTTGATCAGCGACACTCACGTGGTCCGTTTCCAGTTCGACCAGAAGATCGTGGCCCAGACCATTCTGGCAAGGATTTTGTGGGCGCTGGGTCAGCCCGACGCAGCGATGAGTACGGTCCATGATCTGCTTGATGAAGCAGACTCAATGAAACACGCAATGTCGCTTTCGTTGGGTCTGGCTCAGGCCGCTTGTCCGATCGCCCTCTGGCGCGGCGACTACCGTGCAGCGCAGTCATTCATCGCCCGCTTGATCGACAACTCGGCCAAGCACGGTCTGGATCTCTGGAGCAATTGGGGGCACTGTTTTGAGGGCATGCTCCTGATCGCGAGCGGCGACCATCGCCCCGGCCTGCAAACACTACGTGCTTCGATGAACAAGCTCCCTCTGCATAACATGCGATACGGAGGTACTTACGCCTATCTGGCCGAGGCTCTTGGAGCGGTCGGAGAGGTCTCGCACGGTCTGGCTGTAATCCAGGAGGCGATCGGCCGCTCCGAGGAGGACGAGGAACGTTGGCACATTGCTGAATTCCTCCGAATTAAGGGAGAGCTGTTCCAGCTTCAACACGGCCCCTCGGCCACTGACGCTGCAGAGGATTGCTTCCAACAATCACTGACCTGGGCGAGGCGCCAGCATGTCCTTTCCTGGGAATTGCGAACAGCAATGAGTCTCGCACGTTTGCGCGTCAGGCAAAACAGGCCCGCAGAGGCGCGAGAACTTCTGAAATCTACGCTTGTCCAATTCCGGGAAGGATTTGAAACGGCAGATCTGGTGGCGGCGAAAACCCTGATTGAGCAACTTCGGTGATCCATTTGGGGTGCTATCACCGGTTTGTTGCCGGTGAGCTGATAGGTAGCTCAAAAACGAACCTGGCACCCCCCAGAGTCGATTCATTGTCAGCCCAAATCCGCCCGCCGTGAGCTTCGATAATCGACTGCGCGATAGGCAGCCCAAGACCCATGCCGGTCTCCTTGGTTGTGAAAAAGCTGTCAAACAGGTGGGGCAAGCGCTCGGGATCAATGCCGGGTCCGCTGTCTTCAACTGTGCAGCTTACGGTCTCGTCATCAAGTTGCCGGGTACGCACGGCGACCCTCTTGTCGATCGTTTCCCTGCTGGTGAGCTCTTGCACAGCATTCATAGCAAGGTTCACAAGGACCTGCTGCAGCTGAGTGCGGTCGCCAATGACCTTTGGAATGCCCGTCTCCAGATCGAGAGCCACGCTCACATTTCGCGTCTGAAACTCGTGCTGCAGGAATGCCATCGATTCGGTGACTATCTCGGTGAGCTTGAACTCCGAATGCCTGACCGCGCCACGGCTTGCCATCGTTCGGATTCGATCTATGATTTCAGCTGCCCTTCGCGCATCATCAACGACCCGTTTGATGAAGACCTGGGCCTTCTCAAGGTTGGGCTCTGTGCGAGCCAGCCAGCGCAATCCCGTCTCACCGTTCGTGACGATCGATGCAAGCGGTTGCTTGACCTCGTGTGCAATCGATGCCGTCAACGCTCCAAGGCTAACGACGCGGCCGACATGCGCCAATTCCGATCTTACTTTATCGCGAGCTTCCTCAGCCAGACGTCTCCTGGTGACGTCCTGAACCGCTCCAAGACATTCCAGTCGAGCATCATCGTGACAAATCACCCTGGTGAAGATTCGAATGTATTTCAGCCGCCCATCGTCCATTCGCAGCCGGATTTCATATTCAGGATTGTCTTGACCAGCTCGTACCTGCTCCATCTTGTCCGCCAGTAACGCAAGGTCGTCGGGATGGACCCGCCGGGTTATGAGGTCGAAGGTCATGGCCGTGCCGTGCTCGAGTTCGAAGATGCGATATAATTGATCGGAGAAGACGAATTCATCGGCATCTACCCGCCAGGAGAATGAGCCGGTCAAACTGATCCGTTGGCCTTCCGTCAGAAACATCTCGCTTCGCCTGAGCGCTGTTTCCGCCAATGAGCGTTCGATCGCGATGCTGGCAAGGTGAACTACATGAGCGATGATTTCCTGATGATGTGGCGACGGCCCCCCCGGCTCCTGCTGGTAGATGCAAACCGTGCCAATTACTGCGCCTTTTCGCGAAAAAATTGGTGTACTCCACACCGCTCTCAGCCCATGCTCAAGGACATGGACGCGACATGGTGCGGCCATCCAACGGTCATCCGTCTGAATATCTTTGGCGATAATCTGGGTTTTTCGGCTGATCGACCGGCCGCGAGGTGAGTCGTCAGCATCGACCAACGCTCCCTCGATTGGGTCGGTATAGCTATCCGGAAGAGATGGCGCTACGCCATACTGGAATGTCTTGCCACTAGCGTCGATTGGATAGATCCCGCAGGAGCAATCTGGAGCAAAGCCTTCAAAGAAATTGCACAATGCCGTCAGGATTTCGCGTAGCGGAGATCTGGAGGCTATCATTTCCAGAATCTGCTTCTCGCCAGTGAGATGGATTTCCGCTCGTTTCCGATCTTCAATATCAGTATTGACGCCGTACCATCTCACGATCTCTCCACCGACATTGCGTAACGGGCTCACACGCGCGAGAAACCAGCGGTATTGACCATCGGCTCTCCGGAACCGCGCTTCGGCCTCGCCGCCCTTCCCTGACGCGACCAACTCAGTCCAGACCGCCTTCAGCCGGTCGACGTCGTCCGGATGGACCGCAACAGTCCACCCCAACGATTGGAACTGCTCGGGACGCAGCCCGACGTACTCGCAATAATGCTCATTCACGAACTCAACAGTGCTATCAGTTCGGGTCGACCAAACCAGCGCCGGTATCGTGTCGATTGTGAGCTGCAGGTTACGTTCACTGGTGGAAAGCGCCTGCTCTGCCTGGGCCAGATGGGCGTAGAGGCGAGTGTTATCGAGAGAGATCGCGGCCTGGAAGGCCAGCAACTTCAGCACTGCAATCCGATTTTGCGTAAAGACCCGGCGAGCCAGATTGTTCTCGAGGTAGAGGACCCCGCTTAGCTTGGCGTCGTTAATGAGCGGCAAGCAAAGGACGGACCGTAGTCTCCGCTCGATCACATATGCGTCTGCGGAATAGATCGGGTGAGCGGACGCATCGTCTATTATGACGATCTCCCGGGTTCGCATGACATATTGAACAACGGAGTTGGGAAGTGTGGTTGGGGGCGATACCGGCCGACGTACGATGATGCCAGTACCAGCCGTTGTCGCTTCGGCCTCCTGTCGCAGTCCATCCGCACCTGCCAGAAGCAACACGCCGCGCTCAGCTCCCGCATGCTCAATGGAAAGCCGCATAAATGCGTCGATAAGATTTTCCAGCACGATCTCGCCGGATAGTGTCCTTGACACCTTGGCGACAGTCGCAAAGTCGAGGTGTTCGGTTCGTGTCGCTATCGTCGCATCCGCAGCACGACCTACCGGGTCGTTCTCACGAAGCCAGGGATGCAGGCTGTCAAGCTGGCGAACTTTCCCATCCGCTCCCCAGCGCTCATAGCAGTATCGCGCCTCACGCAAATAGGCCCGTGCAATCGTCTCGAGACCCCGTCCTGTATGAAACCTGGCCGCCAGCTCATTGGCGATACCCTCGTTATTAACGAATCCGTTCGCATGCGCAGTCTGGATTGTACGTTCGTACAGGCGCATGGCATCCAGCTCCCGGCCCTCGATACGGGCCACTTCCGCGCCAACAAGTGCGAGGCGGTTCTCAAAATTTGCAGGGCAATCCCGCGCCCAGGCTTCGAGCTGTCGATGGTGCGCAGCCACAGCCTCCAGGTGAGAGACAAGTTGCTCGGCAGAGCTGACATCGCAGCAGGCCGCATGGGACAGAGCGGCGTAAAAGTGATACTCGGCCTCCTCGAAAAACGCTGCGGAACTCCAAAGCAGCGCCTTCGCTCGTGCTGCAGCCTGGACAGCAGTTGAATAATCTCCAGCAATAAAACGAGCCTGGAGCTTTCGGACCCAGTACCAGCATTCAGAGGCCGCCATACTGGGATCACTCGCCAGTTGGCGCTCGAACGACACTTCGTCGAACTCGATGCCGTCCATTGAACCAAACGTCGGCGCGAGCCCTCGAAGGGTTCGGATGAGGCTCAATTGCGTGGCGACAGCAACGACGGATAGCCCTATCCCGGCCTTGCGCTGGAACACGATTCCACCTTCGGCATCGGACTGCACCTCCTCAAGTGGATCACCAGCCGCAAGACGGTATGCATTCCGGAGGTTCAGGCTGTAGGTCGCGTAAGTCACGTCGCCGACCTTCAGCGCAGCGTCGATCGTGCGGTTCGCGACCTCGTAGGACGCTCGCACATGCTCAATCCACGGCAAAAGCTTCCCGTAAGCCAGGTAGGTTCGAGCCTGAAAGCGTTTCAATCCGCGTCGTTCAATCAACGCGTAACCAAGATGTCCGAACCGGAATCCCCGCTTGCTATCTCCAAAGCGCACGCGAGTCGTTAGCGCGAAAGACACGTAAGCAAAGCAGGAGCCATCGCTGTTTCCGTGCTGGAGGCTGAGATTGACGATGCGAGAGATCACAAGCGAAAAGAGGTTTGCGTCCGTGAATATAGCTGGCGCCGCCACCTTGGTCAGGACGTCCATAACCGCAAGTAGGGTCAGGTCGCTCATCAGAGGCAGATCAATCAATTCCTCGATCGCCCGCTCTCTCAAGTTTACCCATACTTGCTCGTACTCTCGTAGCGTCTCGTCACCGGTCGGATGAGCGGACCATTCTATACCGAATGTCCGGAGATACGCGAGACACACTTCGACGGCGTGATCCGGTCGATCGAGTGCTGTGTACACATCTACACGCAAACATGTGACAGCAGAGCGCTCAACTTCGCTCGCCGCGCAGGATGCAAGCATCGTCAGCCGTTCATCTGCGGCTTTGAGATCACCTGTCAAGAACTCGCATTCGGCCCGCTGTAATTCCAGCTGAAAGGCGAGATTGTGTTGGCGTGCCCAGCAGTCGTCGGGCAGAAGTGCTGCACCGCAGGCGAGATATTTGAGCGCCGAGGCGTATGCGGCCGATGCTTTTGCTCGCCGGCCGGCTATCAGGTTGAGCCCTGCAAGCTGCTCGCGTTCATCGCGCGACTCGATCAATTCGATGCCTCGGTTCAACTGAGCGACGATCTCGAAGATCGTGTCCTCTCGCTTCTCCGGAGGGGTATGCGCGTTAAGGAGCCTTCCTAACCTGAGATGGGCTTTTGCACGTTGCCCTGCCGGTATTAGAGAATATGCGGCCTCCTGGACGCGGTCATGAACGAAAGTATAGGAAGTCTCTGATCGCAGGACCAATTCGGCGCGCCGGGCTTCCCATAGATCAGCGTGCATCTTGCCTTCAGACGTTCCCAAGGCGGTCGGAAGAAACGTGATGTCTGCGCTGTTACCAAGACACGCAAGCAACTGCAGTGTCGCCTGGGTGTCTGCCGGCAGACGATTCAATTTGCCGACCATGAGGTCCACGACGTTGTCGGTGTACCCTTTTTCATCAATGCGACTGACCTCCCAGTCCCATCGCGCTTTCACATGATCGAAGGCGAGCAACCCTTCATCAACAAGCGTGGAAATGAACTGGATAGCGAAAAATGGATTTCCGGCGGTCTTCTCATGTATCAACCGAGCCAGCGCCGCCGCCCGGCCTGAACCGCAATACAGCGCGTCCATGATGAGCTGGGTCAGGTCCTCGCTTCTCAAAGGCGCAAGCGCGACCTGGCGCGTCTTTGCGCCATCGCGGCGGATCAAGTCGAGCTTACGGACCAGCGGGTGGGTCGAATCGACCTCGTTATCTCGATATGCGCCAATCAGCAGCAAGTAACGCAGGTCAGGCTCAGTCAACAGGCTCTCGACCAGATCAAGCGTCGCAGCATCGAGCCATTGCAGGTCATCGAGGAACAACGCGAGTGGGTGCTCTGCGCGAGCAAATACACCGATGAAACGGCGAAACGCCAGCTGGAAACGCGCTTTTGCCTGCTGAGGTGGAAGTTCGGCTACGACTGGCTGCTCTCCGATGATCAACTTCAATTCCGGGACGAGCTCTACAATCAGCTGACCATTTGGCTCCAATGCCTCGAGCAATCTATCACGCCAGACGCGCAGTTCTTCTTCAGGCCGGACCAACAGTTGCCGGACAAGGCTCTGAAACGCCTGAGCCAATGTCGCGTAGGGGATGTCGCGCTTGTACTGGTCGAATTTCCCCGATGCGAACAGACCGCGCGGCAAAACCAGGACCTTGTGCAGTTCGTTAACAGCGGCAGACTTGCCGATACCGGAATATCCAGTGACCAACACCAGTTCCGGGGCGCCATTGGCAAGGACGCTGTCAAAGGCGGCAAGGAGCGTGTCGATATCGCGTTCGCGCCCGTACAGCTTCTCGGGGATGAGGAGCCGATCGGGAACGTCATGTTCCCCGAGGCGAAATGAGTCGATGCGGTGCGACTTGTCCCAGTCCTCCAGGCAGCGGCGAAGGTCGCGCGACAATCCGATGGCCGTCTGGTATCGATCCTCTGTCGCCTTCTCGAGTAGCTTCATCACAATGGCCGATATCGCGGGCGGGATGTCCGCTAGCAGGTCGCTCGGTGGGGCTGGGCGCCGCGCTATGTGGCAATGGATCCACTCCGTCGCGTCAGCGGCACTAAAGGGCAGTCTTCCGGTCAGCATCTGGTAGAACGTAATGCCGAGGGCATAGAGATCGCTTCGCGAGTCAATCGATCGGTTCATACGTCCGGTTTGCTCGGGGGCTATATAGGCGAGCGTTCCGGCGATGAACTCAGGCGGTTCAGGCGGTTGCCGTTCGCGCGGAATGCGAGAGGCTATTCCGAATCCGGTCAGTCGAACCCCTCGATCAGTGCTTGCGACGAATATATTGGCAGGCTTTATGTCTTTATGGACCAGGCCCGCCTCGTGCATCTTGCCGATCGCGTCGGTAATGCCGATCGCAGTGTGCAGGAAGCGCGCGACGTCCAAAGGCGCATCCATGAGCTGGCTTAGCAGCTCGCCGCCGGGATCCTCGCGGAGAAGAATGGTTTTGCCATTTTCCTCTATAATGCTCAGAGGCCGGAGCGCCCATCTTTCGTCGAGATATTCGGCGAGCTCCAATTCACGGGTTAGATGATCTTGATTGCTGGATTCGGTCGGTAAGGATGCGGCAAGTACGGTTTCCGAAGAGACTGGCCTTATATCATCCCTATCGCGCTTGATCCTGCGCAAAAGTAACTCACCATCCCGAGACAATATCTGGAACGCGCCATTCTTTTTATGATCATTGAGCGTATTCACGGGCCCACTCCCACTCTCGGAAGCGCCCCGTTGCCAGGACGCTCGCCTCGAGCCGACATTGTGAATCTAAAGCAATTCTGAGCACGCGCATCATCTGCCCTTGTCAAAGCTCGTGCGGCAGGCAGGTCGATGCGATGGATTTGCTGGCAAGCCAGAGCCTCCCGCGCAGCTTCCATGGCGCGGTCACCGGATATCATTGGCCGCCCGAGCATCAATGTGCACCCCGGTGTAAGGCGGATGGTGCCCGCAGACCTGCCATACCCGGCCATTTGGCATCCCGTTTTGCTTGACGCGCCAGTACTTTGAACGCTGCGGCGATTACCTCCCAGTCAATCGTTGTGAATTCTTATGGACAGCAGCTGTGCGCTCGCCAGTTTGCGGTTCCTCAACCGTTCACCGCGTCCTCGATGCACTTGATCAAATCATTGATTTCAAATGGCTTCCTGAGCAGATTCGCCGCTCCGGCAGCCTTGGCCCTGGCCTGCAGGTTCGCATCTGAGCGTGCCGTAATTAGCACTACGGGTATAGTCGCCCCATCGCCAGACAAGCGCCTTGCCAGGTCCAACCCGCTCATTCCTGGCATGTGAATGTCCGTCACAATGCAGTCGAACGGCCGCTGCCGGCCCACACGCAAGTAGTCCTCGCTGGAGGCATAACCGTCAGATCGAAATCCGAGAGAAGACAGCGACTCTACAAGTGCCGTCCGGAACGATTCGTCGTCGTCGATTACTGCGATTTCGAGATCCCGCGCCACTCAACGTATCCTTGCCCCGAATTAGTCGTGAGAAGCGGGGACAGCGATGTTTGCGCCTGCCTTTGGCGCTCAGGAATTATACAAGAGTGTTATAGTTCCCTTCGAGGGAACCCTTTACGTTACGCTCAAAAGTCGACCACCGTCTTCAGGCCGAGCACGAGTGCATTGCTGTTTCGCCCGTCCCGCCCGGGTGAACGATGGATTGAATATTGGGGCGGCTCTCCAATCCGTCGCGCGGGCGATACGTGGAGCCGTCTCAAGGGCATACTCACGATCCTGAACCGATACGGGCCTCGTGCCAGCCCAATTCTGCAGGACTTGGGCCCAGGCAACACGATTGTTCACGTCGCTTCGCGGCGGACACCGCCGCTGCCATTGCCGGCTACTTCCCCGACATAGCCATTTGACAATCAAGACCTGCCTCTTTGATGCGAGTTCGCGCACCATCTCAGTCCCCAGGAAGCCGGTAGACGGTCGCCCCGCTTTGACCGGAGGCAGCTCCCAGATCGGTTGCGCGCGCAGGACCTTCCCGGACGAAAGCGGCCGCAAGACTGGCGAACAGGCCGCGGAATCCTTCAACCGAGATCGAACCGATCCAGTCAATGTTGGACCGCAGCGACTCCACCACCCCCTCCTGATCGACATTGTCTCAGGGACGTTGTTGATCAATACAGACGGTCTGAATTCAAAATGAATCAGACGAGGGGTCGGCTCAGTTATACGGAAGGGTTAGTTCAAGGGCGACGCAACAATTACTGAAGCTCCATCGTCACGCGCTTTCATCATACGATCGGCTGATCTGGACACCGGAACGTACGATGGCGAGTCGTGGAGGACCGGCTTTTGATGGTGCGAAGATCAGGACTCAACGGGAACAGCCATGAGAACGGTCGGGTGCTTTGTTGCTACGTCAAGCTCAAGAGAACAACGGCCTGAACAGCCAGTGGAAGGGGAAGTACAAACGGCGCTCATGGCGATGATCGGACATGACCTCCGGCAATCTCTCCAGATCATCCAAAGCACCTATACGATGCTGCGTTCACGCGTAGACGGGTTGCCGCAACAAGCCTGGATTGATCGCGGCGAGCGAGCCGTAGCCAGGATCACTGAGCAATTCGATCGGCTCGTCGATGCGTTTTACCTGGCCGAACGCACAAGGGCGCTGGAGCTCGCCTGCGTTGAGCTCGGACCGATGTTCTGGCGGCTGCACAACGAAAACGAAGAGGTCGCTCTCCAAAAGGGTGTCGACCTTCGGGTGGCCTCCACAACCGCCTGTGTTACAAGTAACCCGGTCTTGCTCGAGTGTGTCCTGCGCAATCTACTGACCAACGCCATCAAATACACTGATCCTGGAGGACGCATTCTGATAGGCTGCCGACGCCAGACGCCCGATGTCAGGATAGACATCTATGATACCGGTATCGGCATTTCGGAACATCAGTTGCCGCATATCTTCGAGTCCTTTACGCGCCTGAAGCCCGAACGCAGCCATGGCCTCGGCATCGGGCTCTCGATTGTCCGCCACGCAATCGAGGTGCTCGGACATCGAATTGAGGTCCGATCGGTGGTCGGGCACGGATCATTGTTTTCCATCTATGCGCCCTGTTCAGCCTCGGCAGTAGCCAAGGCACTGGCGGTCGTTTGATATCCGCGACGGGAACCGGCCCGCGGTGATACCTATACACAGGTGTGATCGCCGCCCGACGCCAGTTTATGTTAGACATTTCCGCAAAAATACGGTGTGTCTAGACGCATGCGGCCCGCCACCAACGAGAAACCCCTTGTACACGTCGTCGACGACGACGCTTCCATGCGCAGTGCATTGGAGGGGCTGTTCGACTCTGTGGGACTTCAAACGGAGACTTATGCAACGGCTGAGGATTTTCTATCCGCGAACCTTCTGGACAGGCCAGGCTGCATTGTTCTCGACGTCCGGCTCCCGGGCGTGAACGGCATCGAGTTTCAAGGCCGATTGGTTCAGATCGGGGTCGGAATACCGGTGGTTATGATGACAGGCTTCGGGGACATCCCGATGTCCGTTCACGCGATGAAGCACGGCGCGGTGGATTTCCTTCCCAAGCCGTTTCGCGATCAGGACATGCTCGATGCAGTAATGGCTGCCATTGAGCGTGACCGCCAAAGACGTGCGATCGAAAGCGATATTACGCAACTGAGAGGACGGTTCGAGACACTGTCCCCGCGCGAACAGGAAGTAATGTTGCACGTCACCGCCGGAAAAATGAACAAGCAAGTCGCCGGCGATCTCGGAATTAGCGAGATCACAGTCAAAATTCACCGCGGCGCGGCGATGCACAAGATGGGCGCACGCACCTACGCCGAGCTTGTTCGGATGGCCGACGTCCTAAAGCCGAACCGCCGGAAACTTGGCCAATAGGTGGCATTCTTCACCTTGCCGCCCGTGTAGCCGACGCAGGTCGAAATAACGCCCGGCAGCTTTCGGATTAGGTCCTGCTTGCCCCAGAAGCAACCGCCGGCCAGCACGGCGCGTTCTGTCGTCTTTGATACCTCCATCCATTTCAATAGACGCGCTCCTTGGGCGGGATCGCGGCGACCTCATTGGTCAGGGGCTGCAGATGCACCGGCCGATAGTCAAGCCGTACATGCCCTTCCCCATCCGCCCAGGACAGCGTGTGCTTCAGCCAATTCTTATCATCCCGCTTTGGAAAATCCTCGCGGGCATGGGCGCCACGGCTTTCGGTCCGGCCAATAGCGGACCTAAGACTGACATTGGCTTGCGACAGCATGTTGTCAAGCTCGAGCGCCTCGGCGAGATCGGAATTGAACATCATGGAACGATCGGCCAGTGCAAGATCGTCGCGCATCGCCGCCATGACATTGCCGAACTCGCGAGCGCCTTCATCCAGAAGGGATCCTGTCCGGAACACCGCGCAATGCTTCTGCATGGTCCGTTGCATCGCAAGCCGGATCTCGCCCGTGCCCGTCTTGCCCTTCGCCCACCGGATGCGGTCAAACCGCGCGATCGCCTCGTCGGTGGATGCCTGCGGCGCCGGCGGATGGCCTTCGCCCGGACGCAGCATCTCGGTCGCACGGAGCGCCGCGGCACGGCCGAACACGACGATATCGAGCAGCGAGTTGGAACCGAGCCGGTTGGCGCCGTGCACGGAGACGCAGGCGGCTTCGCCGATCGCCATCAGGCCCGGCACCACGGTTTCGGGATTGCCCTTGTGCTTGGTCGTGACCTCGCCATGAAGATTGGTCGGCACCCCGCCCATGTTGTAGTGGACCGTCGGCAGCACGGGGATCGGCTGCCGCGTCACGTCGATGCCGGCAAAGACCCGCGCGGTCTCGCTGATGCCGGGCAGGCGCTCATGCAGGATGTCGGCGCCGAGATGCTCCAGATGCAGTTCGATGTAGTCCTTGCGCGAACCGCAGCCGCGGCCCTCGTTGATCTCGATGGTCATGGCGCGGCAGACGACGTCGCGTCCGGCGAGATCCTTCGCACTCGGCGCATAGCGCTCCATGAAACGCTCGCCTTCCGAATTGGTGAAGTAGCCGCCTTCGCCGCGCGCGCCTTCGGTAATCAGGCAGCCTGAACCGTAGATGCCGCTCGGATGAAATTGCGTGAACTCCATGTCTTCCAAGGGCAGGCCCGCGCGCAACACCATCGCGTTGCCGTCGCCCGTGCAGGTATGGGCGGCCGTGCAGGAGAAATAGACCCGGCCGTAGCCGCCGGTCGCCAGCACGGTGCGATGGGCAAGGAAGCGATGAAGCGTGCCATCCTCCAGGTTCCAGGCGAGCAGGCCGCGGCAGGCGCCGTCGTCATCCATCAAGAGGTCGAGCGCGAAATATTCGACGAAGAACTTGGTGTTGTGCTTCAGGCATTGCTGGTAGAGCGTGTGCAGGATGGCATGTCCCGTACGGTCGGCGGCCGCACACGTCCGTTGCGCCATTTGCTTGCCGAAACCGATGGTCTGTCCGCCGAACGGACGCTGGTAGATCGTACCGTCCTTGGTGCGGGAGAACGGCACGCCGTAGTGCTCGAGCTCGAGCACGGCGGGCCCCGCCTCGCGGCACATGTATTCGATCGCGTCCTGGTCGCCGAGCCAGTCCGAGCCTTTCACTGAATCGTACATGTGGAAGCGCCAATTGTCGCCGTCGCCCATGTTGCCGAGCGAGGCGGCCATGCCGCCTTGAGCGGCGACCGTATGGCTTCGGGTCGGAAACACCTTGGTGACGCAGGCCGTGCGTAATCCCGACGCGGCCATGCCGAGCGCAGCGCGCATCCCGGCGCCGCCGGCCCCGACAATCACCACGTCATAGCTGTGCTCGACGAGCTCGTAGGCTTCGGTCATGACTATTTCCAGCGATAGGCCTTGATGACATCGGGATCAGGATCAAGTCCAAGGCCCGGTCCCTGCGGCACCGCAATCCTGCCGCCCTTCGTCCTCAGCGCGTCCCCGTAAATCGTCGCTTCGAGATCGAACCAGCGCCATTCGATCATCGAAACGGCGGTCCCGAGCGCCGCTGTCGCATGGATCGCCGCCAATAGACCCGGCCCGTCATAGAAGGAGTGCAGCATCACCGGAATGTTGTGGATTGCGGCGAGCGGAAAGACTTTGCGGAGCTCGCTGAGGCCTCCCATCTTGGCCGGGCTCGGCTGGATGAAGTCCACGGCCTTTGCTGCCAACAGGCGCTCGAAGTCCATCAAGGTATAGACATTCTCCCCAGCCGCGGTCGGCATGCCGGAAGCTCTCACTACGGCGAGGCCATCAAAATTCTCCGGGGGCCAGACCGGCTCTTCCAGCCACTTCAAGTGGATTGCCTTGAGCTCTTCCGCCTTTTGGCGCGCCTCGTAGAGCGTCCACGGACAGTTGACATCAAGCATCAGCTCGATATCAGCACTGGCTTCCTCACGGGCGGCGCGAATGGCCGGAAGCTCGATCTCATGAAGCTTAAGGGCGCGAAATCCGGCGTCGATCGCCTGCCGGACGGCTGTGCGGACCAACGCAGGCTCGGAATAACGTACCAGGCTTGCGTAACAATCGAGTTCCTTCTCGCCGCCGCCGAGCAACCCGCACAGCGGCATATTGGCGGCTTTACCTGCGAGGTCCCAAAGCGCGATGTCGATCGCGGAGATGGCAAAAGACAACGCGCCGCCACGTCCAAAGACGTGCAGCTTCTTCTGAATATCCACCATCAGAGGCTCGATCTGCGTAGCGTTCTGGCCGATGCAAATTGGCGCAATCAGTTGCTCGATCGCGAGTCTTGCGGATGCAACCGCGCGAAAGCCGAAGGCCTCACCCCACCCCACCACCCCCTGATCCGTCGCCACCTTGACGAGCAAGGAGTCGGCGGCAGGCAGATTGCTATCACCCCAGACGGAAGAGGCCGACTTGGTTCCGGCCTTGAATGGAATGCGTAGCGGGATAGCTTCGATTGCGGTGATGATCATAAGGTCGGCCCTACGCGTGCTTATGACGCGGATCGTCGCTGGGATCGTGGTACTCGAGGCCGAGCGGACCGATCGCCGTCACCTGCGTGACGTACTCACCGGACTTCGCCCAATGGAAATGCCAGGTGTCGCCAGGCAAAACGATGACGCTTCCCGGGGGATAGGCATTGACCTGGTCCCCGTCAAAGGTCTCACCGAGCCCGATGTAAAACACGCCCGACATCACCGTGTAGATTCGGTCTTCTGGATGCTTGTGTGGCATCAGCTTCGTGCCGTCGGGCAATTTGACCCTAACCACATAGGGACCGGGCTCCGTGGGATGCCCTACAACGACGGCCAGACGCGCTCCGGTCGGAAATGCTGGGAACGGCTTCCAGTCGATATCTTCGGGCCGGATTACCCTGAACCGAGACTGATCGGGCTGATGATTGCGCGCCATGCTTCTAGCCTTTCCTCTGGCGAGGACGTCTGCCGTTAAGCGATCAATTTTGCGTCGAGCGTGATCGTCGCGTTGAGGACCTTGGAGACCGGACAGTTCTTCTCGGCTTCGCCCGCGATGCGGACGAAAGCATCTTCTTCGATGTTTGGAATCTTCGCGCGCAGTGTCAGCGCCGAGCGACCGATGCGGAACGCCTCTCCTTCCTGCTCCAGCGTGACAGCCGCCTCGGTCGAGAGTTCCGTAGGCGTGAAACCCGCAGCCTGCAGAGCGAAGGCTAATGCCATCGTGAAACAGCCGGCATGCGCAGCGGCGACCAGTTCCTCGGGATTGGTGCCCTTCTCGTTCTCGAAGCGAGTCTTGAATGAATAAGGCGTATCGGCGAGCACGCCGGAATCGCTCGACAGGTGGCCGCTGCCCGCGCGACCTGTCCCGTGCCATACTGATTTTGCCTTACGGTTCATGTCATAGCTCCTCGTTGATGGACCGTCTCGTCTAGCTTCACGCCGGTTGCTTCAGCGCGTTGATGTCGATCGGCATCTTGCGCAGTCGTTTGCCCGTCGCTGCATAGATGGCATTGGCGATGGCAGGAACGATCGCCGACGTTCCCGTCTCCCCGATGCCGCCCGGCGGCTCCGTGCTCTTGACGAGGTGCACCTCGACGGACGGCGCCTCGTTCATCCGAAGGATCTGATAGGTGTCGAAATTAGTCTGTTCGACGCGACCGCTCTTGAGGGTGATTTCGCCATATAGCGCTGCCGTCACGCCGTACATGATCCCGCTCTGGAGCTGTGCCTCGATCGTGTTCGGATTAACCAGGGTGCCGCAATCCATGGCACAAGTGACACGATGGACGCGAACCGAGCCATCCTTCGCGACCTCAACTTCGGCGACCTGCGCGAGTAGACTGCCGAAGGCGTTTTGCATCGAGACCCCGCGGCCGTGTCCTTTTGGCAAAGCTTGACCCCAACCGGCCTTCTCAGCGGCAAGCTCAAGCACCGCTCTTGCGCGCGGATTGTGCTCCAGCAGTGCGCGGCGAAAGGCAATCGCGTCCCGCTTGGCGGCGGCCGCCATTTCGTCGACGAAGCTTTCGGTGACAAAAACGTTGTGTGATGGACCGACACTGCGCCAAAATCCGGTCGAAATGCCGGGCGGCTCAACGCGGACATATTCCACGTGGAAGTTTGGGATATGATAGACGAGGTTGATGGCCCCTTCGGTTGAATCCGGGTCGAGACCGTTGGCATATGCCGGCGGAAGCCAGCGAGAAATGACCGAGGAGCCCGCAAATCGGTGATTCCACGCGATCGGTGTGCCATCCTTGTCGAGGCCTGCCGTGAGGCGATCAAACCAATAGGGACGGTAGAGGTCGTGCTGAATGTCCTCCTCACGCGTCCACACAACTTTGACCGGGCCGTCGACCTGCTTGGCAATTTCGACTGCACGTATGGCGCCGTCCGCTTCCAGCCGCCGGCCGAAGCCCCCGCCGAGCAGATGATTGTGGACGATAACTTTCTCGGGCGGCAGGCCGGCAGCTTTCGCCGTCATCGACTGCACGCGCGCGATGGCCTGGGTGCCAATCCAGATTTCGCACTCGCCGCCACGGAAGTGGACGGTGCAGTTCATTGGCTCCATGGTGGCGTGCGCCAGGAACGGGACCTCGTACCTTGCCTCGACAGTCGTCGCGGCACCGGCCAAGGCGCCGTCGGCATTGCCGATGTTCTGCGCAACCGCGCCCGGTCTGAGTGTCGCCTGCTCTAGTTCGCGGGCGATATCCTGAGTGGATAGCCCGGCATTAGGGCCGCCATCCCATTCGACCCTGAGCGCCTCCAACCCCTTTTTTGCGGCCCACATATGATCGGCCACGACAGCGACTGCATCGTCGAGACGAACGATCTTGCGCACACCCTTGACGGCCTTCGCCGCGCTGTCATCCACGCTCTTCAGTCGCCCACCGAAAACGGGCGACTGCGCGAGCGTCGCGACCTTTACCCCGGGCGGGCGGACATCGATGCCATAGACGGCTGTTCCATTCACCTTATCAGCCGCGTCCAGCCGTTTGGCCGGCGTGCCGATCAGCTTGAAATCTTCCCGCCGCTTCAATTCGACACTCTTCGGTACCGGCATCTGTGCGGCGTCGGCGGCAAGCTCCCCATATTTGAGGCTCTTTCCGCTGGTCTCGTGAATCACCTCACCGCCCTGCGCACGGCACGACTTGACATCGACTCCCCAGCGCTTGGCCGCGGCGGCGACCAGCATCGCCTTCGCAGTCGCACCTGCTTCGCGTAGCGGCTTCCAGCCGCCGCGCAATGCGTTGGAGTTGCCGGTCGCCTGCACGCCCAGCATCGGATTGGCATAGAGCTTCTCGTTAGGCGGAGCATGTTCGAGACGAATCTGGCTCAAGCCGACTTCGAGTTCCTCGGCAATCAACATAGGGATCGATGTGTAGGTCCCCTGGCCCATCTCGACATAGGGCATGGTCAACACGATCTCGCCGTCGCTCCCGATACGGATGAACGCGTTCGGTGCGAAATCCTCAGCGGCTGTGGCTTTTCCACCCTCGATTGGCAGACTGAGGCTCAGCACGAGGCCAGAGCCGACAACGGCACCGCTGAGGAGAAGGCTCCGGCGGGAGAGACTGGTCTCGGAAGTACGTGAAACAGTCCGATCGAGGCTCATGACTAGCCTGCCTTTCCGTGCATCTGCGCAGCCAGTTTGATTGCCTCGCGGATGCGGACGTACGTGCCGCATCGGCAGATGTTGCCGCTCATGGCATCGTCGATGTCTTTGTCTGTAGGATGCAGATTGTCGGCGAGTAGTGCGGAGGCGGACATTATCTGCCCGGACTGACAGTATCCGCATTGCACCACCTCGTGATCGAGCCAGGCCTTCCGGATCTTCTCGCCTGCCGGGGTCGTGCCGATCGCCTCGATCGTGGTGATCTTTGAGGTGCCGACGCTTTCGATCGTCGTGATACAGGACCGTGTCGCAGCGCCATTGATATGGACTGTGCACGCCCCGCATAACGCCATGCCGCAGCCGAATTTGGTACCGGTCATCCCGAGCACGTCGCGCAGCACCCAAAGTAGCGGCGTGTCGCCCTCGACATCGACGCTATGCATGATTCCGTTGATGGTGATGGCAAAGGCCATATGTCTCTCTCTTTCCCGGCTATCGAAGCGCGTGCCGACCGCGTGCGGAATTGCCGGGCTGCTAATGATTGATGCCCCTCATCCTAAAACCAAATTGACGATGACACCGGCGGCTTGCCGAACCGGCCGCGATCTTTCTCAGCTACCGAGTTGCCCGACGTAAAAGCCAAGTCGATTTTCGACGTCGCCGGCGCGGTGGAAGCCGCGCTCCATTAGCGCCTTGATTCGCTTCTGGCTGGCAGGCCGTCCGAGTGCCGCGATGAAGGCATCCCACTCCGGCTTGATTTCCGCATCGGGCGGCAGGCTCGCGACATCGACCAATCGCTTGGTATCTGCAATCGCCTGCTTGTCGAACGAGGCGATCCGCATCGCCAGTGAATCGACGAAACCGTCCAGCTCGGCGTCTGGAAGCGAGCGATTGACGTAGCCGTAGCGTTCGGCGAGATCGCCGTTGACATCGTCGGCACTGAGCAGCACCTCCAGCGCACGTCCCCGGCCCATCAGCCGAGGCAATCGCGCCATTGGACCGCCGCCGGGCACCAGGCCCGCGCCGACCTCCCATTGCGACAGGATCGCCTTCTCGCGGCTCGCAAACCGCATGTCGCTTGCGAGCGCGAGTTCGCTGCCGACGCCGGTCGCGCGCCCTCGGATTGAGGCAATCGAGACCACTGGCGCCTTGCTGAGACGCACCAGTATATCCGGCAAGGCCTGCAAACCGGTGGGCCCCGGCGGGATCTTCGCCGATTCCTCGAGCGGCGCGAGGAAGTCGTAATGCGTGATGAAGAACCCATCGACGGCGCTGTCGAAGACGACGACCTTCACTTGCTCATCCTGCTCAATCGCCGTGATGATCTCGGCGAGGCGAAGCGTCTCCCGTGGCCCGAAGATGTTGACCGGAGGGAGGTCGAAGGTGACCCGCCAATATGACGCTAGGCGGCGCTCCAGGCGGATTTCCTGGCGCGGAAAGGTTGTTTCTGGACGGTTCATGACTGTTCCCTGAATCGGGTATGATGTTGCGTTGTCCGCCGGACCTCAGTCCGTTTCAAATCGATTGGCGTACCGAGCGGAAAGCCGCGCGCATCTCCATGCTGAATAATTTCGGCTGCTCCCAGGCGGCAAAATGACCGCCCTTTTCGAGCTTGTTGAAGTGGATCAGCTTCGGATATGCGCGTTCCGTCCAGGACCGCGGCGCCGCATAGATCTCGTCCGGGAAGACGCTCACGGCCACCGGGATCGCGATGTGCTTCGGCTCGAAGAAGTTCAGCTTGTTTTCCCAGTACAGTCGCGCCGACGAGATCGCCGTATTCGTCAGCCAGTACAGCGTAACGTTGTCGAGAACGTCGTCCCGCGTCAGCCCCTCCTCTTTACCGTCGAAGACACGCGCGATGAGTTCGTAGCTGCGGATGTCGTGATCCAGTATGAAGGCCGCCAGGCCGGAAGGCGAATCCACGATGCCCTGCAGGGTCTGCGGCCGGTTCGCCATCTCGATGGCGTAGCCCAATCCGTGCTTGTAGAAGTTGTCGAGCTGCTCGTAGGCATGCTGCTCGTCGGCCGACAGACCGGACGGCATTGTTCCACCGGGCTGCAACGCCTTGGCAATGTCGTCCGGAACGGTTGCCGGCATGTTGGTGTGAACCCCCAGCAATTCCGGCGGTGCCAGCAGCGCCATCTGCTCAGTGACGGCATTGCCCCAGTCGCCCCCCTGGGCGACGTAGCGGGTATAACCGAGACGCTTCATCAGCACGGTCCAGGCTCGCGCAATGCGCTGGGGATCCCACCCCGTCGCCGTCGGTCGGCCCGAGAAGCCGTAACCCGGCATCGAAGGGATCACGAGGTGGAAGGCATCAGACACAGTCGCCCCGTGCGCCGTCGGATTGGTCAGGGGATCGATGATCTTAAGCTGCTCGATGATCGATCCGGGCCAGCCATGCGTGACGATCATCGGCAGCGCGTTGTCGTGCCTCGAGCGTACGTGGATGAAGTGGATGTCGACGCCGTCGATTTCCGTCACGAACTGCGGCAGCGCGTTGAGCCGCGCTTCCAGCTTGCGCCAGTCGTAACCGGTCCGCCAATACTGCACGAGCTGTTGGATGGTTTTCAGCCGCACGCCCTGGGATTCATCGGCGACGGTCTCACGGTCGGGCCAGCGAGTTGCCGCCAGGCGCCGATGCAGGTCATCCAGCGCGTCGTTGGGAATATTGACGTGGAATGGGCGAATGTCCTCACCTTTGGCAGCAGCCGCGGAATGCGGTGGCAGCAGACTCGCTGCGCTTGCCGCTGCAATCCCCATCGCCGCGTTTCCCAGAAACTGGCGACGGTCCTGGCTGGTTTCGAGGGCGCTCGTCATTTGCCCCCGCAGATCGATGAAAGTCGTCATGGCGCTTGCTCCCGATGCAGATGCGGTTGTGTCAACTCTTGCTGATGTCGATGACGGCCTGGGCAAAGGCTGCGGGAGCCTCTTGCGGCAAATTGTGGCCGATGCCGCCCCTCACGAGGCGGTGCAGATATTTGCCAGAGAATTTCTTGGCGTAAGCCGCCGGTTCGGGATGTGGCGCGCCGTTCTCATCACCCTCGAGCGTGATGGCCGGCACACTAACCAGCGGCGCCGCCGCCAGCTTTGTCTCCAGTTCGTCGAAGGCGGGATCTCCCTGCGCAAGACCGAGCCGCCAGCGATAATTGTGGATGACGATGTCGACGTGATCCGGATTGTCGAAGGCAGCAGCGCTACGCGCGAACGTCGCGTCACTGAACTGCCACTTCGGCGAGGCGAGCTTCCAGATCAACTCGGCGAAATCCCGCCGGTAATTCTCGTATCCCTCGCGGCCGCGCTCCGTCGCAAAGTAGTACTGATACCACCACTGCAGTTCGGCCTTCGGAGGCAACGGCACCTTGCCCGCGGCCTGGCTGCCGATCAGGTAGCCACTAACCGAGACGATGCCCTTGACGCGATCCGGCCAAAGCGCGGCCACGATGTCGGCAGTGCGCGCACCCCAATCGAACCCGGCGAGGATCGCCTGCTTGATGTTGAGCGCGTCCATCAAAGCGATCGTGTCGACCGCGAGCGCGGACGGTTGCCCCGTCCTCGGGGTCTCGCTCGCCCGGAAAGTCGTGGAACCGTACCCACGCGCATAGGGAACGATGACGCGAAAGCCTGCCGACGCGAGATGCGGTGTCACCTCACTAAAACTGTGAATGTCATACGGCCAGCCGTGCAACAGGATTGCGGCCGGACCGTCGACGGGCCCCGCTTCGAGATATCCGACATTGAGTACACCGGCATCGATTTGCTTGAGCGATGAAAAGGACGAAGCCGGACCGTGAATCTCGGCCTCCACCAGTTCGATCGGCCTCCCGACAACAAGCGTCGCCTTCGCCGCGCGACCCGGCATGAGTTGCGCAGCCGTCATTGCTCCGCCGGCCATCTCCAGAAAGCGCCGGCGTGCGATCTTCTGCAGGGATTGTTGCATGGTCATGAGTCACACCCGTCCTCTGCTCCGCTCGCGTGGTAACAACTGCGTTGCATAGCGATCAGCGTCGAGGGCATACTGTCTGCGCACCCGCCTGCGAACCATCCAACGTTGGGAAGGTCTCACTCATATCAACGTATGAGTGGGGCCGGTCTTGCTGTTCGATATGAATGAGCAGTGGGGCAGCGACCGCGGAGAAGCGTCATGGGCCGGTTATTGTCGGTGAATGTCGGACTTCCGCGCGACATCGCATGGAGGGGCCGCACCGTTCACACCGGGATCTGGAAAAGCCCGGTTCAGGGCCGCTGCCAGGCCAGGCGGCTCAATCTCGACGGAGACGGTCAAGGCGATCTGGCCGGTCACGGCGGCGAGCACCGCGCCGTCTTCGTCTACCAGATCGAGTCCTATCGCTACTGGCAGGAACGACTGAACAGGACCGACTTAGTCCACGGCCAGTTCGGCGATAATTTCACGATCGAAGGACTGACGGACGATGTCGTGTGCATCGGCGATCGCTATCGGGTCGGCAGCGCACTGTTCGAGGTCACACAGCCCCGCGTGACCTGCTATCGCGTCGGCATCCGGATGAACGAGCCGCGGATGCCGGCCTTGCTGACGTCCAGCGGGCGCCCCGGGTTCTACTTCCGCGTCTTGCAGGAAGGCGACGTGGGCGCCGGCGATGAGATCGTGAAAATCGGCGAGGCGAGCGAGCGGATGACGATCACGGAGACCAATGCGCTGCTCTATTCGTCCAATCATGCGCGCGAGGGCTTGGAGCGCGCGCTGCGGATCGAGGCCCTCTCGCGCGGCTGGCGCTCGTCGTTCGAGGCGCTCCTGCAGGACGAGGCGACTACCCCGGGAAGTGGCAACGCTGGCCTAGCGCCGGCCTCAGCCACGCATCCCGCTTCACCCGGATTTCAACCGCTCTCGGTGGTGGCGATCCAGCAGGAGTCGGCCGACGTTCTTTCGCTGTCGATGCAGCACGCCGACGGCCAGCCGTTGTCTCCATCTCTGCCCGGCCAATATGTCGTCCTGCGTCTTAAGCCTGCCGATGCCGGACCGCTCCTCCTTCGCAGCTACTCGCTCTCTGGCCCTCCCTCGGCGGATCGCTATCGCATCAGCGTGAAGATCGAGCCGAATGGAGTTGCTGGAGCCTGGTTGCAGCAGCATATCCGGGTGGGCAATGTGCTCGACGTCAGTTCGCCCCGTGGCAGCTTCATTCTGCAGCCTGGCGACGGGCCCGTGGTACTGCTCAGCGCCGGCATCGGAGCGACGCCCGTGCTCTCGATGTTACATACGCTCGCGGCGACCGGTTCGACACGCCTGGTCTTGTGGCTGCATGCGGCACGCGATGGGCAGCATCATCCCTTTGCCGCTGAAGTCCGCCGCCTCATGTCCGCGCTTGTCCAAGGCCGCAGCCATGTCTGCTACAGCAGGCCGAGCCCACGGGACAGGCAGGGCGAGGATTTCGACGCTATTGGCCACCTGTCGCGGTCTGCACTGGAGGCGGCCGGTGTCCGAAGCGATGCGGATGTGTATCTTTGCGGTCCCGCCCGCTTCATGTCCGACATGAGGCAGTCTCTTGCCGCCATTGGCCTGGCGCCAAGGCGCATTCACGCCGAGATCTTCAACGGCGGCGAAACGATGACCCCGGGAGTCGTCGGCGCGACGAAGCGGGCCGCGCATGTCCCGGAAAGCGACAGCAAGACAGGCCCGCTGGTGTCCTTCTCGCGCAGCGGCATCGCCGCACATTGGGATCCGCGCTATCAAAGTATCCTGGAACTCGCGGAAGCCTGCGATGTCCCGGTCCGGTGGGCCTGCCGGGCCGGCGTTTGTCACAATTGCGAAAGCGGACTGGTGTCCGGAGACATCGTCTACGGTCCAGAGCCGCTCGACATGCCGGCCGACGGCAATCTTCTCATCTGCTGCTCGCGACCGCGCGGCGATGTTGTCATCGATTTGTGACATCGGCATTAAACCTGAAGCTCACCGCGAAAGTGATCGCAGTCCGCGCGATCTTTCAACGTCCAACACTGGCAAGATGTCGCTTATATCAACGTATGAGTGATCGACGCTCAATGTATGAGTGAACACCCCAGCCTCAGCCGGTAAGACCAGATCACTCGATCCGCACTCGCTGTCAGTTCGACAACGAATCGGAGAGCGACGAGATCGCGCCGAAGCATCTCTCTCGTGGTGCCAGGCGGCGCTTCATTCAGTGACCACAATCGAAGGAGACAGTCATGAAGGTGCTGATGGTCATCACGTCCCACGACCAGCTCGGTAACACCGGCCGGAAGACGGGTTTTTGGCTGGAGGAGCTCGCCGCTCCCTACTACGTATTCAAGGACGCTGGCGTCGAGATCACGCTCGCTTCGCCGAAGGGCGGACGGCCGCCGCTGGATCCAAAGAGCAACGAGCCCGAATTCCGCACCGACCTTACACTCCGCTTCGAGAAGGATGCCGCCGCGGAGGCGCAGCTCGACAAGACCCTACGCCTCGATAGCGTCAGGCAGGAAGATTTCGACACCCTTTTTTATCCGGGCGGCCATGGCCCGATGTGGGATCTCGCGGAAGACGAACATTCCATCAAACTCATCGAGTCCTTCATCGGTGCCGGCAAGACGATCGCTCTCGTCTGTCACGCACCGGGCGCGCTGCGACACGTCAAGGCACCCGACGGCAAGCCCCTGGTTCAAGGCAAGGAAGTCACCGGGTTCACCAACGGCGAGGAAGAAGCGGTCGGGCTCACCCACGTGGTGCCCTTCCTCGTCGAAGACGAGATGATGAAGCTGGGCGCGGTCTTTTCGAAAGTTGCGGACTGGGGCGTCCATGTCGTCAGCGATGGTCAATTGATCACAGGGCAGAACCCGCACTCGTCGGGCCCGGCCGCGAAGGCTCTGATGGCGTCGCTGAACGAGAAGACGAGGCCGGCGGTCACCACCCGGGCTTCGTAGGCCGATCGTCGACGAAAGGCGGCTTTCTATCAACGCAACAGCAAGATGCGGTCGAAGAAGCGTCCTTACGAGTGCTTCCGCGACCGCCCATTTGTCTCAGATCAGAAAGGACACACGATGGATATGCTTGACCTCGCAAAGGACATCGCGGACCGCGTCGAAGCGCAGTCAACCCGCGTCAATGTGCCCGTTGCGGTTTGTGTCGTCGATATTCACGGAAATATCGTCCTTAAGCACCGCATGAATGGTGCGCCGGCCTTCTCGACGGAACTGTCGGAACGGAAAGCTTACACTTCCGCGCTCGTCGGCCTTCGGACGGCTGAACTCTCTCCCCTCGTGCAACCCGGCCAGGACCTTTTCGCACTGATGGGCCTCTCCGGGGGGCGGTTTTGTTCGATGGGCGGCGGAGCCCCGCTCCTCAGCGAGGGTCGATTGGTTGCTGGAGTCGGAGTCAGTGGCGGCACCGTCGAGCAAGATATCAACATCCTTGAATCAGCGATCCGTGAAGCGCTTGCGCCGGCTCTCGCCGCGGCGTCGTGAAGGCACGAAACTGTGTCTCTCTTGAATCCAACGATAACCATCATTTCGTTTACCGAGGAGGCAAACATGAGCGTCAC
>NZ_JADFUE010000003.1:0-262312 GCF_054967145.1 Bradyrhizobium sp. UFLA06-24
TTACCGCGGACACGAAAGGGGTGGGTTACGCCAGCGGGCTGCGTACCGCGCAGCCGCGTGCTAGCCCACCCTACGAGATCGCCTTCACGCGCACCCGCAACCCATCCTTCGGTTTCGGGATCGGCCACATCTGCCAGTCCGGCTTATAGCCAGGCTCCAGCGACACCTCGACGTTCTGCAGGAAGTGCCGCGCGAAACATTTCGCCTGCATGTAGGCGAAATGCAGGCCGAGGCACATATGCGCCCCGCCGCCGAACGGGACCCAGGCGAAGCGATGCCGATTGCGCTGGGCCTCTTCGGTGAAGCGCAGGGGATCGAAGCGATCCGGTTCCGGCCAGATGTCTTTCATATGGTGCGTGTAGAGCGGATTGACCCCGACCGAGGTGCCGGCCGGAATGTCGAATCCCCTGAAGGAGAAGTCGCGCACCGCGCGACGCGGCATGGATGGCACCGGCGGCTTGATCCGCAGCGCCTCCTTGAAAGCCATCTCCGTCATCGGCAGCTTGTCGAGATCGTCGAAGCTCGTCGGCGCATCGGCCGAAAGGCCAAGCGCAAAGACTTCGTCGCGCAGCTTCTGCTGCCAGTCGGGATGCGCCGCGAGCTCGCCGACGAAGGACGTCAGCGACGAGGTCAGCGTGTCGTGTGCGGCCATCATCAGGAAGCTCATGTGGTCGATGATGTCCTGGTCGGACAAAGGCGTGCCGTTCTCATGGGTGGCGCGGCACAGATGCGAAAACAGATCGTCGCCGCCGTGGTTGCCGCGCCGCAACGGTATCTGCTCGCGGAAGTATGCGATAATGCGTTTGCGTCCCTTCACCCCTCTGGCCATCTGCGTGCCGGGTAGCGGGCGGCGGATCGGGGCGACCGCGGCCGCCACCATGTCGACGAAGGCGCGGTTGATCTCATCGACCTCCGGCCCGATGTCGGCGCCGAGAAAGGACGTCGCGGCGAGATCGAGCGTGAGCTGCTTCATCGCCGGGTAAAGCTGCATCTCGCCGGGGTTCGCCTTCCACTGCGCGACGCGCGCTGAGATGCCGCGATCGAGATTGCTGAGATAGGATTTCATCGGCCCGGACTTGAACGCGACCGACAGCGCCTTGCGATGCAGCCGGTGCTCGTCGAAATCGAGCAGCATCAGGCCGCGCGGGAATAGGCGTCCGAGCACCGGGTTCCAGCCATGCTCGGACGAGAACTGCTTCTGCTGGTCGAACATTACGAGTTCGTTGGCCTCGGGCCCGAGCAGCACGACGCTGGTCTCGCCGAAGACATGGGTGCGATAGACCGGCCCGTATTTCCGCCCGTTCGCCTCGATATGGCCCTTGGGGTCGGCCAGCACCTGCAGGGTCTTGCCGATGATCGGCCAACCCTCGTCTCCCGGAATGTGCTTCAGCTGATTGCGCTTGGGCGGCGTCGGCCCAGCCTGCATCGACATGGGGTTGCTCCGATTGGCAGTCGCTTCCGATATAGCACAATCCAGGCACGGTGGGTGCGGCGGTTGTCTTGCGCGCGAAGCGTCGTGCATACCGTTGTCGTCCCGGACCTACGGGCGCTTTTGGTGCGCTGGTCCGGGACGACGCGATCCGGCTTGCCCGCTATCCCCGCTGCTTCGCCGCTTCCTTCTGCAGATCCGGCGCGTTCACGGCGGGAATGGCGACGCGGCCGGGGCCGGTCACCTTCAGCGCCTCGGCGGCTTTCTCATTCTCCATGATCTTCGCCATCACGGCCTGGCCCGCACGCTCGAAGATCGCGCGGTTCTCGATGACGAATTTCTGCGACCTGCGCAGGCCGTCAATGTAGCCGTTGATCTCAGGCACGACGTAGCGCGCCACCATGTCCCAGCTCCGGCGGGTCGCTTCCGGATTGGCCCAGTCGTGCACGAAACCGATGATGGCCCCGACGCCGCCGGACACCTCCATGACGTTCTTGATGGTTTTGACGAGATCGTCGGGTGTGCCGATGGTGGATGCGGCACCTTCGACGAAGGCCGTCTTGTCGACGGCTTCGTCCGGCGAGGAGAATGCGGTCAGGCCCGGACGCTGCAGCGTGCCGACATTATACTCGTTGTGCCAGCGCATCAGTCCGGCGCCCGCTTCCTTGCGGGCCTGCTCGCGGGTCTCGGCGATGTGGAAGGTCAGGAGCACGCGCCAGTCGGCGCGGTCGACCTTCGTGCCGTGCTTCTTGGCGGCATCCTCCGCGAACTGCCATTGCTGCCGCAGCGACATCAAGCCCTGCGTCGTCATCGAGCCCAGCGAGATGATGCCGATGCCGTATTTGCCGGCGAGCGTCATGCCCGATGGCGAGATCTGCGAGGCCACCACGAACGGCATCTCCTCTTGCAGCGGCAGTATCTGCAGCGCCGCGTCATTCATGGTGAACCAGTCGCTCTTTGCGGTGACACGCTCGCCGTTGAAGAGGCGGCGGATCACGGCGATCGCCTCGTCCTGGCGATCGCGCTGCGTCATCGGGTCGATGCCGAGCGTGTGCGCGTCGGAGGCCAGCGCGCCGGGGCCGGAGCCGAAGATGGCACGGCCGCCGGTCATGTGGTCGAGCTGCACCATGCGCTGGGCAACGTTGAAGGGATGGTGATAAGGGAGCGACACCACGCCGGTGCCGAGCTTGATCCGCTTTGTGCGCTCGCCGGCGGCGGCCAGGAACATCTCGGGCGAAGCGATCATCTCCCAGCCGGACGAATGATGCTCGCCACACCAGAACTCGTCATAGCCGAGCGCATCGAGCTGCTCGACCAGGTCGAGATCGCGCCGGAACTGGAGCATCGGATGCTCCCCGATCGGGTGATGCGGGGCAAGGAAGGCTCCGAACTTCAGGCGCGCCATGGCGTTCTCTCCGGCTGTCTTTTTGTTTGTTGAGAGGGTGAGGCTACGTGCTGCCCGACGCGAACGCAATCGCGCGATGTCCCGCACGGCGGAATGCAGGCATGCGCGCTTTCTCCCTCTCCCCGCACGCGGGAAGAGGCGAACGGCGCCCGAATCTGACCTTGGAGGTAATCGCGCCGCCGCGCGCGGTCTGAAATCGTCGGGCCGCGATTATCCCGGGGACCGCGCCGATGCATCAAATCGTCACAAAACCTGTCGATTCGACCCGCCGCTGGTGGGTGCTGGCGATCGTTGTCGCCGCGCAGTTCATGTTCGGCGTCGATGCGTTCGTCGTCAACGTCGCCATTCCCACCATCGCGATCGAGCTGAAGGCGACGCCTGCGCAGATCGAGTCCGTCATCGCGATCTATCTGATCGCGTATGCCACGCTGGTCGTCACCGGCGGCCGTCTCGGCGACATCCACGGCACCAAGAACGTGTTTCTCGCCGGCGTGGCCGGCTTTACGGTGACGTCGCTGTGGTGCGGTCTCGCGCAATCCGGGACCGAGTTGATCGTTGCCCGTCTGGCGCAGGGCGCGACCGCGGCGCTGATGGTGCCACAGGTGCTGGCGACGCTGCATCTGCTTTTCACCGACGAAGCGCGCAGCCGCGCCTTCGGCATCTACGGCATCGTGCTGGGGCTTGCGGGCGCCGCGGGCTTTCTGCTCGGCGGTCTCTTGGTCACGATCGACCTCGCCCACACCGGCTGGCGCGCGGTGTTCTTCGTCAACGTGCCCTGCGGCCTCGTCATTGCGATGGCGGCCTGGCGCATCATGCCGACGGTGCCGCGGCGACCGGCCACCAAGCTCGACATCAAGGGCAGCCTGGTTCTGTTCGCCGGATTGTTGTGCCTGATCGGCCCGCTGCTGTTCGGCCACGATTTCGGCCGGGCGCCGTGGCTGTGGGCCGTGATGGCAGGCGGCGGTGCGATCCTGTTCGCATTCGTGCGGCTCGAACGCGCCGTGGCGCGCATCGGCGGCATGCCGCTGATCGATCTGACGCTGCTCTCGGATGCCGCGTTCCTGCGCGGGCTCGGCGCCGCCTTCTTTTTCTTCGTCGCCAATCTCTCGTTCTACCTGGTGATGACGCTGTTCATGCAGCGGGGCTTGAAGATTGCGCCGCTCGCCGCGGGACTCGCCTTCGTTCCGCTCGCGCTCGCTTTCGTCGTGGCCTCGCGCCACAGCGCCGCGCGCGCGAAGCATCGCGGCACCAAGGTGTTGATCGAAGGCTGCGCGCTGCAGATCGCGGGCCTCGCCGCGCTTGCGGTTGCTGCAATTGACGTCGATGCGCCGACGCCGCTCATGCTCGCCGTTGTCATGATCGTCTTCGGCTACGGCCAGGGCCTCGTGATGGCGCCGCTGTCGGCGGCGGTGCTCTCGACCGTGAAGCCGGTCGCGGCCGGTTCGGCCTCCGGCATGTATGGCACCATTGCGCAGATCGGAAATGCGGCCGGAGTGGCCGCAATCGGCGCGGTGTTCTTCGCTGTCGAATCGCTGCAATCAGCGCGCGCAGGATTCCTCGTCTCGCTCGCGCTGTTTGCGGCGTTAATCATGATCTGCGCCGCATTCCTGTCATGGATGCGTCGCGTATCTGCGCGAAGTTGAGGCAGTGCGGTTAATACGTGCGGATTCCTGCGGGATTCTGCGCGCTTTCGAGCTGATCGGCAGCACACGGTCTTTTCATTTTGCACTGCAGCAACTATCTGGTCTGGGTAAACGTTGAAAGCCGCCCACCCAGGAATTTGCCGTGCCGCTTGCCCGTAATGTCGATCTCTTGAGACGCTTGCCAAAGCTGGATGGCCTGCGCCTGCCCGACTTCGGCGCGAGCGCCGGTGCCTCCAGCCCGCTGCAGGAGGTCACCGGCTTCGGCGACAATCCAGGAGCCTTGCGCATGTTCGCGTTCGTGCCGGCGCAAATGCAGAAGCCGCACGCGCTCGTGGTCGTGCTGCATGGCTGCGGCCAGACCGCCGCGACGTACGATCTCGGCGCGGGCTGGTCGACGCTGGCACGTCACTACGGTTTTGCGCTTCTCATGCCCGAGCAGCAGCGCATCAACAACGCCAACACCTGCTTCAACTGGTTCAACCCCGAGGACACCGCGCGCGACAGCGGCGAGGCGCGATCGATCCGCGAGATGATCGCGCATATGGTCGAGGCGCATCGCATCGATCCCGGGCGTATCTTCATCACCGGCCTTTCCGCCGGCGGCGGCATGACTTCGGTGATGCTCGCGACCTATCCCGAAGTGTTCGCGGCCGGTGCGGTGATTGCCGGATTGCCCTACGGCATCGCCTCGAACCTGCGCGAAGCGCTGGACGGCATGTTCCATTCCCCTGAGAGGCCCGAGCGCGAGCTCGGCGATTTCGTGCGGCGGGCCTCGAACCATCGCGGGCCCTGGCCGAAGATTTCGGTGTGGCACGGCAGCGCCGATCGCACCGTCAACCCCGGCAATGCCAACGAGATCGTCAAGCAGTGGCTCGATCTGCATGATCTGCCGGCGACGCCGATGGCCGAGACCAATGTCGACGGCTATCCGCGCCAGGCCTGGTGGAACAAGGACGGCGAGACGCTGGTCGAGTCCTACGCCATCACAGGCATGGCCCATGGCACGCCGCTTGGACTTGCCGACAATGACCAGCGCTACGGCGTCGAAGGCGCGTTTCTGATCGAGGCCGGCATTTCGTCGTCCTACCACATCGCGAAGTTCTTCGGCCTCACGGGGTGGATCCAGGATGCGAAGAAGGCGGAGGCAAAGCCGACGCCCGCGCCGCATCTCGCCCGCACGATCCGGACGAAGGTCGCAGAAGACAAGGCCGAGCCGAACCGCGAGCCTCGCGGCTTCGATCTCGGCCAGATCATCACCCGCGCGCTGACCGCCGCCGGCTTGATGAAGTAGGTTCAAGCCGTCGTGTCGATCATCTCGATCGGCGTCGCCGTGACTTCGCCGCCGGAGACTTGCCGGGTCATCGCGGAATAGTGCTTGAAGAAGTCGCGGGATTGCAGCGTCTTCTGCGCGTCCTCGTCGGCGACGCTGGCGAGGTGGAAATAGTTTTTGTCGTCGCGGTTCTTCAGGACGCGATAGCCGATCCGCCCCTTCAATTCCGGATCGGCGTCGATCGCCTTGATGAAGCGGCCGATCTCGCGGTGCCACTCTTCCGCCGCGCCGTTCTTGAACTGGTACTTGATCATGAAGTGCTTCATGTGACGCTCCCTGTTCGTCATGTGCACCATCATCTGCGGCCTGTGCGCCGTCCTGCAAGTACGGACAAAATTGATAGTATGGACTTTTTCAACGCTGCTCCTATCCTTCCTTCCCGGGAGGAGACGACATGGCAAGAGCTTCCGCACGTGCCTGCCCGGTCGCAGCGTTCCAGAAGATGATCAGCGGCAAGTACAAGCTGCGCATCGTCTGGGACTTGAAGGACGGCCCGCGCCGCTATGGCGAGATCCGCAGCGGCCTATTGCGCGGCGCGACCGGCAGCGCCGAGATCACCCCGCGCGTGCTCAGCCGCGAGTTGAAGGCGCTGACCGCGAGCGGTCTGATCGATCGCAAGGATTTCGGCGAGGTCCCGCCCAAGGTCGAATATCGCCTCACCCGCAAGGGCAAGAGTTTCGTGCCTGTGGTGGCGGCCATCCGCGAATGGGGCGAGCGTAACCTGAGCGAGACGGCGGCGCTGGCAGACGCCGCCGAATAAACCCTCACATCTCGCCGGTGATGAACGGGTTGGTCATCCGCTCCTGGCCGATGCTCGAGCCGGCGCCGTGGCCGCAGATGAAGCCGACATCGTCGCCGAGCGGCAGCAGCTTGGTCTTGATCGAGTTGATCAGCGTGGCGTGACTGCCGCCGGGCAGGTCGGTGCGCCCGACCGAGCCCGCGAACAGCACGTCGCCGACATGGGCAAAGCGCAAATCGCCGTTGAAGAACACCACGCTGCCCGGCGAGTGACCGGGGCAATGCAGGATGTCGAAGGTCAATCCGCCGATCGACACGCTGTCGCCTTCCTCGAGCCAGCGGTCGGGCGCGAAATTGCGCAACCCCGTCATGCCGAAGCGCGCGCCGCTCTCCACGACGGCGTCGAGCAGGAATTTGTCGGCGAGGTGCGGGCCCTCGATCGGCACCTTCAGCGCGTCGCGCAGATCGGCCGCGCCACCGACGTGGTCGATGTGGCCGTGGGTCAGCCAGATCTTCTCCACGGTGACGCCGGTCTGCTTGATGGCCTCCAGGATTTTCGGCACGTCCCCGCCGGGATCGATCACCACGGCCTTCTTCGAAGGCTCGTCCCAGATGATGGTGCAGTTCTGCTCGAACAGCGTCACCGGGACGATGATCGCGCCGGCCTTGGCTTGAGTTTCATTTTGCTCGGTCATGGGCGCCACAATGCCGATTTTTGCCATGTCGCCAAGCAAAAGATTCGCGCGAGAGGCCGGGGAACAGGTCACACGGCCGTCCCAATTGGCTCGCCAATCTGAACCGGGGCGGTGCTTCTGCGTTCTCCCGCGCGAGAGGCAGTCTTTGGAAGGTGTCCGGCATGGCTCAGAGCGGCGAAAACTGGTGGCGCGACGGAATCTTCTACCAGATCTATCCACGCTCCTTTCAGGACTCGAACGGCGACGGCGTCGGCGATCTCGCCGGCATCCTTAGACGGCTGCCTTATGTGAAATCGCTCGGCGTCGATGCGATCTGGCTGTCACCCATCTTCCCTTCGCCGATGGCCGATTTCGGCTACGACATCTCCGACTATACAGGCATCGAGCCGCTGTTCGGCACCATGGCGGATTTCGATGCGCTGCTGGCGGCGGCGCATGAAAACGGATTGAAGCTGATCCTCGATCTGGTGCCCAACCACACCTCCGACCAGCATCCCTGGTTCATCGAGAGCCGCTCCTCGCGCGACAATGCCAGACGCGACTGGTACATCTGGCGCGACCCCGCACCCGGCGGCGGTGTGCCGAACAACTGGCTGTCGGAATTTGGCGGCAGCGCGTGGGCTTTCGACGAGGCCACCGGGCAGTATTATTATCACGCCTTCCTCACCCAGCAGCCGGACCTCAACTGGCGCAATCCGCAGGTGCGCGCCGCGATCTACGACGTGATGCGGTTCTGGCTGGAGAAGGGCGTCGACGGCTTTCGCGTCGACGTGATCTGGCACCTGATCAAGGATGCCGAATTCCGCGACAACCCGCCCAATCCGCATTACGTAGAGGGCCGGCCGCCGAACGAAAAGATCCTCACTCAATATTCCACCGACCAACCCGAAGTGCACGATGTCATCGCCGAGATGCGGCGCGTCACGGATTCCTACGATGCGCGCGTGCTGATCGGGGAGATCTATCTGCCGCTGCATCGCCTGATGGCCTATTACGGCAACGATCTCACCGGCGCGCAGATGCCGTTCAATTTCGCGCTGCTCTCGACATTCTGGAGCGCGCGTTCGATCGAGAAGATCATCGAGGACTACGAAAAGGCGCTCCCCAGGGGCGCCTGGCCGAACTGGGTGCTCGGCAATCACGATCGCCCGCGCGTGGCGAGCCGCGTCGGGCCCGAGCAGGCCCGAGTCGCCGCCATGCTGCTGCTGACCTTGCGCGGCACGCCGACGCTCTATTACGGCGACGAGATCGGCATGCATCAGCTCGCGATCGCGCCGGACGATGTCCGCGATCCCTTCGAGAAGAACGTGCCCGGCATCGGCGTCGGGCGTGACGGCTGCCGCACGCCGATGCAGTGGGACGGCTCGCGGTTCGCCGGCTTCTCGGAGGCCAAGCCGTGGTTGCCGCTGCCGGAAGATCATGTCCGCGAGAACGTCGTCAATCTCAACGCCGACATGCGCTCGATCCTGAGCCTCTACAAGCGCCTGATCGCGTTGCGCAAGACCTGTCCGCCGCTGGTGTCAGGCGACTATCATCCGGTCGCCGCGCAGGGCGATCTGCTGGTCTATCGCCGCGAAGCCCAGGGCAGGGCGGTCGTCATCGTACTCAATCTCGGTCCCGAGCCGATTGCGGTGACCACCAGCGCGATCCGATTCGGCAGCGAGATCCTGCTGTCGACCTTTCTGGATCGCGAGGGCGAGCGGCTGGAGGGCGTGCTGGATCTGCGCGGCAACGAGGGCGTGGTGGTGGTGCCTGCCTAGCCGCCGTCCCTGCAAGGGCGAAGAGGTGGCCGACACTGTTCCCCCGTCATTGCGAGCGCAGCGAAGCAATCCAGACTGCTGCCACTTGGCTGCGCTCGCAATGACGATCGCTGAAGCAGCGGAGTGAAGGAGAGCGTCTCGGCAGTCATCCCGGATGCTTCTTTCCCTTCACCCTCGCCCCATCCACATCACTCCGCTTCAGCAGATAATCCAGCCCTCCCACCCGGTACCACCGGTACCCGTACGGCTCCATCACCACGCGGTGCTGACCGCGTTTGTCGGCGTGGCTGTGGTCTTCCGCGAGCAGATTGATCAGATGCGCGCCGGCGTCGCCCGGCAGGCCCGCCGAGAACGCGATCTCGCGCGGCTTCTCGTCGAGATTATGCACGAACAGCACCGAATTGTTGCGCCAGTCATAGCGGATGATGAACACGGCGGGATCGCGCGTCGGGATCACGGTGAAGTCGCCCCAGCCGACTTCCGGCACCTCCTTGCGCATGCGGATGATGCGTTCGGTCCAGTTCAGCATGGAGTTGGGATCGCGCCGCTGCTTGGCGACGTTGACGTGCGGATAGCCGTAGGGCCCCTCGTCGATCACGGGGATCGCCGGCCTGTCGCTCTTGGTGAAGCCGCCATGCGGCTCGGTCGACCATTGCATCGGTGTCCGTGCGCAGTTGCGTTCGGGCAGCGAGAGATCGTCGCCCATCGCGATCTCGTCACCATAGCGGATCACAGGCGTCCCCGGCAGCGTGCACATCAGGCTGTAGGCGAGCTCGAGCCGCCGGCGGTCGCCACCGAGCATCGGTGCAAGGCGGCGGCGGATGCCACGATCGTAGAGCTGCATGTCCTTGTCGGGACCGAAGCATTTGAACACGGTGTCGCGCTGCGCCTTGGTGAGTCGTCCGAGGTCCAGCTCGTCATGATTGCGCAGGAACAGGCCCCATTGCGCCGAGGCCGGGCGCGGCTTGGTTGCCTTCAGCGCCTTCGCCAGCGGGCGCGAGTCGCTCGACGCCAGCGCATAGAACAGATGCTGGTTGGCCTGGAAGTTGAACATCATGTGCATGCGGTCGGCGTCCTTGCCGAAATATTCCATGTCGGTGTCGGGCAGCACATTGGCTTCGGCAAGGATGATGGCATCGCCTTCCCGCCATTGCAGGAATTCGCGGAAGGTGCGCAGCATGTCGTACTGCTCGACCGGCTTTTTCACCTTCGCGCCCTTGGTCGCAATCACGAAGGGTACAGCGTCCATGCGGAAGCCGGAGACGCCGAGCTGGATCCAGAAGCCCATGATCTTCAGGATCTCGGCCTGCACGCGCGGATTGGACGTGTTGAGGTCGGGCTGGAAATCGTAAAAGCGGTGGAAGTAGTAGGCGCCGGCTTCCTTGTCGCGCGTCCAGGTCGATTTCTGCACGCCGGGAAACACCATGCCCTTGTTGGCGTTGGCAGGCTTCTTGTCCGACCAGACATACCAGTCGCGATAGGGTGAGTTCTTGTCGCGGCGAGCCTCCTTGAACCAGGGATGCTGGTCGGAGGTGTGGTTGACGACGAGGTCGATGATGACGCGGATGCCGCGCTGCTTGCAGCCATGGGTGAACTCGACGAAATCGCCGAGCGTGCCGTAACGGGGGTCGACGCTGTAGTAATCGGCGACGTCGTAACCGTCGTCGCGGCCCGGCGAGGTCTGGAACGGCATCAGCCAGATCGTGGTGATGCCGAGACCGTGCAGATAGTCGAGCCGACGTTGCAGCCCCTTGAAATCGCCGATTCCGTCGCCGTTGGCATCCATATAGGTGCCGACCGACAGGCAATAGATGATGGCGTTCTTGTACCAGAGATCGTCGATCATGCGCGCGCAGCCTCGATGCTCCCGCCGAGGGGTGCGGCGGCTGCGTGATAAGTGATTGGGGAAGGGGAGGTTCCGCCTCCTGGCTGTCGTCCCGGGGCGCGACGAAGTCGCGAGCCCCGGACCCATAACCACAGGATCAGGTTTGACGATGACTCGGAGTTACCCGCTTCGTCCCACACCCCTCCCTGTGGTTATGGATTCCGGGCTCGCGCCAAGTGGCGTGCCCCGGAATGACGGAGTGGATGGAATCGGCTAATCTCCCGTCATGGACAACACCGCCCGCATCACCCTCGTTCCACCACCCGACCGCCGCCAATCCGAAACGGCGCTCGCGGTCGCGCGCGGTACGGCGCGGCTGTTGCGTTCGCTCGGCTTTTCCTGCCTCAGCGAATTGCCGCTGCCGTCGGGCCGGCGTGCCGATCTCGTGGCGTTGAACGAGCGCGGCGAAATCTGGATCGTCGAGATCAAATCATCGGTGGAAGATCTGCGCGCCGACCAGAAATGGCACGAATACCGCGCCCATTGCGACCGGCTGTTCTTCGCCTTCACACAGGACCTGCCCTGCGAGATCTTTCCTGAAGATACCGGCCTGATCATCGCAGACGCCTATGGTGCGCACATGCATTGCGAAGCGCCCGAGCACAAGATCGCTGCGGCGACGCGCAAGCAGATGACGGTGCGGTTTGCGATGGCCGCAGCGCTGCGCATCAACCGCCTGGTCGACCCGCAAGGGCACGCGGATTTTTGGGATTAGCGGCGGTCGCTTTGCTCAACCGTCATTGCGAGGAGCCCTTGCGACGAAGCAATCCAGACTGCCTCCGCGGAGAGATTCTGGATTGCTTCGCTACGCTCGCAATGACGAGGTGGGCACGGCGCTGCGCGCCTTTGCCCGCCCTACGTGATCTGTATCATGTCATCTGAGGTGCTCGCGCAACGAGCCGCGAAGGATGCACGGCCGCGATGCAGCCGGGCCGTCGCCCGTCGAGGGCCGCTGAAGAAGCGGCCACTGTAACGGTGAGAAATAGTGGATTGCCGAAACTACCGCGGCGCGCGCTTGGCGAGAATCCGCTGCAGCGTGCGGCGGTGCATGTTGAGCCTTCGCGCCGTTTCCGAGACGTTGCGGTTGCACATTTCGTAGATTCGCTGGATGTGTTCCCAGCGCACGCGGTCGGCGGACATCGGGTTCGCCGGCAACTCGGATTTTTCAGCATTGGTCGACAGCAGCGCGGCGACGACGTCGTCGGCATCCGCGGGCTTCGAGAGATAATCGACCGCGCCCATCTTCACCGCGGTGACGGCGGTGGCGATGTTGCCATAGCCAGTGAGCACGATCGCGCGCGCTTCGGGGCGCTTCTTCTTCAGCGCGGAGACGACGTCGAGACCGTTGCCGTCACCGAGCCTGAGATCGACCACGGCGAAAGCAGGCGCTGACTTGCCGATTTGCGCAAGGCCATCCGAAACCGTGTCACAGGACGTCACCGCAAAGCCGCGTGTCTCCATCGCGCGCGACAGGCGCTCCAGAAACGGCTTGTCGTCTTCCACGATGAGAAGCGAGCGGTCGGTCTGTTCGTTCAGCTCAGCGATGGCGTTCAAGGTTTTGTCCTCTCTCCAGCACATCTATATATGGCGTCGCAATCCGGCGGTGCCAAGGCCGCCAATAGTCGATCGGGCCTCACGTGCGACGCAAGGTCGCGCCTATCCTATTGTTTCCTCGAGGCTCTCGATAGCCTCAAATCGCTCGCGCGGCCACGCGATCTGCACCACGGCGCCGTGTTCCGGAAACGTCCTGTTGGTAAACGAGACCTTGGCGCCGGTGCGTTCGAGAAGCGTTCGGGCGATGAACACCCCGAGCCCCAGGCCTCCGCCGGAATCCTGGGTTCGTCGCCGCGACAGATAAGGCTCGCCGATCCGTTTCATGAGGTCGGGCGGTATGCCGGGGCCGTCGTCGGAGATCACGATCTCGATGGTGTCGTTGTTCCACCATGCATTCACTTCCACGGTAGTGCGCGCGAAGTCGACGGCATTCTCGACGATGTTGCCGACCCCGTAGAGCACCGCCGGATTGCGCGAGCCGACCGGCTCGGCTGCGGCGGTCACCGCGATCCGCACCTTGATCTCGACGCCGAAATCGCGGTGCGGCGCCACCACCTCCTCGATCAGCTCGGACAGCTTCATGCGGTCGAATGGCGCGCCCGTCGAGGAGAGCTGGGTGATCTTGCTCAATATGTCGCGGCAACGCTGCGTCTGTTCGCGCAAGGTCTTGAGGTCGCCGGCGAAACTCGGGTCCTTCACCGTCTTCTCCAGCTCGCGCGCGATCAGGAAGATGGTGGCGAGCGGCGTGCCGAGCTCGTGCGCGGCGGCGGCAGCGAGGCCGTCGATCTGGGTCAGGTGCTGCTCGCGCGTCAGCACCAGCTCGGTGGCCGCGAGCGCGTCGGCAAGCTTGCGCGCCTCCTCGGTCACCTGGAACGAATAGAGGCTGGTGACACCGATCGCGAGCACGATCGAAAGCCAGACGCCGACCAGATAGATCGGCGGCAGCACGACAGGATCTTCCGCATCCCACGGCAGCGGGAAATGAACGAAGAACAGGATCGAGGCGCAGGCCACGGCCAGGATGCCGAGGCCGAAGGTCAGCCGCGCCGGCAACGCGGTCGCGGAGATCAGGACCGGCGCCAGGAACAGGAACGAAAACGGGTTCTGCAATCCGCCAGTGAAGAACAGCAGCGCGGCCAGTTCCACGATGTTCAGCGCCAGCAGTCCGGCCGCCTGGATCGGCTCCAGCCGCCGCATCGGGTTCACCGCGGTCTGGAGCACCAGGTTGAGCACGGCCGACAGGCCGATGATGCTGACGCAAGGCACGATCTCGACGTCGAATTCAAGCCCCTGCGCCACGACGAAGATCGCAGCTAACTGGCCCAGCACCGCGAGCCAGCGCAGCCGCAGGATCGTATCCAGGCGGATGTGTCGTTGCGACGGGCGGAAGTCGGAGGCTGAGGTCTCGGTCATGGCAGGCCAATCTAGCGGTGCGCGTGTCCGATCACAAACACGCGGGCCCGCATCCGGTCTGGTTGCGAGCTGTCGGCTTCAAGTCAATCAAGTCTTGCGCTCCACCGCGCAATGGCAGAAGAACGCCTCTAGCATGACCGGGAATGACAATGCTTCAAGCCGGCCGACTGTCGCGGATGGCATTTCGTCCGCGGCCATCGACGTCGATCGCCTCGTCAAGGTCTACAATCAGACCCGTGCGGTGGACGGCATCTCCTTTTCGCTTCCCCGCGGCAGCATCACCGGACTCTTGGGCGGCAACGGCGCTGGCAAGACCACCACCATCGCGATGATCATGGGCTTGGTGCTGCCGACCTCCGGCCGCGTCCGCGTGCTCGGCCACGCCATGCCGGAGCAAAGCGCCGAGGTGCTGGGGCGGATGAATTTCGAGAGCCCCTATGTCGACATGCCGATGCGGCTCACGGTGCGGCAGAACCTCACCATTTTCGGCAAGCTCTACGCCGTGAAGGACCTTGCCGACCGCATCTCAAAACTGGCTGCCGAGCTTGATCTGAACGATTTCATCGACCGTGCCAACGGCAAGCTCTCCGCCGGCCAGAAGACCCGCGTCGCGCTGGCGAAGGCGCTGATCAACCAACCCGAGCTGCTCTTGCTGGACGAGCCGACCGCCTCGCTCGATCCCGATACGGCCGACTGGGTGCGGGCGCATCTGGAGCGCTACCGCAAGGACAACAACGCCACCATCCTCCTGGCCTCGCACAACATGCTCGAGGTCGAACGTCTGTGCGACCGCGTCATCATCATGAAGCGTGGCCGCGTCGAGGACGACGACACGCCCGACGCCATCATGGCCCGCTACAACCGCACCACGCTGGAAGAAGTGTTCCTCGATGTCGCGCGCGGGCGGAGCAATGGGGCGAAGGAGGGGGCAAGATGAGAGGACTCGTGATGCTTCCCTCGTCATTGCGAGCGCAGCGAAGCAATTCAGAGTCTGCCCGCGGAAAGATTCTGGATTGCTTCGTCGCAAGAGCTCTTCGCAATGACGGCTTGGGCAGCCAGCGGAGCGATCATGACTGAGATCTCTTTAACTGGCGGCATCTCCGGCCACCGCATTGGCGCGATGATCCTGCGCTACTGGTACCTGCTGTTGTCGTCCTGGCCGCGGCTGCTCGAGCTGTTGTACTGGCCGGCGCTCCAGGTCATCACCTGGGGCTTCATCCAGTACTACATCGCGCAAAACGCCAGCTTCTTTGCGCGCGCCGGCGGCACGTTGATCGGCGCCGTCATCCTCTGGGACATCCTGTTTCGCGGCCAGCTCGGCTTCTCCATCTCCTTCCTGGAGGAGATGTGGGCGCGCAACCTCGGCAACCTCATGATGAGCCCGTTGAAGCCGATCGAGTTTCTGCTCTCGCTGACCGTCATGAGCCTGATCCGGCTCGCGATCGGTATCATCCCGATGACGCTGCTTGCGCTGATCTTCTTTCATTTCAATGTCTACAGCCTCGGCCTGCCGCTGATCGCGTTCTTCTGCAACCTGATCTTCACCAGCTGGTCGGTCGGCATCTTCGTCTCGGGCCTGGTGTTGCGAAACGGCCTTGGCGCCGAGAGCATCGTCTGGACGTTGATGTTCGCGATCATGCCGCTTGCCTGCATCTACTATCCGGTCAGCGTGCTGCCGGGCTGGCTGCAATACGTCGCCTGGGCGCTGCCGCCGACTTACGTGTTCGAGGGAATGCGCGCGCTGCTGATCGAGAACAGTTTCAGGACCGATCTCATGCTGGAGGCGTTGGCTATCAACGCCTGCCTCCTGGCTGCTTCGTTTTGGGCATTCCTTGCCCTGTTGCGCAGCGCCAAGATGCACGGCTCGCTGCTGTCGAGCGGCGAATAACGTCACTTTCTCGTGGATTCCCGCTGATTTGGCCGTCCTGGCTACGTAGATGTACGGAACCATGCATTGACGCAATATTACGCATTCGGCAGTATGCTGCGATGCGAAGAGGAATATAGCGATGCCTATTGGTGAGTTTGGCGGCGCACCGCCCCTGGCAGCAGAAGGCAGCCCGGTTCTGACCACGCCGATGTACTGGATGTACGAGATGGCGCACGCCTCTCTCAATCCGGCACGCGCGGTCACCGACGCGACCAAGCTCCTGTTTCAGAATCCCCTCAATCCCTGGGCGCGCACCGAGGTCGGCAAGTCGGTCGCCGCGGCCTGCGAATTGTTCGAGCGCACCACGCGCCGCTACGGCAAGCCGGAATGGGGCCTCGACGATACCGAGGTCAACGGCATCCGGGTTCCCGTCGAGGTTCGTTCGGTGTGGGAAAAGCCGTTCTGCCGGCTGCTCTATTTCGATCGCAAGTTCGCGCGCCCGTTGCGCAGCCCGCAGCCGCGTGTGCTGATCGTCGCGCCGATGTCCGGCCACTACGCGACGCTGCTGCGCGGCACGGTCGAAGCGTTCCTGCCGGCGCACGAGGTCTACATCACCGATTGGGCCGATGCCCGGATGGTGCCTTTGAGCGAAGGCCGCTTCGATCTCGACGATTACATCGATTACGTCATCGAGATGCTGCATGTCCTCGGCGGCAACACCCACGTGATGGCGGTGTGCCAACCCTCCGTGCCCGTCGTCGCGGCCGTCTCGGTCATGGAAGCGCGGCGCGATCCCTTCGTGCCGACCTCGATGACGCTGATGGGCGGTCCGATCGACACGCGCCGCAATCCGACTGCGGTGAACAACCTCGCGCAGGAGCGCGGCATCGACTGGTTCCGCAATCACGTCATTACCAAGGTGCCCTTCCCGCATCCGGGCATGATGCGCGACGTCTATCCGGGCTTCCTGCAGCTCAACGGGTTCATCAGCATGAACCTGGACCGGCACATGGATGCTCACAAGCAGCTGTTCGCCAATCTGGTGAAGGGCGACGGTGACCTCGTCGACAAGCATCGCGAATTCTACGATGAATATCTCGCGGTGATGGATCTCTCGGCCGAATATTACCTGCAGACGGTCGATACGGTATTCGTGAAGCACTCGCTTCCGAAGGGCGAGATGACCCATCGCGGAACACGCGTCGATCCCAGCAAGGTGACGCGCGTTGCCTTGATGACGGTGGAAGGCGAGAACGACGACATCTCGGGGCTCGGTCAGACCGAAGCGACGCACGCGCTATGCAGTGCAATTCCCGATCATCGCCGCGTTCATTACGTGCAGAAGGGCGTTGGACATTACGGCGTGTTCAACGGCTCGCGCTTCAAGTCGGAGATCGTGCCACGCATCCATGACTTCATGGTTTCGGCGGCCAATCCGAGCTCACTGCAGGCGCGCGCGGCTGAATAGTGCTCGCATTTCGGCTTTCCCGTCGAAGATTTCGCCCCCGGGCGGAGCCTTCGGCAGGGGGAGTTCCCTCCAGATTCGCGGTATTTAGGTAGCTCTCTAGGAGTGAGTCTATCCTCACCCCTTGGGGGTGTCGCATGCGTCCAGCGGGGGCGAAAAAAGCCGGTTCCAACCCCAGTCTGTAGGGTCTCCCGGACGCCTGACCGCTGTATATTGGGCAAATGATTTGTTTTTGCGCCGAGCGCTTTCCATGGCGGCGGTTATGGCAGAATCCGGGCGCTCTCCTGCCCCCCGGACTGACAGACATGGCCACTCGCGCACTCCTTTATCGTCGGCCCCACGAACCGAAGACCCTCGTCATCACCCACGGATCGCAGTTTTTTGCCATCCGATTGCGCCGGCACAGACGCGCGCGCCGATACACGCTCAGAATTCATCCAAGCGACCGCGAAGCCATCCTCACCATGCCGCCGCGCGGCACGCTCGCCGACGCCAAGGACTTCGCGCAGCGTCACGGCGCGTGGATTGCCGCGCGTCTTGGTCGTTTGCCGAAGGCCGCGCCGTTCCAGCCTGGCACAGTGATACCGCTGCGCGGCGTCCCTCATCGCATCGTGCATCGCGCCGGACAGCGCGGCACGGTGTGGACCGAGACGCGCGATAGCGGCGAGAAAATTCTCTGCGTCGCCGGCGGGCTCGAGCATGTCGATCGCCGCGTCGGCGACTTCCTCAAGCGCGAAGCGCGCCGCGACCTGCAGCGTTCGGCGGAGACCCATGCCGCCGAGCTCGGCGTCAAGGTGAAGCGGCTCTCGATCCGCGATCAGTCCAGCCGCTGGGGCTCGTGCACCTCGGCCGGCTCGCTGTCGTTCTCCTGGCGCCTGATCCTCGCGCCGCCCTTCGTGCTCGACTATCTCGCCGCGCATGAAGTGGCGCATCTGGTCGAGATGAACCACTCGGCCCGGTTCTGGCGCGTCTGCGGCAAGATCTGCCCCTCGATGGAGCGCGCCAAGAAGTGGCTCGACACCTGCGGCAATGATCTGCACCGCTATGGGGTCGAGGATTAGGGCGCGCTGCTCGCCCAACACACAGTGTCGTCGCCCGGCTTGACCGGGCGACCCGGTATTCCAGAGACAGTTGTCGTTAATCCGAGACGCCGCGGCGTACTGAATTGCCCGCTTTCGCGGGCAATGACAGCGGAGTTTGAGGCAAGCATGGCGCGCTTTGCGCCACGGCCGCCGATCCGTCAGCCAGATCAACGACCTCCAAACGTCCACCGCGCATCCCGCCGCAACCTCCGGCTACTGTGCATGGGGTTGTTTTCGCGTTCTTATTCTGACGCCTAACGATTCCCGCCGAACAACCGGTCCATCAGCCAGCCATCAAGTCCCGCAGCTGCTTCCGGCCGTACATTGGCGCGTGTCGGCGGTGGCGCACGATAGCCGCCATTGCTGACCGGCGCAGGAGCGGGGCCGGGCGCATAGCCAGGCGTGGGCGCCAGCTGCGTCGGCGGCGAGATCTGCGATGAGATCTGCGCCAGGTTCGATGGTCCCCAATTGCTCTGCAGGTTCGGCAAGGCGGCGACCTGCACGCCTTCGTGCGCCGCGCGCATGAAGCGGGTCCAGACCTCCACCGGCAGGCCGCCGCCGGTCGCCTTCCTGGTCGGCGAGTTGTCGTCATTGCCGAGCCAGACGCCGGTGACGAGGTTGGAGGTGTAGCCGATGAACCAGGCGTCGCGATAATCCTGGCTGGTGCCGGTCTTGCCGGCCGCCTGCCAGCCGGGAATCTCGGCCTTCTTGGCGGTGCCCGAGATCAGCGTCTCGCGCATCATCGTGTTCATCATGCCGACATAGCGCGGTTCGATCACCTGATTATGCTCGTCGGGTTGACGCATGTAGAGCAGCTTGCCGTCGAGCGTCTTGATCCGCGTCACCACATGCGGGGTCGCTGCGAAGCCGCCATTGGCGAACGGCGCATAGGCACCGACCAGCTCGACCACCGAGACTTCCGAGGTTCCGAGCGCGATCGAGGCGTTGGGCTCGAGCTTCGAGGAGATGCCGAGCCTGTGCGCGGTGCGAACCACGTTCTTCGGTCCGACCTCGAGGCCGAGGCGGATGGCGACGGTGTTGAGCGACATCGCCAGCGCCTGCGTCAGCGTCACGGGGCCGAAATATTCATGCGTGTAGTTCTCAGGCTTCCAGCCCTTGACCTCGATCGGCGCGTCCTGCCGGACGGTGTCGGGGGTGAGGCCTTGCTCCATCGCCGTCAGATAGACGAACGGCTTGAACGAGGAGCCCGGCTGGCGCTTCGCCGTGACCGCGCGGTTGTACTGGCTCTCGGCATAGTTCCGCCCGCCCACCATGGCGCGCACGGCGCCATCGGGCGTCATCGCCACCAGTGCGCCCTGGCTGACATTGAACTTCACGCTCTTGGCCGCGAGCTCGTCGATGACGGCGGCTTCCGCCACGGCTTGGAGTTTTGGATCGATCGTGGTCTCGACCTTGATGCTGTCATCGATCTGCCCGACCAGATCGTCCAGCACCTCGCCGATCCAGTCGGCGACGTAGTTGACGGTGCCGGCGCCGACCGGCTTCACGACATAGGAGGGATGGCCGATCGAGGCCTGCGCCTGTGCCTCGGTGATGAATTTGGCGTCCGCCATCGCCGCGAGCACGACCTGCGCCCGCGCCTCCGCGCCTTCCGGATTGCGGTTCGGCGCGAGCCGCGAGGGTGACTTGACGAGGCCGGCCAGCATTGCGGCTTCCGCGATGGTTACGTTCTTAGCCGATTTGCCAAAATATTTCTGCGCAGCCGCTTCGACGCCGTAGGCGCCGGAGCCGAAATAGACGCGGTTGAGATAGAGCTCAAGGATCTCGTTCTTGGAGTGCTTGCGTTCGAGCCAGATCGCGAGCTCCGCCTCCTGCAGCTTGCGCTGCATGGTGCGCTCCTGGGTCAGGAACAGGTTTTTCGCAAGCTGCTGCGTCAAGGTCGAGCCGCCCTGCGAGACGCCGCGGTGAAGCACGTTGGTGACGAGGGCGCGCAGGATGCCGACCGGGTCGATGCCGAAATGCGAATAGAAGCGGCGGTCTTCGATCGCAATGAAGGCCTTGGGCAGATAGGGCGGCAAATCCTTCAGTGACACGTTGGCGCCGGCCATCTCGCCGCGCTGCGCCAGCAGGGTGCCGTCGATGCCGACGATCTGGATCGTCGGCGGGCGTTTGGGAATCTCCAGCGACTGGATCGGCGGCAGATGGGCGCCGACCCAGATCACGACGCCGATCACGGCGATGACGCCCCACAAGCTCAGCACCGCGCCCCAATAGACGAGGCGGCCGAGGCCGGCGCCGATGGATGATTTCGACCGGCGCTTGGCACCGCTGCGGCTTGCCGGCGCCTTGCGCTCGCGCGGCGGCTCGTCGTCGGGCGGATCGCTCTTGCGCTTACCGGAGGACTTTTTCGGCTTGTCGTCGCCGCCGCCGGGAATGCGGTCTGCCGCTGTCAGGCGCAGATCGGCGAGCGCCGCGGGCAAGCCGAACAGCGGCTCCTTCCGCCCACCCTTTTTCTTTGCCGACCCCATACGCAAAACGCCCGGTCACCCGCCCCGCCGCACGCTAGCGGTCGCTGTTTAAGGCCCGGTTACCCCGTGCTTAACGTCTGATTAGGAGATGCGGCATTCCGAGGCCGCAGTTCCGCTCATGGGGCGGCAGCGCTAGGATCGCGGCCATAAAGCAAAGGGAGTTCGCATGGGCCACATCGATCCGACCAAGGAGATCTTCGCGCAATTCCGGGAGAACGATCGCCCGGGTCCGATTCACATGCTCAATCTGGTGCGCTTGCGAAAGGAGGCGGCCTATCCCGACGGCCGCAAGGTCAGCGGCGCGGAAGCCTATGCGGCCTACGGTCGCGAGAGCGGGCCGGTGTTCGAGCGCCTCGGCGGCCGCATCATCTGGCAGGGCCGGTTCGAGCTGATGCTGATCGGTCCGCAGGACGAGCGCTGGGACCACTGCTTCATCGCCGAATATCCTGATGTCGCCGCCTTCGTCGAGATGATCCGCGATCCCGTCTATCGCGAGGCGGTGAAGCATCGCCAGGCCGCGGTGGAGGATTCCCGCCTGATCCGCCACGCGGTGCTGCCGGTGGGCAAGAATTTCGGCGAGGTGCCGAAATAGACGTCTCAGACAAATCGGCGGCCCGCAGGCCGCCGATTGCATTTCAGAGCTGTTCGACTAACCCGCCGGGCTCGAGCCCTCGATGATGGGGCCGAACAGTTCCCAGCGCTCGCCGTTGAACTTCATCATCTGCATCTGCTTGTTGACGCGGTAGTCGTCGGCGCCGGTGTTGATCTTGATGCCAGGCAGCGCCAGGCTGGGAGTGAAGTTCTTGATGCTGGCGGCCTGCTTCATGACGTTCTCGCGCGTCAGGTCGTCGCCGCACTGTTTCAGCACCTGAACCAGCAACTCCGCCACCGAATACGCGTAGGTGTTGACGGTGTTGAGCTTGTCGCCTTCGGGGAAATATTTGTCCATGAACGCGAAGAATGCCTTTACGCCGGGATCGTCCTTCCACTGCGGGTCGCCGGGCTCCTTGCCATACTGGGTCGAGATGATGCCCTTGGAGATGTCGAGGCCGGCCGGCTTCAGCGTGGCCGAGATCGGGCTCGCATTGATGTCGAGGATGTGCACCGGCGTCCAGCCGAGGTCGGCGAGCTTCTTGATCGCCTGTGCCGCGAATTTCGGCGTCGAGGCATCGAAGAACACGTCGACACCCATCGACTTCAGCTTGACCACCTGTGAATCCACGGTCGGATCGGTGACCTCGTAGGACACCTCGCCGACGATCATGCTGGCGGCCTTGTCGCCGAGGCCGCTCTTGAGGCCGGCGAGATAGTCGCGGCCCATGTCGTCGTTCTGGTAGAGCACGCCGATCTTGGCGTTCGGATGCTCCTTGAGAATGTACTTCGCGTAGATCCTTCCCTCGGATACGTAATTGGGATTGTACGCCATGCTCCAGGGATAGTTCTTCGGATCGTTGAAGCGCTCGGCACCGGTCGAGGCGAGCAGCTGCGGCACCTTCTTGCCGTTGAGATATTTTTGCACGGCGGCGTTCGCGGCCGTGCCGATCAGCTGGAAGGTGAAGAGGACTTCATCGCCTTCGACCAGCTTGCGCACCTGCTCGACCGTCTTCGGCGGCGAATACGCGTCGTCATACTGGATCAGGTTGATCTTGCGGCCGTTGATGCCGCCTTGGTCGTTGATCATCTTGAAATAGGCGGCCTGGGTCTTGCCGATGTTGGCGTAGACCGAATAGGGGCCGGAGAACGGCACGGTCTGGCCGATCTTGATCTCGGTGTCGCTCGCACCCGTGTCGTATTTCTTCTGTGCGAGGGCCTGGCCGGCGGAGAAGGTGACGGCGAGCGCCGTCGTGGCAGCTAGGAAGGCTCTGCGATTGGTCATATTGGGTTGTTCCTCCTGACGGAATTATCAGTCGATGGTCTTTTTCCGTTGATTGCAACGGTCGCCATCGCTGTCGAAGATTGTGGAGGAACGTCCGCCGCCGCGCAAGGATCGCGGCGCTGCGCCGTGGCGTTTCAGACCAAGGTCTCAGGCCAGGAACAAGGCGGCCAGTGCGGCCGCGGCCGGCAGCGCCTGCACGATCAGGATGCGCGTGCTGACGGTCGCCGCACCATACGCGCCGGCCACGACCACGCAGAGCAGGAAGAACACCTTGATCTGAAACGCGACGGCCGGATTGCCATGCATCAGACCCCAGATCAGGCCGGCGGCGAGGAAGCCGTTGTAGAGACCCTGATTGCCGGCAAGCACCTTGGTGATCTCGGCCTTTTCAGGCGTATTGCGAAATGTCTTCAAGCCCAACGGCTTGTCCCAGAGAAACATTTCTAGGATCAGGAAATAGGTGTGCAGCGCGGCGACCAGCGCCACCAGGACATTGGCGATGAGAATCAAGTTGAGCTCCCCCAAAAGCGTCAGCTTTCGGGTGGATGTTAGCATGGCCTGCATGGCAAGTGCGATGGCGTGTTTCAAGGTGATGGTGCCGCAATGCCCGCCCGATCAACCAGGATGCCTGAACGATTCGGCCTCGATCGGCTGTCGACGCCGATCGGGATCGCGCTGCTCGTCACCGATGTCGACGGTACGCTGCGCGCGCTCGATTGGGACGACTACGAGCACCGCATGCGCGAGCTCCTGCGCCTGCATCATGGCGCGGTGGATCTGATCGATCAGGCTGCGCCGACGGCGATGAAGGCTGCGTTGTCGGCTTACTTCGAGGGCGATCTCGGCCAGCTCGCGCGTATCGAATGGCGCGTTGCCGGAACGCCGTTCCAGCAAAAGGTCTGGATGGCGCTGGCGAAGATTCCGGCTGGCACCACGATGAGCTACGGCGCGCTCGCCGCAAAGATCGGGATGCCCAAGGCTATCAGGGCGGTCGGCCACGCCAACGGCTCGAACCCGATCAGCGTGGTGCTGCCGTGCCATCGCCTGATCGGCGCGGATGGCTCGCTGGTGAAGTACGGTGGTGGGCTGGAGCGCAAGCGCTGGCTGCTCAGGCACGAGGGCGTGGAGGTTTAGGATCTCTACGCCGCCGGCTGGACCGCCTTGTCGCCGGCCATGACATGCGTCAGCGCGCTCTTGATCGCAGCCTGGCGGGTCGGGGCGTTGATCTGCGCGCCGAGCAAATCGGTGACGTAGAACACGTCGCGGGCGCGCTCGCCGAAGGTCGCGACATGGGCCGAAGCGATGTTGAGGTTGAGCTTGGAGATCGCCGTGGTCAGCTCGTAGAGCAGGCCGGGGCGGTCGAGGCCGGAGACCTCGATCACGGTGTAGCGATCGGACCATTGGTTGTTGATGGTCACTTCCGGCTCGATCACGAACGGCTTTGCCTTGCTGCGCACCGTGCGACGCGCCACCACTTCGGGCAGGCGCAGCTTGCCTTCCAGCACGTCCTCGATCATCTCGCCGATGCGGGTGGCGCGCCTTCCCTCGTCCTCGTCGCGGTCGTATTCCCGCGAGATCGAGATCGTATCCAGCGCGCGCCCGTCGGTCGTGGTGTAGATCTGGGCGTCGACGATGTTGGCGCCCGCCGAAGCGCAGGCACCCGCGATGATCGACAGCAGCCAGGGATGGTCGGCGGCGAAGATCGTCAGCTCGGTGACGCCGCGCACCTCGTCAAATCCGACATTGATCGCGAGCTTGTGGCCGGCCTGTTCGCTCGACCGCACGAAGCGGGCGTGGCGGATCTTTCGCGGCAGCTCGACCTTGAGCCAGTAGGCCGGGTAGTGCCGGCCGATATAGGCATCGAGCTCGTCCGGCGGCCACTCGGCGAAAGCATTGCGGAATTCGGCGTAGGCGGCGGTGAGACGTTTTCCCCGGTCGACCTCCGAGAAGCCGCCGGTCAGCACCGGCTCGGTCTCATAATAGAGCGAGCGCAGGAGCTGCGCTTTCCAGCCGTTCCACACGCCCGGGCCGACGCCGCGGATGTCGGCGGTGGTCAGGATTGTCAGCAGCTTCATCTGCTCGACCGACTGCACTACGGCGGCAAAATTCTCGATGGTCTTGCGGTCCGAGAGATCGCGCGATTGCGCGACCGTCGACATCGTCAGATGCTCCTCGATCAGCCAGGCCACGAGCTCGGTATCCGCCGCGCTGAAGCCGAGCCGCGGACAGAGCCGTCGCGCGACCTTGGCGCCTGCGATCGAGTGATCCTCCGGCCGCCCCTTGGCGATGTCGTGCAGCAGCGTCGTGATGTAGATCACCGCGCGATGTTCGGGCCGGATCTTGCGCATCAGGTCGCTGGCGAGCGCGAACTCCTCGATGCCGCCGCGCTCGATGTCCTGGAGGAAGCCGACGCAGCGGATCAGGTGCTCGTCGACGGTGTAGTGATGATACATGTTGAACTGCATCATCGAGACGATCTTGCCGAAAGCGCGGATGAAATGGCCGAGCACGCCGGTCTCGTTCATCCGCCGCAGCACGATCTCGGCATTGTCGGAGGTCAGGATCTCCATGAACAGCCGGTTGGCCTCGGGATTTTCGCGCATCTGCGCGTTGATCAGGCCGAGCGAGCGCGTCACGTCGCGCATCGCATCCGGATGGAAGGCGAGATTGTTCTTCTGCGCCAGGCGGAAGATGCGGATCAGATTGACCGGATCGTGCTTGAAGACGTCGGGCGCGGCGACGTTGATGCGGTTGTTGTCGACGATGAAGTCGTCGCTCTCGGGGACGCGCCGTTTCGCGGCGGTCGGGCGTAGCCGTGCCATCACCCGGCTCAGCACCGGCGCCGGCTTGGCCTGCTGGTCCTCGAGCTTGGCGCACAGGATCGCTGTGAGATTGCCGACTTCCTTGGCGACCAGGAAGTAGTGCTTCATGAAGCGCTCGACGTCCTGCATGCCGGGATGCGAGGTATAGCCGAGCCTGACGGCGATCTCGCGCTGGAGGTCGAAGGAGAGACGCTCTTCGGCGCGATTGCAGTAGAAATGCAGATTGCATCGCACCGACCAGAGGAAATCGGCGCAGCGCCGGAAGCTGCGGTACTCCTGCGCATCGAACACCCCGCGCTCGACCAGCTCGTCGGTATCGCGGACCCGATAGACGTATTTGGCGATCCAGAACAGCGTGTGCAGGTCGCGCAGCGCGCCCTTGCCGTCCTTGACGTTGGGCTCGACCAGATAGCGCGACTGCCCGCCGCGGCGGTGGCGTTCCTCGCGTTCGGCGAGCTTGGCCGTGACGAACTCGGAGGCGGTACCCTGCACCACCTCCTTGTCGAAGCGCTCGACCAGCTCGTCATAGAGCGGCTTGTCGCCGGTGAGGAAGCGTGTCTCCAGGATGGCGGTGCGGATGGTCATGTCGCCGCGCGCCTGGCGGATCGATTCATCGACCGAGCGGGTGGCGTGGCCGACCTTCAGGCCCATGTCCCAGAGGCAGTAGAGAATGGCCTCGGCGACCTGCTCGCCCCAGGCGGTCTGCTTGTAGGGCAGGATGAACAGGAGATCGATGTCGGACTCCGGGGCCATCAGGCCGCGGCCATAGCCGCCGGTCGCCACCACCGCCATGCGCTCGGCGCCACTCGGGATCGGGGAGCGGTAGAGATGACGGGTCGCGGCCGAATAGAGGATGCGGATGATCTCGTCCTGGACGTGGCACAGCCGCTCGGCACAGCGGCGGCCGTGGCGGTCCTTGAGCAGGATCGCCTGGGCCGCGGCGCGCGCCGCGATCAGCTCGGTCTTGAGCAATTGCGCCATGGCGGTGCGGAACGCGTCCTCGCGTCCCTGATGCTTTTCGGCAAGCGCATCGACCGCGGCGGTGATCCGCGCAGTGTCGAAGCGATCATCCACCTCTGGTTTGTGCTCAGTCGCAACGGTGTCCATGTCTCACCGGATATAAGAGGTGGCAGGCGCTGTCACGAGACATTCGTGGACGGACGAGGGGCGAGTTCGGCCGCGCAGGCCTGTCGGCCCCAATGCCGATCACATCGACCGATGTAACATACTGAATATATTCGAATTTCTCTCTTGCGCCCTCGGCTGCTCATGACAGCTTCCACCAATCATGGGCTGACACGAAACCGATCGCCTCCTATACCGCTCATCGGGACGTCAGGGAGAAAACACGATGGATGCCGCAGAGCTGCGCCAGATGCAGGCCCCGATCAAGGAGCGCTACAAGACCGATCCAAAGGCCGCGCTGATCACGCTGAAGGCCAAGGGCTCGACCGACAGTGAAGGCATCGCCTGCAAGGTCGAGACCGGCCGGGCCATCGCGATGGCCGGGCTGCATCCCGGGACCGGTGGCTCCGGTCTCGAACTCTGCTCCGGCGACATGCTGCTCGAGGCGCTGGTCGCCTGCGCCGGCGTCACGCTGAAATCGGTCGCGACAGCGATCGAGGTGCCGCTCAGAAGCGGCAACGTCTACGCAGAGGGCGATCTCGATTTCCGCGGCACACTCGGCATCGACAAGGAAACCCCAGTCGGCTTCGCCGAGATACGCCTGCGCTTCGAGGTCGATACCGACGCACCGCAGGACAAGCTCGACCTCCTGCTCAAGCTCACCGAACGCTATTGCGTGGTCTACCAGACCATCAAGAACGGCCCGAAGGTTTCGGTGTCCATGCAAAGGATGTGAGGCGAAGGTCGTAACCCGATATTCGGTGTCGTCCCGGTGCGCGCCGCTTGGCACGAGTCCGGGAACCATAACCCCAGGCTGTCGTGATTGCGACGGCCGTTGCTCCAGCTCTTCACCACTATGGCCTGGGGTTACGGATTCCGGGCTCGCGCTTTGCGCGCCCCGGAATGACAGACAGAATGCCCCTCGATCTCCACTTTATCCTCTTCCTCCTCCTGCGCATGGCGATCGCCGCGGCGTTCGTCGTGTCGGCGTCCGTCATCACCGAGCGCGCGGGCCCCGTGATCGGCGCGCTGGTCGCGACCTTGCCGGTTTCCGCCGGTCCTTCCTACGTCTTCCTCGCCATTGACCATGACGCTGCCTTCATCGCTCAGGGCGCATTGTCGAGTCTTCCGGTCAATGCCGCGACGATCTTCATGGCTCTCACCTATGTCGTGCTGGCGCAGCGGCATAGTCTGGTCGTGAGTTGCGGCAGCGCCGTCGCGCTCTGGATCGCGCTGGCCTCGGTCATCCGCATGTTCGACTGGACCCTGATCGCCGGGCTCGCCGCGAATTTCGTCGCGTTCGGTATTTGCATCCCGCTGCTGTCAGGCTATCGCCACGTGAAGATGCCGCTGGTGACGCGCCGCTGGTACGACATTCCGATGCGGGCCTCGCTCGTCGCGACTCTCGTCGCCATCGTCGTCTCGACCTCGGGTTGGGTCGGGCCGCGGATCAGCGGCGTCATCGCGCTGTATCCGGTGGTGTTCTCCAGCATGATGGTGATCCTGCATCCGCGTATCGGCGGACCGCCGACCGCCGCCGTGCTCGCCAACTCAGCCTGGGGGCTACTCGGATTCGGCATGGCGATCGCGGTGATGCACGTTGCGGTCGTGGAATTTGGATCGCCGGTAGGCCTTTGTCTTGCGCTTGCAACCTGCGTGATGTGGAATCTGACGCTGTGGTGGATCGGCCGGCGCGCGATGCAGGCGCGGTCACCGTGAGACTACGGATCAGCTCGACACCGCGCTGCGCAAAGTCCGTTCCGGGATGCCGGCAATCAGTGTCGCGTTCGAACAAGCCATTGAATGACATGTGTCATTTCAAATTGCGCCCGTGATTGGCGCCGCCCTCGGCAGGCGTCCCGCGGTGCCGGCTCCTGCCTGTTTACGACAGGTCCATTAGAACTTTCTTCGCGCTTTTCATCTACGAATAACCGAGCGTACCCGCTTCCGCTGTTGTCAGCGCGGAACCCGTCCCGATTGCATCCGAGTGCAGGGGACTCGCGGGAATTGTCGATTTGAGTACGGCTGTGTCGCCGCGACGTTCACTTCCCCCACGAGCTGTCCACCTAATTTCGAGATGGAGATTCTTTGATGTTCGGTCGCAAATCCCAGGTTGATGCACAAGCGCGGCTCGATGCTATCGGCCGCTCTCAGGCGATGATCGAATTCAATCTGGATGGCACGATCATCACGGCCAACAAGAATTTTCTCGACGCCCTCGGCTATCAGCTTGGCGAAATCCAGGGCAAGCATCATTCCATGTTCGTGCCGGCCGACCAGCGCGACAGTGCCGAGTACAAGGCGTTCTGGGCTGCATTGAACCGCGGCGAGTATCAGGCGCGGGAGTTCAAACGGATCGCGAAAGGCGGCCGCGAGGTCTGGATCGAAGCGTCCTACAATCCGGTGCTCGACGGCGACGGCAAGACGGTGATGGTCGCCAAGATTGCGACCGACATCACTGCGAAGAAAATCCGGAGCATGACGGATGCTTCGAAGATCGCCGCCATCAGCCGCGCCCAGGCCGTCATCGAGTTCAAGCTCGATGGCACCATCGTCACGGCCAACGAGAATTTCTGCAACGCGCTCGGCTATTCGCTTGCCGAGATCGAGGGCAAGCACCACAGCCTGTTCGTCGCAGAAGCTGACCGCAACGGCGCGGCCTATCGCGAATTCTGGGCCGCGCTCAACCGCGGCGACTACCAGGCGGGAGAGTTCAAACGGATCGGCAAGGGCGGCAAGGAGGTCTGGATCCTCGCTTCCTACAATCCGCTGCTCGACGAAAGCGGAAAACCCTACGGCGTCGTCAAGTTCGCGACCGACGTCACCGCGCAGAAGCTGAAGAACGCCGACCTCGCCGGTCAGATCGCGGCGATCGACAAGGCCCAGGCGGTGATCGAGTTCAACATGGACGGTACGGTCAATACCGCGAATGCCAACTTCCTCACCGCGCTCGGCTATTCGCTGGCCGAGATCAAGGGCAAGCATCACAGCATGTTCGTGGAGCCCAGCGAGCGCGACGGCGCGGCCTATCGCGAGTTCTGGGCCGCGCTCAACCGCGGCCAGTACCAGGCCGGGGAATACAAGCGCATCGGCAAGGGCGGCAAGGAAGTCTATATCCAGGCCTCCTACAATCCGATCTTCGACCTCAACGGCAAGCCGTTCAAGGTCGTGAAATATGCCACCGACACCACCAAGCAGGTGCTGGTCCGCATGGGCAACGAGCGCGTCCGCGGCATGATGGAATCCGTCGCGGCCGGTTCGGAGGAACTCAACGCTTCGGTGCGCGAGATCTCCGAGGCAATGACCAAGTCGCGCGAGACCGCGATGAGCGCCGTGGATCAAGTCGCCGCCGCCGATGCCCAGGCGCAACGTCTGACCGAAGCCGCGCAGGCGATGAGCGGCATCGTCGAGATGATCAACAGCATCACCGGCCAGATCAACCTGCTGGCGCTGAACGCCACGATCGAATCCGCCCGCGCCGGTGAAGCCGGTCGTGGTTTTGCCGTGGTGGCGTCCGAAGTGAAGAGCCTCGCCAACCAGGCGAAACAGGCCACCGACAAGATCGGCCAGGAGATCGGCAGCCTCAACGGCATTTCCGGCGATGTCGTCAGCGCGCTGAGCTCGATCAAGCAGGCGATCAACAACGTCAGCGAATATGTCACCTCGACCGCCGCCGCGATCGAAGAGCAGAGCACGGTGACGAACGAGATGTCGACCAGCATGCAGCGCGCTGCCGCGGAAGCAGCGGCTATGGCGGCGAGGGCGTAGCAAAGCGCGCAGGAATCGTAGGGTGGGCAAAGCGAAGCGTGCCCACGTTCTTCAGCGGTTACAGAGAGATCGTGGGCACGGCGCTTTGCGCCTTTGCCCACCCTACAGCACCCGTCACTGCTTCGGCAGTTTCGCCTTCAGCGCATAGAGCGCATCCAGCGCTTCGCGCGGCGACATCTCGTCGGGATGCAACTTCTTCACCGCCTCCATCAGCAGCTCGGCCTCACTCGGCGGCGCAGCCTCGGCGGCGGCGCGTGAGGGCACCGCGAACAGCGGCAGATCGTCGGCCAGCGCACGCGCGGTCTGGCCGCGGTCCTGAGCTTCGAGTTTTGCCAGCACCGATTTCGCGCGCGTGATCACGGCCGGCGGCAGGCCGGCTAGTTTTGCCACCTGGATGCCGTAGGAACGGTCGGCCGAGCCCGGCAGCACCTCGTGCAGGAACACGACATTGCCCTGCCATTCCTTGACCCGCACCGTCGCATTGAACGTGCGCGGCAGTTTTGCCGAGAGCGCAGTGAGCTCGTGATAATGCGTTGCGAACAGCGTGCGGCAGCGATTGCTCTCGTGCAGATGCTCGATCGCGGCCCAGGCAATGGAGAGGCCGTCGAAGGTCGCGGTGCCGCGGCCGATCTCATCCAGGATGACGAGCGAACGTTCGCCGGCTTGGTTCAGGATCGCCGCGGTCTCGACCATCTCCACCATGAAGGTGGAGCGGCCGCGGGCGAGATCGTCGGCGGCGCCGACGCGCGAGAACAGGCGGTCGATGATGCCGATCCGCGCGCGCGCGGCGGGCACGAAGCTGCCGATCTGCGCGAGCAGGGCAATCAGCGCGTTCTGGCGCAGGAAGGTCGATTTACCCGCCATGTTCGGGCCGGTCAGCAGCCAGAGCTGGCCGGATTTTTGCGCTGGGCTCGGCGAGAGGTCGCAGGAATTGGCGATGAACGGCTCGCCATTGCGCTTCAGGGCTTGCTCGACCACGGGATGACGGCCGGCCTCGATTGCAAAGCCGAGCGAGCCGTCGACCTCCGGGCGGACATAATTCTCATCGACCGCGAGCTTGGCCAGCGAGGTCGCAACATCGAGCAGCGCAAAGCCTTGCGCAGCGGCCCGCAGATCATCGCTGATCTCGATCGCTTTGGCACAGAGCCGCTCGAAGATCTCGAGCTCGAGGTTGAGCGCGCGGTCGCCGGCATTGGCGATCTTGGCTTCGATCTCGCCGAGCTCCGAAGTCGTGAAGCGCACCTGGCCCGCCAGCGTCTGGCGGTGGATGAAGGTCGCGTTGAGCGGCGCGGACATCAGCTTGTCGCCGTGCTGCGCGGTCACCTCGACGAAATAGCCGAGCACGTTGTTGTGCCGGATCTTGAGCGCCTTGACGCCGGTGTCGTCGGCGTAGCGCGCCTGCATTGAGGCCACGACCAGGCGCGAGGCGTCGCGCAGGTTTCGCGCCTCGTCGAGCGCCGGCTCGTAGCCTTGGCGAACGAAACCGCCGTCGCGCTTGATCAGCGGCAGTTGTTCGTCGAGCGCGCGGGCGAATTCGGCCGCGAGCTCGCGTGACGGCCGCTTCAGCGCCGCCATCACCGCGGCGATCTCCTGCGGCGGCTGGTCGAGTTCGCCGAGCCGCGCCAGCACCTGGTCGGCGGCGAGGATGCCGTCGCGCAGGCCCGCGAGGTCGCGCGGGCCGCCGCGGCCGACCGAGAGACGGGCGAGCGCCCGCGACATGTCGGGCGCGCCGCGCAAAATGCTGCGGATGTCTTCGCGCGTAGCCGAATCCGCCACGAAGGCGCTGACGGCATCGAGCCGCCGCGCGATCGCCGCTGGGTCCGTCAAAGGCGCGGCGAGCCGCTGTGCCAGCAGACGCGAGCCGGCCGAGGTTACCGTGCAATCGATCGCATCGAGCAGCGAGCCGCGACGCTCGCCCGCGAGCGTTCGCGTCAGCTCCAGATTGGCGCGGGTGGCGGGATCGATCGCCATGGTCGCGCCGGAGGCTTCGCGCGAGGGCGGTGACAGCGGCGGATGCTTGCCGACCTGGGTGCGGTCGACATAGGTGACGGCGGCGGCTGCAGCACTGGCCTCCAGCCGCGACAGCTGCGTCAGCCCGTCCATGGTCGCGACCGCAAAATAGTCGCAGAGCCGCTTCTCCGCGGTGGCGCCGTCGAAGACGTCGCGGGTGACCGGCGTCACCGCCGGGAGCTCGCGCAAGGTCTGCGCGAGTTCGTTGTCGCCATAGAGCGCGTCGGTGATGATGGCCTCGTTCGGGTTGATGCGCGCCAGCGTTGCGGCGAGCTCGCCACCCGAAACTTCGGTGACGGTGAACTCAGCCGTGGAGATGTCGATCCAGGCAAGCCCGAAACGGTCGCCGCCGGCGGAGGAGCGGGCACGTGCGATCGCCAGCAAATAGTTGTTGGCGCGCGCATCCAGCAGCGTGTCCTCGGTCAGCGTGCCCGGCGTGACCAGCCGCACCACGCCGCGGCGCACGACGCTCTTGTTGCCGCGTGCCTTCGCGGCCGCAGGGTCCTCGGTCTGCTCGCACACCGCGACCCGGTGGCCGGCGCTGATCAGGCGGTGCAGATAGTCCTCGGAGCGCTCGACCGGCACGCCGCACATCGGGATATCGGCACCCTGATGCTTGCCGCGCTTGGTCAGGACGATGCCGAGCGTCTTGGACGCGATCTCGGCGTCCTCGAAGAACAGCTCGTAGAAGTCGCCCATCCGGTAGAACAGCAGGAGGCCCTGATGTGCCGCCTTGATCTCCAGATACTGTTCCATCATCGGCGTGACGCGCGCAGCGGCTTCCGCGGGCTGAGCGGGGACCTCGTTGGGGGGCGGCGCGGGGATCGGCTGTTGCATCGTCATGGGCCGCGCAACCTACAAAATTTCGCCTCCAGCTCCTATCGGTTTGGCCTGATCGCCGAGGTTTTCCACGTTGTCCGCATCGCGGCATGCGTGGTCGGCGTGCACCCCCTCGGAACACGCGTGTATCGGTCAATTGACCTGCCGCGGACGCCCTCCTAAAACTCCGCCGACATTAAAGAATTTGGGCCGGACCGCGGCAGCCAGGGAGAACAACGATGCGTGACGTCTTTATCTGCGATGCCGTACGGACCCCGATCGGCCGTTTCGGCGGCTCGCTCGCCAAGGTGCGTGCCGACGACCTCGCGGCCGCCCCGATCAAGGCGCTGATGGCCAAGCATCCCAATCTGGACTGGGCGCAGGTCGACGAAGTCTTCTTCGGCTGCGCCAACCAGGCCGGCGAGGACAATCGCAATGTCGCGCGCATGGCCCTGCTGCTCGCAGGCCTGCCGGATTCGGTGCCCGGCCAGACCCTCAACCGGCTCTGCGCCTCGGGCCTCGACGCGGTCGGCGCCGCGGGCCGCGCCATCCGCTCCGGCGAGATCGAGCTGGCGATTGCCGGCGGCGTCGAATCCATGACCCGCGCGCCCTTCGTGATGGGCAAGGCGCAGGAAGCGTTCTCGCGCTCCGCCGAGATCTTCGACACCACCATCGGCTGGCGCTTCATCAATCCGCTGCTGAAGGCGCAGTACGGCGTCGACGCGATGCCGGAGACCGGCGAGAACGTCGCCGAGGAATTCCAGGTTTCGCGCGCCGACCAGGATGCCTTCGCCATCCGCTCGCAGCAGCGCGCCGGCAAGGCGATCGCATCGGGCTATTTCGCCGAAGAGATCACGCCGATCACCATTCCCGGCGGCAAGGCCGGCCCCATCACCGTCGACAAGGACGAGCATCCGCGCCCCGAGACCACGCTCGAAGGGCTCGCCAAGTTGAAGCCGATCGTGCGCAATCCCGGCACGGTCACCGCCGGCAATGCCTCCGGCGTCAATGACGGCGCGGCCGCGATGATCCTGGCGTCCGAAGCCGCTGTGAAGAAGCACGGCCTGACGCCGCGCGCGCGCATTCTCGGTCTCGCTTCGGCCGGCGTGCCGCCGCGCATCATGGGCATCGGCCCGGTACCGGCCACCCGCAAGCTGATGGAGCGGCTCGGCAAGAAGATCACCGATTTCGACCTGATCGAGCTGAACGAAGCCTTCGCCTCGCAGGGCATCGCCTGCATGCGCCAGCTCGGCGTCGCCGACGATGCCGATTTCGTCAATCCGCATGGCGGCGCCATCGCGCTCGGCCATCCGCTCGGCATGAGCGGCGCGCGCCTCGCGCTCACCGCCGTGCACGGCATGGAGAAGCGCGGCGGCAAGCTCGCGCTCGCCACCATGTGCGTCGGTGTCGGCCAGGGCGTGGCTGTCGCGATCGAGAAGGTGAACTGAGTTCTCTTCTCTCCCTCTCCCCGCTTGCGGGGAGAGGCGAAGAGTCCGGTGGTTGGGAGAACACCATGATCATCGCGCGCGAGCAGGACGTCACGGCCGCCGCTCTGGCGGTGATGGAGCGGACGTCCGATCCGCGGATGCAGCAGATCATGGTCTCGCTGGTCAAGCATTTGCACGGCTTCGTCCGTGACGTCAGGCTGACCGAGAAGGAATTCCGCGACGCCACCTCTATCATTGCCGAGCTCGGAAAGCTGACCACCGACACGCATAACGAAGTGGTGCTGATGGCGGGCTCGCTCGGCGTCTCGTCGCTGGTCTGCCTGCTCAACAACGGCGACCAGGGCAATACGGAAACCGATCAATCGCTGCTCGGCCCGTTCTGGCGTTTGAACTCGCCGCGGGTGGAGAACGATGGGTCGATCGTCCGCTCCGAAACCCCCGGCGCGCCGCTGTTCGTCAGCGCCCGCGTCGTCGACAAGGACGGCCGTCCGGTGGTCGGGGCGGAGGTCGATGTCTGGCACGCCTCGCCGGTCGGGCTTTACGAGAACCAGGATCCCGAGCAGGCCAACATGAACCTGCGCGGCAAGTTCACCACCGATGCCGACGGGCGCTTTTCCTTCCGCTCGGTGATGATGATCGGCTATCCGATTCCGACCGACGGCGTCGTCGGCCGTCTGCTCGAGGCGCAGGGCCGGCATCCCTATCGTCCGGCGCATCTGCACGCTTTGATCTGCAAGCCCGGCTTCAAGGTGCTGATCTCGCAGGTCTACGATCCCAACGATCCTCATATCGACAGCGACGTGCAGTTCGGCGTGACGCAGGCGCTGATCGGCAAGTTCGTGCGCCACGAGACGCCGCATCCGACCGCGCGCGACGTTTCGGCGACCTGGTATTCGCTCGACCACACCTACCGGCTCGAGGCCGGCGAGGCCGTGCTGCCGCGCGCGCCGATCAAATAGGACAGGCCGGCCACAGTGAGGGGAGGGCGCGAAAGCGGCTTCCCTAAATTAGTTATATTCTATAATGATTGGCGCAAAGGTGTCCGGCCACCGGAATGGCCGGGGAGGAGTTCGCCAATGACATTCATCTATCCCACCGACAGCAACAAGGCGCATCCGCTGCCGCTGTCGCCCGAGTACAAGAGCTCGATCAAGCGTGCGCCGAACAAGCCCTTGATCCCGATGCGCCACACCCTGTCGGAACTCACCGGGCCCGTGTACGGCCACGAAACCGTGCGCGAGGGCGACAACGACCTCACCACCCAGCACACGGGCGAGCCGCTCGGCGAGCGCATCATCGTGCACGGCCATGTCCGTGACGAGGACGGCCGTGGCGTGGCCAACACGCTGGTCGAGATCTGGCAGGCCAATGCCTGCGGCCGCTACGTCCATGTCCGCGACCAGCATCCGGCGCCGCTCGATCCGAACTTCACCGGCGCGGGCCGCACGGTGAGCGATGCATCAGGCTATTATCGCTTCGTCAGCATCAAGCCCGGCGCCTATCCGTGGGGCAATCACCACAATGCCTGGCGTCCCGCCCACATCCATCTCTCGGTGTTCGGTCATTCCTTCGTCTCGCGCCTGGTGACACAGATGTACTTCCCGGGCGATCCGCTGTTCCCGTTCGATCCGATCTTCAACTCGGTGCCGGACGAGAAGGCGCGGATGCGCATGGTCTCCTCGTTCGACCTGGAGAATACCAAGCCCGAATGGGCGCTGTGCTACCGCTTCGACATCGTGCTGCGCGGCAAGAACGCCACCCCCATGGAGACCCACTAACGTGCAGAATTCTGCGAAGCCCGAGGGGATCACGCCGTCGCAGACGGTCGGCCCTTTCTTCAAATACGGCCTGACGCCGACAGGCGAGTACGCTTGGAATGATGCCTTCACCAACTCGACGCTGACGCCCGATGTCTCCGGCGACCGCGTCCGCATCGAGGGCCGGGTGCTCGACGGCGACGGTGCAGTCGTGCCCGACGCCATGCTGGAGATCTGGCAGGCGGATGCGCAGGGCCGCTACGCCGATCCGCAGGACAAGCGCGCGCTGCCGAACGCGAGCTTCCGTGGCTTTGCCCGCTGCGGTACCGACAAGGACGGCAATTATTCCTTCGACACCATCAAGCCGGGCACGGTTCCCGATCCTGATGGCAAGCCACAGGCGCCGCACATCGTCCTGGCGGTGTTCGCGCGCGGCATGCTCCGGCATCTCTACACCCGCATCTATTTCAGTGACGAGGCCGGCAATGCCGCCGATCCCGTGCTGTCGCTGGTGCCGGCCGACCGCCGCGCCACGCTGATCGCGGTGCGCGAGGCCGGCAAGCCGGTCTATCGCCTCGACCTGCGCCTGCAGGGCGACGGCGAGACGGTGTTCTTCGACGTGTGAGGCAAGGCATGCCGGCGACGTCAGGTCGCCGGCAGTGCTCCCGTATTTCCCCGGGGGGGCGCGCGGGATGCAATTTCCGCGCGAATAAAGTCCGTGTTTACCACAGTCCTATAATCTTCGTCTTATTTGGCGCGGGCTATCGGATTGTTTCATGAAGATTCGTCTTTCGCTGACATCGGCGATCATAGCGTTTGGCATCGTTCTGGCCATCGGCTTCACGGCGGTCGTCTCGACCAGCCTCTATGCCCTGCGCGAGCTGAAGGTCGGCGGGCCGCTCTATTCCGATATCAAGCTCGGCAATGACCTCATCGCCGATATCCTGCCGCCTCCGGAATATGTCATCGAGGCCTATCTCGAAGCCACCCTCGCCATGCGCGAGCCGGACCAGTTGGCGGCCCATGGCGAGCGCCTGGTCCAGCTCCGCAAGGATTACGACGAGCGCAAGGCCTATTGGACTGCCTCCAGCCTCTCGGCCGACCTGAAGACGGCTTTGGTGTCCAGGTCCGACGCCGAGGTGCAGAAGTTCTGGAAGCTATTGTCCGATCAGCTCCTGCCGGCGCTCAAGGCCAAGGATATGGCCAGTGCCGAACGCGCCTATGCACAGCTCAAGGACGCCTACACTGCGCATCGCACCGTCATCGACAGCATCGTCGACAGCGCCAACAAGCAGAATGCCGATATGGAGAAGCTGGCCGCCGACCGCGACAGCGCAATGCTCCTTATTCTGCTCGGCGTCTCAGCAGCCGTGCTCGCCTTCATTGCCGCGGGCCTGCTCGGCGTTGCGCTCGGCGTGGTGCGCCCGATCGTCCGCATGACGGACACGATGCAGAAGCTCGCCAGAGGCGATCTCGCCGCCGATATTCCATTCGCGCATCGTCAGGACGAGGTCGGCTCGATGGCTGGCGCGCTAGAGGTGTTCAAGCAGGGAGCGATCGAGAATTCGCGCCTGCGCGAGGAGCAGTTGCGGCAAGAGCAGGAGGCGGCACTTGCAAAGCGCGGTGCGCTGCACCAGATGGCCGAGACCGTCGAGCGCGAGACCGGCCGCTCGGTCGACACCGCCAGTGCGGCGACGCAAGGTGTCGAGCGCGCTGCCTCGAGCCTGTCCGAGATCGCGCGATCCCTGTCCTCGGAATCGCAGGCGGTCGCCGCAGCCTCCACCCAGGCGCTCGGCAGTTCGCAGACCGTTTCGGCCGCCGCCGAAGAGCTGAGCGCCTCGATCCGGGAGATCGCAACGCAGGTCGGGCGCACCTCTGCTGTCACCAAGTCCGCGGTCGCGGGCCGCGAGCAGGCGCGTTCGACCATCCAGGCGCTGGCAGGGTCGGTGAAGAAGATTGCCGAGGTCTCCGACCTCATCGGCGGCATCGCCGGCCAGACCAATCTGCTCGCGCTCAACGCCACGATCGAGGCGGCGCGCGCCGGCGAGGCCGGTCGCGGTTTTGCGGTCGTCGCTGCCGAAGTGAAATCCCTGTCCGACCAGACCGCGAAATCGACCGAGGAGATTGGACGCCTGATCGCGGAGATCCAGGCCTCGACCGAGGCCGCCGTCGATGCCGTCGAGACCATGGGCGGCCATATCGCCGAGATCGACGGCGTGGCGACCTCGGTTGCGGCCGCGATGGAAGAGCAGGACGCCGCGACGCGGGAGATCGCCCGGTCGATCTCCGAATCGGCATCCGCTGCCAAGGAGGTCTCGGCCAAGATCGCCAATGTCAGCCGTGACGCCGCTTCGGTGAACGAGCGTGCCGCGGAGGTCAGGCAGGCCATCGCGGGCATGGCGGCCAATCTGGAATCGCTGCGATCGGTCGTCGTCCGCACCGTGCGCGACTCGACCGCCGCGGCGTGAAATCAGGCGTCAGTTCGGCCGCTGGCGCGCGGGGCTGCGATCGTGCAGTATAGCCAGGGACAGGGGCATCGTGAATTTCATGACACCTCCACAATTGCCTGACGTCGTCGAGCCCTCCCGACTGACGGCCGCGCTGCGCAGGGCCGGCGCGCTGGACGCCGGCGCCGTGCGCGAGGTGAAGGTGCTGCATCAGCGCGACACCGTCGTGTCGCGCATCATCCGCCTCGGCCTGCGCTATGTCGGCGAGTCCACCGGCGCCCCGCAATCGCTGATTCTGAAGATGGCGCATGCCGCCTTCGTGGGGACTCTTGCAGATCGCGGCGAGCACGAAGTCGCCTTTTACACGCAGCTCGGGCCGAACATGCCGCCGGGAATCGTGCCGCGCTGCTTCGACGGACGTTTCGACGCGGAGAGCGGGAGCTGGCATCTCCTGCTCGAAGATCTCACTGACAGCCATGAACTGGCGACTGTACCGACGCTGCCACCATCGCGAGAGCAGTCGATGGCGATCGTCACAACGCTGGCGCGCATGCACGCGGCATGGTGGAATCATCCCGACCTCGGCGAGACCGTCGGCACCTGGTCGAGCATCGAGGATAGCGCCGCGCGCATGGAGACCTTCGCCGGTCATTACGATCGTTTCGCCGATGAGATCGGCGATCGCCTGAGCGAGGAACGGCGCATTCTCTATCGCCGTCTCATCGAGCAGTCGGCCCGGCTGTCGCAGCGCTATCATTCGCACCGCCACGTCAGCATCGTCCACGGTGATGCGCATACCTGGAATTTCCTGCTGCCCCGCGCCGGCGTCGCCGGTACCGTGCGCATGTTCGATTTCGACCTGTGGGGCATCAATGTGCCGACCCACGATCTCGCCTACATGATGGCGATCCAATGGTATCCGGAGCGCCGGCAGGCGCTCGAGCGGGCGCTCCTTAATCGCTACTACGAGACGCTGCTCGCCCAGGGCGTCGCCGGCTACACGCGCGGCGCGCTCGACCAGGACTATCGCTGGTCGGTGCTCTGGCACATCACCAAACCGGTCTGGCAATGGGCTATCGACCTCCCACCGGGGATCTGGTGGAACAATCTGGAGCGTGTGATGATGGCGGTCGAGGATCTCGGCTGCGAGGAGTTGTTGTAGGGGAGTTGCGATTGCCTGGCGCCCTGCATCCGCATCGTCATTGCGAGGAGCACTTGCGACGAAGCAATCCAGACCGTCACTGCGGAAAGATTCTGGATTGCTTCGCTACGCTCGCAATGACGAAGGTAGTGCGAGCTTGGCCTACTCCATCACCGCATGTTCCGGCCCCGCCGCCTGTTTGCGCAGCGTGGCCTTGGTCGAACCGATCAGCAGCGCCAGCGGGATGGTGCAGAGGATGAAGAACATCACGAGCTGGTAGTCGTGCGAAAACGCGATGATCTGCGCCTGCACGCTGACCATCCTGTCCGCCATGGCGCGCCCGGCGTTGGTGGTGAGATCGATCATGCGGCTGACATCAGGCATCTGCAGCGCCTGGTTGAACGGGTTGATGTGCTCGGACAGGATCGCATAGGTCCGCCGCGTCCCCTGCGTCAGCTGGGCGATGACGACGGAGATGCCGACCGAGCTTGCGACGTTGCGCATCAGCGTCAGCATCGCGGTGCCGTCGGTGCGAAGATCGTTGGAGAGCGTTAGGAACGCCACGGTCGAGAGCGGCACGAACACCAGGCCGAAGCCGAAGCCCTGGATGACGCTGACGGTCACGATCTCCGGCACCTGGGTCAAATCGGTCCAGCCGGTCATCTGGAACAACGAGCCCGCGGTCAGCGTCAGGCCCGAGATGATCAGGGTCCGCGCCTCGAAGTAACGCATCATGCGGCCGACCAGCATCATGGCGAAGAAGGTGCCGAAGCCGCGGCTCGCCAGCAAGAGGCCGGCGGTGATGATGGGATAGCCGATCACGTTCTGCATGTAGGGCGAGGCCAGCGCCATGGTCGAGAACAGCACGAGCCCCATGACGATCATGAATACGCAGCCGGTGACGAAGTTGCGATCCCGAAACAGCGCGAAGCGGATGAAAGGCGTCGAGGTCGTGAAGGAGTGCGCGAGGAAGAAATAGAAGGCGACGGCCGAGACGACGAACTCGGCGATGATCTCGTTGGATTCGAGCCAGCCCAATTGCTCGCCGCGGTCGAGCGCGAGCTGCAGCGCCCCGATCGCGACCGCCAGCGCGGCGAAGCCGAACCAGTCGAATCTGAGGCTCAGGTCCTTCCTGGTCTCGTCCATGAAGATGATGAGCCCGATCACCGTGATCGCGCCGAACGGCAGGTTGACGAAGAACACCCAGTGCCAGGAATAGGTCTCGGTCAGCCACGCGCCCAGCGATGGCCCCATGATCGGGCCCATCATCACGCCCATGCCCCAGATCGACATCGCCTTGGCGCGTTCCTGCAGCGTGTAATAGTCCAGCATGACCGATTGCGATAACGGCACCAGCGCGGCGCCGAACACACCCTGCAGCAGACGGAACAGCACCATCTGGTTGATGTCCTGGGCAAGGCCGCAAAGCACCGAGGCCATGGTGAAGCCCGCCGAGCAGATGATGAAGATGCGCTTGCGGCCGAACCGATTGGCGATCCAGCCGACCGGCGCGGTCATGATCGCAGCCGCGACGATGTAGGAGGTCAGCACCCAGTTGATCTGGTCCTGCGAGGCCGACAGCGTGCCCTGCATGTAGGGCAAGGCGACGTTGGCGATGGTGGTGTCCAGCGCCTGCATGATGGTCGCGGTCATGGCGCAGATCGTCACCATATTCCGGCGCAGGCCGGGAACCATCAGGTTGGCATTGGGGCCGGACATCGGATCAATCCTGATCTTTGTCTTGGCTCGCGGTCGCCGACAGACCGAACAGTCCGGCGAGCGAGCGCTTGTGCCCGGTGTCGATGGTGGCGTAGACGCTCATGCCGGCTTTCAGCTTCTTCACGTCCTTGTCGGTCTCGTCGAAATAGATGCGGATCGGCACGCGCTGCACCACCTTGACGAAATTGCCGGTGGCGTTCTGCGGCGGCAGGATCGCGAATTGCGCGCCCGTGCCTGGCGAGAGCGAGCCGATCTTGCCCTTGAAGACGTGGTTCGGGAATGCGTCGACTTCCAACGTAACGGGCTGCCCTTCGGTCACGTAGGTGAGGTCGCTCTCCTTCGGATTGGCATCGACCCAGGGATGGGCAACGTCGATGATGGTGAACACCGGCGTGCCGGCGGCCACATAGCGGCCGAGCTGGATCTGCTCGACCTGAGTCGCGATGCCGCCCATCGAGGCGCGCACCACGGCGTGGTCGAGATTGCGTTCGGCGTTTTCGAGCTTGGACTTGGCCTGGGCGTAGGGCGGGAATTTCTCCAGCGGCAGGTCGGGATCGCCGAGCAGCTGGGTCTTGGCCGTCGAGATCTGCTGCCTGACATATTGCGCGATCGAGCCCGAGGTGACCAGCGCGTTCGACGCGTTGTCGAGGTCGAGTTGTGAGCCGAAACTGTTCTTCACCAGCGCCTGCTTGCGTTCGACGTCGCGCTGCTTCAGGTCGACGCCCTTCTGGGCGAGATCGAGCATGTCGCCGTAGATCTTGATGTTGGCGCGCAAATTGTCATAGGTCGTCTTGGCCTGCATCAGCTGCGCCTTGGCCTCGTCGACGGCGAGCTGGAACGGCACGGGGTCGATCTCGAACAGCACGTCGCCCTGCTTGACGAGCTGACCTTCCTTCACGACCACCTTCTGGATCTTGCCGGAGATATCGGGGGTCACCAGCACCTTCTGCGCGCCGACATAGGCATCGTCGGTGCCGACATAGCGGCCGCCATTCAGGTAGAAGGTCAGGCCGGCGATCACGGCGACGATCGGAAGCACCACCATCAGCAGGAAGCGGCGATAGCGGCGCAGGCCGGCAGTGATACGCCGGCGCGGGTCGGTGCCGGCCTTCTTGGTCGGCTTGCCGCTGTCGAGCTTCTGCTCGGGCTGGAACTTGAGAACCTGATCAGCCATAGCGCTGCTCCTTGCGTGCTTGCTCCGCGCCTGATGCCTGGATCGCGCTCCGCACGTTTTCTTTGATGGTTTCGAGTTGGGTGAGGAGACGGTGGGCATCGGTCGGGCTGATGCCGTCGAGCGCGTTGGCGGTCAGCTCGGATTTGAGGCCGCTCATCTTGCCGAGCAGCGCACGGCCGGCCTTCTTGAGGTAAAGACGCTTGACGCGGCGGTCCGAGGCGTCGCTGCGGCGCTCGATCCAGTCGTTGTCGCAGAGCTTGTCGATCAGCCGCGTCAGCGTGATCGGCTGCATCTCCAGCAATTCGGCGAGTTCCGACTGTTTCATGCCCTCGCTGCGCTCGACCTTGGCCAGCACCGCCCATTGGGCGCGAGTGATGCCGAAGCGCGAGGCCTCCTTGTCGGCATAGACGCGCAACAGGCGGTAGAGCTCGCCGAGCGTGAAGAGGAAATTCTGGTCGACAGACCCGCGGGTCATAAGCTTGGTCTCCAATAAGCTCAGAATATAATAAGCAAGCTTATGAATTTTTCATGGCGGCGCGCCGCGACGCTGTCCCGCGGCAAAAGCATGGCTGACCGCCGCGGCGGCGGTCGCGCTTTGGGTTCCCCGGCCGAAATGTTAGAAGGCAGGCCGGATGACCCTCGCAAAGCCGGTATTTCCGACGCCCGACCATGATCACGGCCGCTGCACCGCGGACGCGCTGACGCATGCGGAGGCGGTTTGCGAGGCTCGCGCGCAGAAATTCACGCCGATCCGCCGCCAGGTGCTGGGGGCGCTGCTCTCCAGCCACCGCCCGCTCGGGGCTTATGAGGTGATCGACGAACTGGCCAAGTCGATGCCACGACCGGCGCCGATCACGGTCTACCGTGCCCTCGATTTCCTGATGGCGAACGGTCTCGTGCATCGCATCGAGAGCCGCAACGCCTATCTCGCCTGCGCCGCCCACGACCACGACGCGACCTCGGCGGTGGCGTTCCTGATCTGCGAGCGCTGCGGCCTGGTCGGCGAGATCCCGTCGGGGTCCTTTGCCGGAGATCTCAACGCCGCGGCGCGTGCGTCAGGCTTCGCGCCGAAATTGTCCGTGGTCGAGATCACGGGCATCTGCACCCATTGCCAGAAAGTCTCTTAGAGAGATGAAACCAGGTCGAGCCAAAACGGCGGTGGCCGCCTCTCCCAAAGGGAGAGGTCGCGCCGAAGGCGCGGGTGAGGGGCTTCGCTCTCTCGTGGGACCGGCGCCCCCTCACCCGATTTGCGCCGGACGATGCTCCGCATCGCCGGGAGCAAATCGACCTCTCCCCGCTGGGGAGAGGTGAAGAGACCGCCGTCTGATCGATCAAGCAACAACGGCGCCAAAGCCGGTCCCAGGAAGACATGTCCGCACCTCAAACCATCCCCTCCGCCGCACGCCCTCTCAGTGCCGGCGCCGTCGCCCTGATGCTGATGCTCTGCCTGACCTGGGGCTTCAACCAGATCGCGGTGAAGCTGGTGCTGCCGGATGTGCCTCCGATGCTGCAGGCGATGATCCGTTCGATCGGCGCGCTGCCGGTGCTGTTCCTCATCGGCACGTTTCGCGGCGTCAAATTCTTCGAGAATGACGGCACATGGAAGCCCGGCCTGATCGCCGGATTGATGTTCGGCATCGAGTTCGTGCTGATCTTCCAGGGCCTGCGGCTCACCACGGCCTCCCGCGCGGTCGTGTTCCTCTACACTGCGCCATTCTTCGTCGCGCTCGGCTCTTATCAGATGCTGGGCGAGCGCCTTGGCGGCACGCAATGGCTGGGTCTCGCAGTGAGCTTTGCGGGGGTCGCGCTCGCGATCGGCGTTCCCCAGGCCAATGTCGATTCCCACGTTCTGCTCGGCGATCTCATGATCGTCGGCGGCGCATCGCTCTGGGCCGCGACCACGCTGGTCGCCAAGGGCACGCGGCTGCGCTTCGCCGCGCCCGAGAAGGCGCTGGGCTACCAGGTGGCGACCTCGATCCCGATCCTGGGGACGGCCGCTCTGCTATCGGGGGAATCCATCACCCATACGCCGTCCCCGCTCACGATTGGCCTCCTGGCGTTCCAGGCGATCTGGGTGGTTGGAACCACGTTCACGCTTTGGTTCGCGCTGGTGAAGGCCTACTCGGCCAGCAAATTGTCGGCTTTTACCTTCATCACCCCTTTGTTTGGCGTGGTGGGTAGCTATTTCATCATGCACGACACCCTGAGTCTGGCCTTTGGGGCGGCTGCCGTCCTTGTAATTGCTGGGCTTTTCCTGGTTAACCGTCCGAGCCAAAGTGCTGCGGCGCCGGCTGATGCATTGCTGAACGTCACCAAAACCTGATATTTGGACCCCATGAACAAGCTCGAAAACACCATCGATTCCGACCTCGCGGGCCCCGCGCCCCGGCACAAGACGACCCAGGTGAAGGTGGGCAACGTTGCCGTCGGCGGCGGCGCGCCGATCGTCGTGCAGTCGATGACCAACACCGACACGGCCGACATCGACGGCACCATCGCCCAGGTCGCAGCGCTCGCGCGCGCCGGCTCCGAAATGGTCCGCATTACCGTGGACCGCGAGGAGGCCGCTGCCGCCGTTCCGCATATCCGCGACGGCCTCGCCAAGCGCGGCATCACCACGCCCCTGATCGGCGACTTCCACTATATCGGCCACAAGCTGCTCGCGGCCTATCCGGCCTGCGCCGAGGCGCTCGCCAAGTACCGCATCAATCCCGGCAATGTCGGCTTCAAGGACAAGCGCGACACCCAGTTCGCCGACATCATCGAGATCGCGAACAAGAATAACAAGCCGGTCCGCATCGGCGCCAATTGGGGCTCGCTCGACCAGGAGCTCTTGACCAAGCTGATGGACGAGAACGCCGCCTCCGCGAATCCGCGCGACGTGCGCGCGGTGACGCGCGAAGCGATGGTGCAGTCCGCGCTGCTCTCGGCCGCGCGCGCCGAGGAGCTCGGCATGCCCAAGGACCGCATCATTCTCTCCGCAAAGGTCTCGGCGGTGCAGGATCTCATCGCGGTCTATCAGGATCTCGCTTCGCGTTCCGATTACGCCATCCATCTCGGCCTCACCGAGGCCGGCATGGGCTCGAAGGGCATCGTGGCGTCCTCGGCCGCGCTCGGCATCCTCTTGCAGCAGGGCATCGGCGACACCATCCGCATCTCGTTGACGCCGGAGCCCGGCGGCGACCGCACCCGCGAGGTGCAGGTCGGCCAGGAGCTGTTGCAGACCATGGGTTTCCGCACCTTCGTGCCGCTGGTTGCAGCGTGCCCCGGTTGCGGCCGCACCACCTCGACCACGTTCCAGGAGCTGGCGCGCTCGATCCAGGACTTCATCCGCGACGAGATGCCGAACTGGAAGAGCAAATATCCCGGCGTCGAGGAGCTCAACGTCGCCGTGATGGGCTGCATCGTCAACGGCCCCGGCGAATCCAAGCACGCCAACATCGGCATCTCCTTGCCCGGCACCGGCGAAGCGCCGGCCGCGCCCGTCTTCGTCGACGGCAAGAAGTTCCGCACGTTGCGCGGTCCGACCATCTCTGCCGATTTCAAGGCGCTGGTGATCGACTACATCGACCAGCGCTACGGCCAGGGCGCCAAGGTCGCCGCGCCCGCGGCGGAGTAGGCGTTTCTCACATATCGGAAGCGTAGGGCGGATTAGCGCAAGCGTAATCCGCCTTTTTTTTGCGGAAGCGAACTGGCGGGTTACGCTTCGCTAACCCGCCCTACATTGCTACGATGGCTCCCAATCAAGAACGATCGGGAGACGCATCCATGAGCTCACTCGCCGGCAAGCAAGGCCCGCGCTATCGCCACACGGCGGACGACGGCGCGCCTTACGAAACCATCGCGGTCGAGAAGCTCACGCCCATCATCGGCGCGGAAATCTCCGGCGTCGAAATCGGCGCGCTCGTCGATGGCGATGCGCGGTCCAACAGGCAGATGGACGAGATTCACCGTGCGCTTGCCGAAAACCTCGTCATCTTCTTCCGCGACCAGCACATCACGCCAAAACAGCATCTCGCCTTCGGCCGCAAGTTCGGCGAGCTGCATGTCCATCCTGCCGCGCCGCACGAGGACGAAGACCCGGCGCTGATGAAGATCTATGCCGACAAGAACTCGCCGCGCGCCAACGGCGAGGGCTGGCATTCCGACGTCTCCTGCGATCTCGAGCCGCCGATGGGCTCGATCCTCTACATCAAGCAGTGCCCGCCGCGCGGCGGCGACACGCTGTTCGCCAACATGTACGCGGCTTATGAGGCGCTGTCGGATCGCATGAAGATCTATCTCGACGGCCTCACCGCGCTGCATGACGGCGAGCCGATCTATCGCGGCCTTTACGCGAACTACGGCGTCGCCGATCGTCCGTCCTATCCGCATGCCGAGCACCCCGTGGTGCGCACGCATCCGGTCACGGGCAAGAAGGCGCTCTACGTCAACCGCGGCTTCACCCGCCACATCAACGGCATTCCGCGCGACGAGAGCGACGCGATGCTGGCCTATCTCTACCAGCACGCCGAGAATCCGCTGTTCCAGTGTCGCTTCCGCTGGACCGAGAACGCCATCGCCTTCTGGGACAACCGCTGCACCCAGCACCGCGCCATGTGGGACTACTGGCCCCACACGCGCTCCGGCACGCGCGTCACGGTGAAGGGGGAGCGGCCGGTGTGACGGCCGAACAGCGCCGGCGCAAAACAAAAGAGCCCGGGATGGACCCGGGCTCTTGAGCTTTCAGAGTCTCAAGCTCTGATCAGTACCTGGCGACCACCGCCCCCGGCCACGGATTGAACTTGAAGCTGATACGGCCCATCACGGAGTCGGCCTTGGCATTGACGTTGCGGTTGTCGGCGAAGCAGCCGGCGCAGTTATGCTGGACCGTGTCGAACTCGTAGTGCTTGTAGTCCACGCCGAGGATCAGGTAGTCGAGCACCGCATAGTCGAAGCCGGCGCCGGCGTACCAGCCATTGTGATCGGCGCTGGCGGGCGAGAAGGCGAGGCCGGTTGCGTTGATCAGGCCCTGGCTCTCGATGTGGGCGCGGGCGAAGCCGCCCTGGCCGTACACCATCCAGCGATCCCAGGCCCAGCCGAGCCGGCCACCGATATAGCCGATGTCGCGGATGCGCGCCTGACAGGACTGGATTCCGGCGACGAAACCGCAGGGACCGGCGATGCCGTTGGCGATGGTGCTTCCCCAGCCGTTCCCGACTGCGTTCCAGCCGCCCTCGACGCCGAACACGACGTGGTTCCACTGCTTTTGGATGCCGGCAAAGCCGCCCGCGGTCCAGTCGCTGTGGCTGTCCGTGCGCCAGCCGAAGCCGGGGAAGTTATAGAAGTCGCCGTTGGTCGTATTCCAGATGCCGCCGGCCGCACCGCCGACATAAATACCGGACCAATCGTAGATTGCGGCAGCCACCGGCGGCGGAGCCTTGGTGTAAGGACGCGCGGCAAGATCGGCCGCAGCGGCGGCGCCGGCGAACGCAAGAGAAGCTACGGTCGTCACGATCGACTTGATCAAGGCCTTCATGAAACCCTCCCGAGGAATCGATTGGAACAATTACAGGTTGATGCTGACTTTAGCGGCAGATTGCATTGAATGCCGTCACCCGAGCGCAACAGTCAGACACAATATGCTCCCGTGCAGATCGATCAGCCTGATCTGTCGTCCGTGCCGGAACACACCTCTTGAGCGACCTGCAAGCGAAACCTTTTTCAATTTCAACGTGTTGCGACGACCTTGGCAGTGCGGGAAGGCGGGAACCTAAATCCATCGGGCAACCCCGCCCGTCCGCGTTGACCTCGTCCGGGCCTTGCGTCAACCTTACCAAAAACACAACGAGGCCCCGGAGGACCGTCCATGCTCCGCGCCGAGGACAACACGTTTCTGACCGAGTCCGGCCCCGGAACGGGCATGGGCGAGCTGTTGCGCCGCTTCTGGATTCCCGTCCTGCTGTCCGAAGAGCTCCCCGAGCCTGACGGCGAGCCGAAGAAGATCACCGTGCTCGGCGAGGAGCTGCTCGCCTTCCGCGACAGCAGAGGCGTGGTCGGCGTCATCGACCAATACTGCCCGCATCGCGGCGCCAATCTCTGGCTCGGACGAAACGAGGAATGCGGCATCCGCTGCGTCTATCACGGCTGGAAGTTCGACACCGACGGCGCTTGCGTCGACATGCCGACCTCCTATCCCGATCTCAACGCCAAGGATCTCATCCGCATCAAATCCTATCCGGTGCGCGAATGGGGCGAGATGATCTGGGCCTATATGGGTCCGGCGGACGCGATGCCCGAGCTGCCCGATCTCGAAATGGCATTGCTGCCGGCCTCGCACCGCTACGTCAGCAAGAAATGGCAGGACTGCAATTGGGTGCAGGCGCTGGAAGGCTCCATCGACACCGCGCATTTCACCTTCGCCCATCTCTCCTTCGACAAGGAGGAGAACGAGATCCTCGATATCAAGAAGCATTTCGTGAATCCGATCGCGCGCATGAACAACGACCACATGCGCTGGATCGCCGAGGATCCCCGCCCCGTGATCAAGGTCAGTCCGCACGAGGCGGGACTGACCATTGCCGGCGGCCGGCTCACCGGCGGAGACAACATCTACTGGCGCATCGCCCAGTTCCTGATGCCGTTCCACGCCTATGCGCCGAGCGCGATGCCGGGCGAGAACATCTTCGGCCAGACCTTCGTGCCCGTCACCGACACCACCTGCTGGATCTATACTTACGCCTGGAATCCGGAGCGTCCGCTGACGCAAGCAGAGCGCGAGGCCTATGACCGCGGCAACGGCGTCATCGCGGAAGTCGACGATCACTACGTGCCGCTGCGTCACAAGGGCAACGACTATTTGATCGATCGCAAGCTGCAGAAGACCAGGAGCTACACCGGCATCAAGGGCGTTTCCGAGCAGGATGCCGCCGTGCAGGACAGCCAGGGCCCGATCGCCGATCGCACCCGTGAGCATCTCGGCCCGACCGATCTCGGCATCATGCATTTCCGCAAAACCGTGATGGAGCTGGCGCGGGGGTTGCAACAGGGCGAGCCGCCGCCGCAGGCCGCGCATCAGGATCGCTACGCGGTGCGCTCCGGTGCCTGCGTCACCAGCAAGACCAAGGACCTGCCCGCAGTGATGCTGGAGCGCTTCGGCGACGTCGCGGGTTTCGTCGGCCGTCCCAGAATCGCGGCCGCGGAGTAGCGCGTGTCACCGGCGCGGGGCATCGTCGCGGCGATTGTGCTGGGCCTCGTCGCGCTCCCGTTCGCCGCGGTGGGGCGTGCCGCACCGGCGCGGCAGGGGATGAAGGCAAGGGCGAAGCCGGCCGCTCCGACCGCCTGCGATCCCCGCAATTTCAAGATCGTCCTCGATGTCGGACACACCTCGGAATCGCAAGGCGCGACCAGCGCCCGCAACGACGTCGAATTCGGCTTCAACCTGAATTTGACGCGGCGGATCGGAACGCACTTGAAATCGGCGGGCTTTGCCGCGACCCGTGTGCTCGTGACCGACGGCAAGGCGAAAGCGAGCCTGCTCACGCGTGTCGGGACCGCCAACGCCGCGCATGCCGATCTTGTCCTGTCGATCCACCATGATTCCGTGCCGGACAAGATGCTCGAGGAGTGGGAGTTCGATGGCGCCAGGAGCTGGTTCAGCGACCGCTTCAGCGGCCATTCGCTGTTCGTGTCGGAGCGCAATCCGCATTTCACCGACAGTCTGTCTTTTGCCCGCCTGCTGGGCAAGGAGCTGAAGGCAGACGGGCTGCACTATGCGAGCCAATACACGCTGCCGCTGATGGGGCGTTACCGGCATCCGCTACTCGACAAGGACGTCGGCGTCTACCGCTACGACGGGCTCGTCGTGCTGTCACAGACCCGCAGCGCCGCGGTCCTGCTCGAAGCCGGCTCCATCATCAACCGCGACGAGGAGATGGCCATGAACTCGCCGGAGCGGCAGGAACTGATCGCGTCGGCCGTGACGACCGCGATGCGGGCCTATTGCGAGAAGCGCTAGTTTACACGGCTGCTTCAATGACGAAAAAAGCTACAGCGGCGCCCGCTGATATTCCCGGTTCGCCAGGCTCGCCTCCTCCAGATCGAGGTCGCGCTCGATTCTTCGCCGCGTCTCGTCGGTGATCTGCCCGTCGCGCAGGAGGTCGTGGATGAATTTGCGCTCCGCGACGATCAGCTCGCGGGTCAGCGCGGTGCCGGCGGCGGAGACGTCGTGGTGGGCAGGATCGAGCGAGTCGGGCAGCTGATTGACGCGGATCTCGTGCCGGGCGCGCAGGAGCCGCATCACCTCGTCGGAGACGTCCTTCTCCGCGCTCAGCGCATCCAGCGATTTCAGCGCGGCATCGAGCGCCTGGCGCCGTGCCGCGATCTCGGCCGCGTGCTCGGCGACATGCTCGCTGTGGCCAGCTTCCGCGATGCCGAGCCAGCGCACCACCGGCGGCAGCGTCAGGCCGACGCCGATCAACGTGATGAAGATGACGCCGAAGGCGACGAAAAGGATCAGGTCGCGATACGGGAATGCCGCGCCATCAGGCAGCGTGAACGGCAGCGCCAGCGCGGCCGCCAGCGATACTGCGCCGCGCACGCCGGTGAAGGCGAGCGCAAACGGCCATTGCCAGGGCGGCGACGGATCGCGCCTGCGCAGCGATTTGCTGAGCATCCGCGGCAGATAGGTCGCGGGGTAGAGCCAGGCGAAGCGCGCCAGAACGATGATGACCATGACCACGGCGGTCGCGATCATGATGTCGTCGAGCGGAAACGCCTTCGACTTCTCGTAGAGCGCGCGCATCTGGAAGCCGGTGAGCAGGAACAGCAAGCCCTCGATCAGATAGATGATGAGATCCCAGAAGAAGATGCCTTGCAGGCGCGTCGACGCCGAGATCAGCAGCGGCCCGTTCCAGCTGACATAAAGGCCGCAGGCGACGGTGGCGATCACGCCGGAGCCGCCGACATGCTCGGGCAGCCAGTAGGAGACGTAGGGCGTGATCAGCGACAGCGTCAGCTCGACCTGCGGATCCCCGGACCATTTGCGGAAACGCAGCGAGAGCCAGCCGACACCGATGCCGAAGGCGATCTCGCCGGCCACGATGAGAGAAAATTCGCCTGTTGCCAAGGGCAGGGAGAAGTGGCCGACCATGATCGCGGCGAGCGCGAAGCGGTAGAGGATCAGCGCGGTGGCATCGTTGGCGAGCCCTTCGCCTTCGAGGATGACCACGAGCCGCCGCGGCATGTTCAGCCGCCGCGCGATCGCGAGCGGCGCCACCACGTCGGGCGGCGCGACGATGGCGCCCAGCAGGAAGCCGATGCTCCAGGGCAGGCCGATCACGTAATGGGTGGCCGTCGCCACCATCGCCGCGGTGAAGATCACCGCGCCGACCGCGAGCAGCACGATCGGGCGCAAATTGTTCCTGAACTCGCGCCAGCTCATGGCGACGCTCGCCGAGTAGATCAGCGGCGGCAGCACCATCAGCAGCACCAGTTCCGGCGGCAGTTCCACCGGCGGCATGCCGGGCACGAAGGCGAGGCCGACCCCCGAAAGCATCAGCAAAATGGCCGGCGCCATGTTGAAGCGGCGGGCGACCAGTGCTGTGCCTGCCAGCACCGCGAGCAGGATGAGGAAGGTCTGGAATTTCGCTGCGATCATCACCTGTCTTGGCCCGGAAGCGGCCGGCAGGTCAATGCAGCGCGGCTTACGCCAGTCGTTCGGCCACCATGCGTCCGATGCGCGCGAACACTGCTTCGAGCTGCGCCGGGCTTGGCGTGCCGCCCTGCGTGTAGACCGCAATCAGGATCGGCGTATCGGGCTTTGGCCAGGCGACTGCGATATCGCCCGACGCGTCCTTGCCGTTGTTGCCGGTCTTGTCGCCGATCTTCCAACTGGCCGGCAGGCCACCGCGCAGCCGGTTCGCGCCGGTCTTGCAGTCGACCATCCATGCGATGAGCTGGGCCCTTGAGGCCGGCGACAGCACCTCGCCGATCACCAGCCGCTTCAGATTGCCCGCCATCGCCGCCGGCGTGGTGGTGTCATGGGGATTGCCTGGCGGCGAGCGATTGAGCTCGGGCTCGTTGTGGTCGAGCCGCGTGGTCGTGTCGCCGATCGAGCGCCAGAACTTGGTGAGCGCGGCCGGACCGCCGACCCGGGCGAGCAGCAAATTGGCGCAGGTGTTGTCGCTGAGTTCGACGATCGCCTTGCACATGTCGGCGACCGACATCGCACCGGTCGCAAGGTTCTGTTTCGCGACGGGCGCGTATTCGAGCAGGTCGCCCTTGTCGTAGGAAATCATCGCCGCCAGCTTGTCCTCACCGCGATCGACCCGCGCCAGTACGCAGGCCGCCAGCGAAGCCTTGAATGTCGAGCACATCACGAAGCGCTCGTCAGCCCGCCAGGCCAGTTTCTTGGCGGTCGTCAGATTCTCCGCATAGACCCCGATCTTTCCGCCGCTCTCGCGCTCGTAGGAGTCGAGTTCAGGCGGCGTGTCCGCGGCGAGCGCGGGAGCAGTGGCCATAAAGCAGAGCGAAGCGAGCAGGGAACGGCGATCGAGCAGCATGGGGACTTTCAGGGGACGTGGGGAGGGCATGTACTATCCGCCCCGTCATTGCGAGCGCAGCGAAGCAATCCAGAATCCCTCAACGAAGACAGTCTGGATTGCTTCGTCGCAAGAGCTCCTCGCAATGACGCGTGGCGAGAGTTGGGCTCGCAATCACGGAGAATGGGGGACGAGCACGCCAGATTTTGGGCCGTGAAAGGTCGACTGAGAGACGTCCTCACTCCTTCAGGTCATACCTGTACGATTTCGACACGATCTGCCAACCGTCGGCGAGCTTCATCGCCACGAGGTAATCCGTGAAGAACCGCGGCGGCAGCTGGCATTTGACCTTGATGAAGGCGGTCTTGTCGTCGGAGCGGTCGATGGTGACGATGAAATCCTCGCGCGGCTTGCCTTCCGCCTTGGCGGAGGGGCGCTTGCGCACCCAGGCGAGCCAGTCCGGCACGGTCAGGATCTTCAGCTCGCCCTTTTCCACCCAGCGCAGATCGGCTGTGGGGTGGAAGACGGCGCCGAGCTTGTCCGCGTCGCCCTCGTAAAGTCCGTCGAAATAGGTTTGCACGACGGCTTCGACGCTCGACCGATTTGAGCTCATGGGTCATCCCTTTGCATGATGGCGCACCGCAAACTTAGTCGTACAGGTCGAATTGCGCTATGGCTGTGTTCTGCCATTTGCACGAAGGTGCCATCATGACGGGTTCACGACATCAGGCCGCGCGCATCCTTGCCGGCGAATGCTGCTGCCGCGCGATCCGCTACGAGGTGGCCGACGCATTTTCCTACGCGCTGAACTGCCACTGCTCGAACTGTCGCCGCACCACCGGTTCCGCCTTCAAGCCGTTCGCCGGGATCGAGCACAGCCAGCTCCGCCTGGTCAGGGGCGAGGACCAGCGGACCATTTACGGGGACGACACTACCCATGATGCGCACTGCGGCCGCTGCGGCTCGCTGCTGTATTCCCGCGTCCGTGAAGGAAAATGGGTCCATGTCGCCATGGGAACCCTGGTCGATGCCCCCTCGATCCGCCCGTCCGCTCATATCTTCGTCGGCTCCAAGGCGCCATGGCATGAGATCACGGACGATCTGCCTCAGTATCGGGGGCATGTGGGGGATGCCTAGGGAACCTGTCCTCGCGCGTTGGGCGGCGAACCGCCAACGCACTGGCGCGACTAACGAAAGGGGGCCCGCCGGCTTCGTGATCTCCATCACAAGCGCAAGCGGCGGATCTTGCTAAGGCTGGCCTTGAGGGTGTGAACTGCCCCGAACGTTGGAAGTCGTGTCATGCGCAATTTGTTCAGGCTTTTTCCGTTGCTCCTTGGTCTCGCGCTGATATCGGGCGCCGCGCCGGCCTTCGCCGGAAAACGCGTCGCGCTGGTGCTGGCGAACTCGGCCTACCAGCACGCGCCTTCGCTCGCCAATCCCGTCAACGACGGTGCGGTGATGGCGAAGACGTTGAAGGATGCCGGCTTCGACGTCGTCGAATCCCGCCACGACCTGACTGCGCTCGATACGCGACGCGTGCTGCGCGATTTCGCCGATGCAACCCGCGATGCCGACATAGCCGTGGTCTATTATGCCGGCCACGGCATCGAGGTCGAAGGCTCCAACTACCTGATCCCGGTCGATGCCAAGCTCGAGCGCGACACCGACGTCTATGACGAGGCGCTCTCGCTCGATCGCGTTCTGGTCGCGGTCGAGCCGGCGAAGCAGCTTCGCCTGGTGATCCTCGACGCCTGCCGCGACAATCCGTTCGGCAGGACCATGAAGCGCACGCTCGCCTCGCGCGGCATCGGCCGCGGTCTGGCTCAGGTCGAGCCGACCAGCACCAACACGCTGATCGCTTATTCGGCCAAGGCAGGCTTCACGGCGCAGGATGGCGACGGCGCCAACAGCCCCTTCACCCTCGCGTTGTCGAAGCATCTGACGACGCCCGGCCTCGATGTCCGCCGCGCCTTCGGCTTCGTGCGCGACGACGTGCTGAAGTCGACCGGCAACAAGCAGGAGCCGTTCGTCTACGGCTCGCTCGGCGGCGAAGACGTGCCGCTGGTGCCGGTCAGGGCCGCACCCGCGGCCGCAGCGGCCGCCGCACCCGCGAGCAATCCGCAAGCCGACATGCGGCGCGATTACGAGCTCGCGCTCCAGGTCGGCAACAAGCCGGCGTGGGAAGCCTTCCTGGCCCAGCATCCTGACGGTTTCTATGCCAACCTTGCCAAGCTCCAGCTCGACAAGATCCAGGCCGAGCAGGTTCATGCCGCCGCGATCGAGAAGGCGAAACAGGCCGAGGCCGAGCGCGACCGTCTCGCCGCGCTCGGCGCGCAGCGGGATGCGCAGGCCAAGGCCGCGGCCGATGCCAAGGCGGCCGAGCAGGCCCAGCTTGCCGCGCAGAAGGCCAAGGAGCAGGCGCAGCAGCAGGCCGCCGCCGCCGAGCAGCAGCGTGTCAATCTCGCCGCAGCAGCGCCGAGCGCTGTGCCGGCCAGCACTGCGAATCCCGCCGGCACCAATGTCGCCGCGCTGACCCCGGCTACCACGCCGGCCGATCTCAACCGCTCGGTGCAGACCGAGCTCGGCCGCGTCGGCTGCTTCTCGGGCCAGCCTGACGGCAATTGGAATACGTCCTCACAGCGGTCGCTGTCGCAGTTCAACCGCTATGCCGGCACCAAGCTCGACGTGAAGATGGCGAGCACGGATGCGCTCGACGTGGTCAAGTCCAAACAGTCACGCGTCTGTCCGCTGGTCTGCGATCACGGCTTCAAGGCCGATGGCGACAAATGCACCAGGATCGTCTGCGGCGACGGCTATGTGCTGAACAGCGACAACGAGTGTGAAAAGCAGCGTGCCGCCAAACCGGCGAAAGCGGCCAAGCCCGCGACCGCCAGGCGCGACGACGGCGAGGACCGTCCCGCACGGCAGCGTCGCGGTGAGGCGGCCTCTGGAGGTATTGGTGCCGCTGCCGGCATCGCCGCTGCTGCTGGCGCCGGCCGCGCCTCGGGTGGCGGCGGCCAGATGTACTGCAGCAACAGCACCGGCTGCCGCCCGGTCAACCGCGGCTGCCATCTCGAATACCGCGGCGGCGGCGGCCCCGGCAACGATGCCAACGTCGAGGTGTGTCACTAGGACTTAATGTCGTCCTGGCTTTCGCCAGGACGACACCGGAGAGGGACTTAAGTGGCGATCGCGCTCGCCGCGATGTTCACCGTCAGTGCCAGCAGGGCCGTGTTGTAGATGAAGGACACGATGCCGTGCGCGGTGGCCGTGCGGCGGATCGTCTTGTCGGTGATGCCGACGTCGGAGACCTGCGCGGTCATGCCGATCACGAACGAGAAATAGACGAAGTCCCAATAGTCGGCGTGATCTTCCTTGTCGCCGCTCGGGAACTGCAGGCCGCCGAGCGGCGGGCGGTAATAGTCATGGGCGTAATGCAGCGCGAAGGTCGTGTGCACGGCCGCCCAGGACAGCGCGATGGTGGTGATGGCGATGGTCAGCTCCGCGGTGCCGCGGTGGGTGCCGAGCTCCGAGACGATGGCCGCGATGCTCGCAAACGCGCCGGTCGCCGTCACCAGCAGGATCACGAAGCGGCCGTCGTCCTGCATCGCGGCGCCACGGCGGATGTGCTGGTGATCGTTGCAGAGCATCATCGTGTAGACCAGCACGAGGTAGACTGCGATCAGCGCATCCCAGCCGAACAACAGTCGCGTCACCAGCCGGTGCGAGCCGGGAACGAACAGGCAGACGAGGATGCCGACGGCGAGCGAGATGAAGGTCCGCGGTCGCGAATAGATCAGCCGCATCGGCCGCGACATCTGGCGGAAGCGGACGAGGACGGGATCTTCTTTTTCCATTCGGATCGTCCGGTGAGGCCTGAGCGGCATCGCAGGTGAGCTCCCTCCCCCGCTTGCGGGGGAGGGTAGGGGAGAGGGTGTCTCCGCGGTGGGACACTCCCTCAGAGGAGAGAACCCTCGCCCGCGCCTTCGGCGCGACCTCTCCCGCAAGCGGGAGAGGTGGGGAGCCCGTAGCTGTCAGTTCTTCCGCTCAGCTACAAACCGCGCTGCGGCCTGCAGCACGGCGGCGCGTTCGCCGAAGATCGACACCGCGCTGTCGGCGCGCGCCAGTAGATCGCGCACGCGCTGCTTGGCGCCTTCGATGCCGAGCTGGGTGACGAAGGTGGTCTTGCCGAGCACGGCATCGGCGCCGGCCGGCTTGCCGAGCGCGGCCGCATCGCCTTCGACGTCGAGCAGGTCGTCGGCGATCTGGAAAGCTTCGCCGAGCGCGCGGCCGTAATCGTCGAGCGCCTGATACTCCGCACTCGAAGCCTGGCCGAGCAGCGCGCCGGCAATGCAGCCGTAGCGCAGCAGGGCGCCGGTCTTCATCTGCTGAATGCGCGCGACATCGATAGGCTCGTTGCCGCCAAAGCGGCCTTCGCCGGCGAGATCCAGGATCTGGCCGCCGACCATGCCACCGATGCCGGCACAGCGCGCCAGCGCGCGCGTCAGCAAGAGCCGCACATTGGCGTCGCGATGGACCTCGTCGCGGGTGATGATGTCGAAGGCGAGAGTCAGCAGGCCGTCACCGGCGAGGATCGCGGTGGCGTCGTCGGTCTGCTTGTGCAGGGTGGGGCGGCCGCGGCGCAGGTCCGAATTGTCCATCGCAGGCAGATCGTCATGAATCAACGAATAGCAGTGGATGCATTCGAGCGCGGCGCCCACGAGCAGCGCGGCGTCACGCGGAACACCGAACACGGCGGCGCTCTCGACCACCAGGAACGGCCGCAGACGCTTGCCGCCGTTCAGGCTCGAGTAGCGCATTGCGTCCATCAGTCGCTTGGGGCGGGCGATCTCATCGTGCAGGATGTCGTCCGACAACAAGCGCCCGAGCAAGGCCTCGGTGTCATCAGCGGTCTTGTCCAGACGCTTGGCGAAATCGGACGGTGACGTGCCGGTCATCAAGAAAGGCTCCAGAACTAAAATTCGGCGGGACAATCCTTTATGCGCCCGTTCCAGTCAATCGTTTGGAACGCCCAAAAAGTGCTGGAAAAGGCCCGAATTATCACAGACTTAATGGCGGGGGCCGCGGCCACGTACATTTCGCGCCGGAAAGGTCGATTTGCGCATCGTTAAAGTCCTGCTTGCAGCGCTCGCGCTTGTGGTTCTCGCGCCCTATGTGGTCGCGCCGTTCTACCGGACCGGTCATCCGGTTTCGACGCTGATGGCGTGGCGCTCGCTGACGGGCGCGCCGATGCACCGGGAATGGATCGATCTGGCTGATATGTCGCCTTATCTTCCGCGCTCGGTGGTGGCGGCCGAGGACGCCCATTTCTGCAAGCATCACGGTATCGACTGGGGCGCGCTGCGCGAGGCCATCGACGATGCCCGGGAGGACGGCACCGCCTTCCGCGGCGCCTCCACCATCACCCAGCAGGTGGCGAAGAACCTGTTCCTCTGGCAGGGGCGGGATTTCATCCGCAAGGCGCTGGAGTTTCCGCTGGCGCTGTGGATCGATTTTGTCCTGCCCAAGCAGCGGATCCTGGAAATTTACCTCAACATCGCCGAGCTCGGTCCGCAGGGCCAATTTGGGGCGGAGGCGGGGAGCGCCTATGCTTTCGGCAAGTCGGCAGAGGACCTCTCGCCCCGGGAATCGGCCCTGCTGGCCTCCATCCTGCCGAATCCGGTCAAACGCAGCGCCAGGACCCCGGGCCCGGGTGTCCGGCGGCTGGCCGGGACCTATGTGGCGAGGGGGCAGGCCGCCTCGCTTTTGACCTGCTGGCGGGAAAATCGCTGATTTCGAGCCCTTTTCGGGCGCTTTTTCCGTGCCAGAACCCTAGCTTTAGGGCCAGCCTTCCTCTATAAGCCCGGCCTTGATCGGCATTCAGCTCGCCCCGTATTGCGGGTGCTGAGCCGTCCTCCCGCGGACGATGCCCGGATGAACACCAATCCCTAGAGGATACTGAAATGGCCGTTCCGAGAAGAAAAACCTCGCCGTCGCGCCGTGGCATGCGCCGCTCGGCAGACGCCATCAAGAAGCCGACTTATGTGGAAGACAAGGACTCCGGTGAGCTCCGTCGTCCGCATCATCTCGACCTGAAGACCGGCATGTACAAGGGCCGCCAGGTCCTGAAGAAGAAAGAGTCCTGAAGTCAGGACTTTTCCTTGGGCAGTTTGGTTGCACCTGCCTGATTTCGGCCAACCCGTGAGATATGACAATGGCGGCGGCGGAGCAAAAGCTTCGCCGCCGCATTGTCCTGCCCGAACATCTTGATCAAGAAGGCGCTTTGCCGATGGTCGGTTTCCCGCTGCTTCTGATTCCGCTCGCGGTGTACAACATCATCGCCTTCCTGATGCCCACCGTGTCCTTCACGGACGTGCTGTTCAGGGTGCCGATGATCACGGGCGAGACCTGGCCGGTCACGCTAGCCGATCTTCTGCTCGCGCTCGGCGTGCTGTTGCTGCTGCTCGAAGTGGTCAAGGGCGCGCGGCCCGGTGCGAAATTCCTGATGGATCATCTGCTGTCGCTGATCATCTTCGGCGCGGCCGCGGCCGAATTCGTGATGTGGCCCAAATTCGGCAACTCCACCTACTTCCTGTTGGTGCTGCTCGCGATGGCCGATTTTCTCGGCGGCATCGCCCAACGCGCACGCCGCCGCATCACCTATGTTGCGGCCGAGGCCGTGGTGTCGCCACGCAAGGCGAAGCGGCAGGCCGAGCCGCCGACGCCAGTGACCACGTTCGAGCCGAAATATCCCGAACCCGCACCGCAGCCTGAGCCGCCGCCGCCCTCGGCGCAATCGGTTGCCGAATCCGTGCTGATGGATCATCCCGCGCCGAAGCCGGGTGTCGCGCCATCGCCGGAAATTCCCTCGCCGCATTTGCAGCCGGGCAACGGCACGCCGCCCTCACCCGAAGAACCGCGCTGATTTTACGGCAGCGGCGGTGCGCTCCCTCGCCCCGTTCTTACGGGGAGAGGGTTGGGTTGAGGGGCCTCTCTCCACACGCGAGATGGTCGAGAAACCTGTACCCCCTCACCCGGATCGCAAGAGCGATCCGACGTCTCCCCGCGAGCGGGGGGAGGTTGAGGGCGCGGTCGGGCTTCAAAAAACTAGAGCTGCCTTACGCCACCTGCCGCGTCCTCGTAGCGACGCTGGGCAGTGGCCGCTTGCCGCTATAGGCCATGCGCGCGTCCTCGGACGAGCCACGGCGCAGTCGGCCTGCCTGCGGCAGGTGCTCGGCATTGGCGATCAGCTGGGTGACGAAGCTCGGATCGGGGCGCGTCATTGGCACCTTGCGGACCCACTGCAAGACTGGCGTGAGCGGGACCAGCGCGGTCCCCGCTTCCTGCGTCGTCTCTTCGATCTGATCCGCATTCACCATCACAACACCGCTGATCCGCTTGAACTGGCGCGTTTTGGGACGTCGGCGCCGGTGCATGAGATGGTCTCGCAAGGCCTATGCCGGCCGAGACTAACCCGTTCCTGAACGCCTTGGGAACGTGGTTTCCAAATTGTTTATGAACTTTGCCTAGGGTCGGAGGCGAATCTGGCCGTATCCTGTGCCAGCTCAGGACTCCCCGCTGTCCCGAAACGAGGCGCTTTTGACCCCAGCATTGCCGCAAGCCTCCGAAATCCTGGCTGCCCTCGGCCAAGCCGTGTTCGTCTGGGATCTCGTCAGCGACGCCATCGTCTGGGGCGAGCAGGCCGGCGCTATCTTCCCCGGCATTCCCGCAGAGCGGCTTGCGAGCGGTGCCGAGTTCGCCAAGCTGATCGAGCCTGCGCAGACCCTGCGGAGCGCGGCGCTGGCGCAGACCTCAGCCGTGCACGGCGCCGACGGCACGCCCTACCGGGTCGAATATGGTGTGCGCATGAGCGCCTCCGATCCCGTGGTCTGGATTGAAGAGACCGGCCGCTGGTTCGCCGGCCCCGACGGCCGCCCGGTGCGGGCAATCGGCTCGGTCCGCATCAACAACGAGCGGCATGCCCGCGATGAGGAGCTGACGAAGCTCGCGCGGCTCGATCCGCTGACCGGCGAGCTCAATCGGTCCCATCTGATCGCGGCGCTGGCCGAAGCGATCGAGGAGACGAGCCGCTTCCGCTCCACCGCGGCCTTCATGCTGGTCGGGATCGATCATCTCGCCCGCGTCAACGACGCCTTCGGTTTCGACGTTGCCGACGCCGTGATCCTCGACGTCGCCAGGCGCATTCGCGCGCGGCTGCGCGGCGGCGACGTGCTCGGCCGCTTCTCGGGCAACAAGTTCGGACTGATCCTGAAGAACTGCACCGTCGATGACATGAACGTCGCAGCCGAGCGCTTTCTCACCGGCATCCGCAACGAGGTGGTGCCGACCAAGTCCGGTCCGGTGTCCGTCACCGTCTCGATCGGCGCCGTCAGCCTGCCGCGCTATGCCCGCAATACCGACGAGGCGATCAACCGCGCCCATGAGACGCTGGATGCCGCCAAGCGCCGCCGCGCCGGCTCGTTCGCGGCGTGGCGACCGAACGCCGAGCGCGACGCCCAGCGCCGTGTCAACATCCGCGTCACCGACGAGATCGTCACGGCGCTCAACGAGCGTCGCATCAGGCTCGCTTATGAGCCCGTGGTGTCGGCTGCCACGCGCGAGGGGGCCTTCCACGAATGCCTGGTGCGGATGGACCAGGGCGATGGCCAGGTGTTGCTCGCGCCCGACATCGTGCCGGTCGCCGAGCGGCTCGGCCTCATCCGCCTCGTCGATCACCGTGTGCTCGAACTGGTGGTCGCCGAGCTCGCAGCCGCGCCGAACATCCGGCTCAGCCTCAACATCTCGCCTGACACCACGATGGACCCGGACTGGTGGGCCGGAATCGAATCGCTGATGCGCGCCCATCCCGGCGTCGCCGAACGGCTGATCGTGGAGATCACCGAGACCGTCGCGATCCAGGACATCGACGACGTCCGCGCCTTCGTCAGCCGTCTCAAGAATTTCGGCAGCCGCATTGCCATCGATGATTTCGGTGCCGGCTACACCTCGTTCCGCAATTTGCGCAAGCTCGGCGTGGACATCGTCAAGATCGATGGCGCCTTCGTGCAGAACATCACCCACTCCGCCGATGATCGCGCCTTTGTGCAGACCTTGATCGATCTCGCCCGCCGCCTCGACATCAAGACCGTCGCCGAATGGGTGCAGGACGAAGAGGCCGCCACCATGCTGCGCGACTGGGGCTGCGATTACATCCAGGGCCGCCTGATCGGGCTGGCGTCAGCCGACCGCCCGTGGTGCCCGCCGCCGGATAGCGCACTGCCGGCCGCAAGCTGAGATACGGGCAGGATGGGCAAAGCGAAGGGGGCCCACGAAAATTCTCCTTTGAAATCAACGCCCCTTCTACTGTGCATGGGGTTGTTTTCGCGGCGATCCGCGAGCAGGAAACTCACGCCACGCGGCGAACCGCGTTCAGCGTCGCGATGGTAAGTCCTACCTCGGCCGCCGGGCAGGGCTTGCCGAAATAGTACCCCTGTACGGCCGTGCAGCCGCATTCACGCACGAAGTCGAGCTGCTCCGATGTCTCGACGCCTTCCGCCGTGGTCTCGACGCCGAGCACCGAGCCGAGGCTCGCGATGGTGCGGACGATGGCGACGCTCTCCGGGCTTTCGCCGAGCGTGCCGACGAAGGAGCGGTCGATCTTGATGCGGTCGAACGGAAACTTGCGCAAATAGCTCAGCGAGGAATAGCCGACGCCGAAATCATCCAAGCTGACGCGCACGCCGAGGGCGCGGAGCTGGTGCAGGATCCCGATGGTCGCTTCGCTGTCGTCGAGCAGCGCCGTCTCGGTGACTTCGAGCTCGAGCCGCTGCGGCGGCAGGCCGGCCTCGGCCAGCGCGCTCGTGACCATCGCGACCAGTCCGCGCGAGCGGAACTGGACCGGCGACAGGTTCACCGCGACCGTAACCTCAGGCCATGAGCCGGCCGTGGCGCAGGCGGTGCGCAACACCCATTCGCCGATCGGAACGATCAGCCCGTTCTCTTCGGCGATCGGAATGAACTCGGCCGGCGAGACGAAGCCGCGCGTGGGATGTCTCCAGCGCAGCAGCGCCTCGAAGCCGGTGAGTTCGGTGCTGTCGAGCCGCACCTGCGGCTGGAACACCAGATGGAACTGGTTGGATTCCAGCGCGCCGCGCAGATCCTGCTCGAGCGCGTGCCGGCTGCGCGCCTCTTCTTCCATCTCCGGCTCGAACAGCTGATAGGCGCCGCGCCCCTTGGCCTTGGCCTGGTATAGCGCAAGGTCGGCGCATTTCATCAGCTCGTCGGCATCGAGGCCGTGATCGGGCGCGATGGCGATGCCGACGGAGACGCCGACGTGAATGGACTGGCTTTCCAGCGGCGGGGGATGCCCGATGATCTCGACCAGGCGCCGCGCGAGCTTTTCCGCCGATTGCGGTTGTGGTCCACGCTGGAGCACGGCGAACTCGTCGCCGCCGAGGCGGGCGACGGTGTCGTGCTCGCCGACATTCTCCCTCAGCCGCGCCGCGACCCAGCGCAGCAGCCGGTCGCCGGCGGCATGGCCGAGCCGGTCGTTGACGGTCTTGAAATTGTCGAGGTCGAAGCACAGTACGGCCATGGCGCCGCCGGCGATTGCGACCTGGTTCAGCCCCTCGCCCATCTTCTCGCGGAACAGTGTGCGGTTGGGCAGATCTGTCAGCGAGTCGTGCCGCGCCATGTGCGCGACGCGGGCCTGCGCCTTGTGCCGCTCGGTCACGTCCTCATAGGTGACGACCCAGCCGCCATGCTCCATGCGCTTGTGGTTGAGCTTGATGATGCGGCCGTCGCTCAAATGGCGGTGCAGCGTGTGCTCGCCCTCGCGCAGCCGCTCGACATAGTCGGCATAGAGCTTGGCGCCGGTCGTGTTCGGGTGGATGCCGAGCGAGCAGCTGTGCTCCATGATCTCGCGCATCGAGACGCCGGGCTTCACGACATCGGGTGACAGGCCGTACATCTCGATGTAGCGGCGATTGCAGACGATCACGTGCAGGCTCGCATCGAGCATGCACAGGCCCTGGCTCATGTTGTTCAGCGCCGCGTCGAAGCGGCGATACTGCTCGCTCAGTTCCTCGACCGCGCGTTCGCGCTCGGTGATGTCCTCATAGGTGGCGACGAAGCCGCCCTCGGCCAGCGCGCAATAGCGCACAGAGACCACCGTGTCGTTGCTCATGCGCCGGCGCATGGGGGAGGTATCGTTGTTCTCGATCCGGACCCGGGCCGCCTCGAGGAGCTGCTGCGGGCTGTATTCGGAGGCGAAGGCGCCGTTCGCCATCGAGCGCTCGATCAGTTCGGAGAGATGCGTGCCGGGCTTGCTCTCCTCCGGAGACAGCCGGTAGATCTTCTGATAGGTGGAATTGCAGATGCGCAGGCGCATGTCGCTGTCGTAGAAAGCGAGGCCATGTGCCATGTTTTCGAGCGCGGCATCCAGCATCAGGTTCTGCTGCTTCAGCATCTCTTCGCGCTGCAGCCGCTCGGTGACATCCTCATGCACCGTGACCCAGCCGCCGTCGGGCATGAAGCGCGATACGGCCTGCACTTTCCGGCCGTCATGGCACGTCACGAGAATGGTCTTCGGGCTTCTTGTCCTGATGTCGTTGGTCCGGGCGTCGCGGAACTCGTCCCCGGACATCTCTGCCCGGTTGCCGCGCGACAGCCAATGATCGATCGCCGTGCAATGCGCGATACCTGGCTTCAAAACGGCGGGGTCGAGATCGTAGAGTTGCAGGAAGCGCTCGTTGCAGACGACCACACGATCCTCGGCGTCATACATGATGAGGCCGTGCGACATGTGGGCGAGCGCGTGCTGGCTGCGCTCCGTCTGCAGTTGCAGCTCGGCTTCGAGGCGGGCGAGACGGCTGACGTCGTCGCAGATCGTCATCCAGCCGCCGTCGGGAAGCGGCTTCAGTTCCAGCGTGATGACGAGACCGCTTGCGAGCGTCTGCCGCGTCTGGAACGGCTTGCCGGCCGCGATCAACGCGATCCGCGAAGCATAGAGCGCATCGAGCTCGCTCGGGGGGATATTCCCGCGCGCCATGCTATGGGCGAGCACCTCGCGATAGCTCGTCCCGAGCCGGACGATATCGGCCGACATGTCGAACAGCGTCAGGTAGCGCGTGTTGACCAGCACGATCCGGTTGTCGGCGTCGTAGACACAAACGCCCTGTTCCATGCCATCGAGCGCCAGCTGGCTCAGCGACAGCAGGGCCTGCGGGCCTTGGTCGCGGCATGCACCGAGCTCGTTGTTGCGGGTCGACGTCATGGGATCAGCGGGATCTCGGCGCAATAGACTTAATGCAACGTAATTCAGCCGCTGAGCGTAGCGAAGAGGCGGGAAAATTCCCTTAAGCGCCGTAGTTTACGGAGAGTGACTGGCGATGCAGAGCGAGCGTGCAAACAGCCTGACCGCAAGGCGATAGCGAAGCCGAACGCCTATGGCCCGTACAGCACGAGTTCCGTATCGGTGAGATCAGCCAGTCGTGGACGGTGCGGGCCCTTGAAATATTTGCGCCCGCGTCGCTCGGTATAAATACCGACAAGGCCGGGGATGGGTTCGTTGGAATCGACGATCACCGAGATCTTGCCGAGCCGCAGCAGCAGCCGGCCGATGCGGCCGGCGCAGGCGGCGTATTCGGCGGCGCTGCGGCAATAGATCAGCTGCATTGCGGGCGGTGCGATGAAGCCGCGGCGGATGCGCACCGGTTGCAGGATGAAGGGGAAGACGCCTTTCGGCGTGCGGCACACCAGGCTGAGGCAATTGTAGCGTGCGTGCCGCGTCAGCAACTCCGTCTCGGCCTCGGACAGGCCCTCGATCTGCTTGGCGTGCGGAGAAATGACTTCGATCTTGCTCCAGCGCGGCGCGCGGGACAGTGCCGGCACCGAAAAGAACAGGCCGTGGCAATAGGCGCGAAAGCCCTGCGTCTCGATGATTGGCCAGGTCCATACCGCCGGGCTGATGTTGAGATAGGTGACGTGCTTGTGCCGTTGCGCGATCTTGGTCAGCAGCGGCGCGTAGTTGCGGTAGGCCGGCTCGACATACCAGCTCGACAGATTGCACTGGATGGCGATCTCCTCCCCATCCTTGCGTGTGGTGTAGATCAGCAGCAGCACGCCGACCGGTTCGCCGTCATTGTCGAGCATATAGCCGAAACGCGGATAGCCCTCCGGCACGGGCCGGAAGGCCTGCCGGCGCAGGCCCTGGATCCAGTAATTGCGCGATCGGCCGACGAAGCCGCGCGTCAGCAAGTCCGCGATGGCGTCAACATCGGACTCGGTGATCTCGCGACATCGGACCTTGGTGTGGATCACGCTCGTCTTGCCCGTGGAAATGGTCGGCCTCTTGAAGTCTATCGTTTCAGCATGATCGATCCGGAAAACAGCTTCACGCTTCTCCGGATCACGCTCTAGCGCCAGCCTTCGCCGTGGGCCTCAGTCGCTACGTGCGGCGGCATGCCCATGATGTCCCGCACCTTGGCGGGCCAGGCGGAGAGATCGGTGCCGTGGGTGTGGAACATCGCGACCGCCAGCCGATCCATGCCGAAGGCAACGCAGCCAGTGTGAGCAGGCTCGCCATTGGCGTCCTGGATGCCCCAGGTCGTGCCGAAATGCTCGCGGTGATAGTTGAAGCTCATGCAGGCGGTCGGCTGCTCTTCGGAGCGCAGCGGGATCAGGAGCTCGAACTTGAGCTGCTGCTGTTTCTGGCTCACCGCCTTCATCTGGCCGACGCGGCCGAAGAAGGGATCGCTGGCATAATCGACCCGGAAGGTCAGGCCGAGATCGCGGGCGATCGCCTGCGCGCGCACCATCCAGCGCTCGCGGAAATCGGCGACGTCGTCGGGCGTGCCGATGCAGACATATTCGCGCATCCGGAACGATTGCAGGCGATCGAGATGCTTCGACGGCTCGCGGCGGAAGCAGTCGGCGGCGACGTCGAAGCGCAGGCCGCCCTTCGGCAAGGGCCCGCGGCTCGCCGCGATCGGATAGACGGGATAGCAGGCCGCGGGCGACAACACGAGGTCGGCCGGCGACAGCGACGTGGTCCAATCGCCGCCGGCATCGAAGCGGCTCACCGCGGCGTTGATCTCGCGTTCGGTGCCGTGCAGCCCGCAGACGCAGCCGAGCAGGTTCGGAAAGCTCTTGAGGTAGCCGGACTTTTCCAGCTGGGCCCGGCTCATCACCGGCGGGAAGCGCAGCGCTTCCGTGCCGGATTCGCGATGGCTGGTGATCAGCGCGGCGAGCTTCTCCACCACACCTTCATACAGCGCGGTGCGGGCGTAGACGCCGTCCGAGCCCATGCGGTGGAATAGTTTGTCGGCGAGATGATCGAGCGGATCGGCGATTTGCGGGGCAGTCTCGGGCGAATCCGGGAGGACGGCAATGTTCATGGTCGATGTCCTGCTATCTCAAATTTGCTTTTTGTTGGTTTAGTCACGAAGGCTCGCCGGCACACCGCTCATCAGCGTCGACGTGGCGGCATTGGCCAGAATACGATCGTTGTTGATCATGATCGGCGACGACAACACGTCGCGCAGGTGGCGGCCCATGGTGAACTCGCCGTCGTTGCGATAGCCGGACAGGCCCGCAGTGCGCATCGCATGCATCACTGTCTCGACCGCGAGCTCGGAGGCCTGCACCTTCAACAGCGTGATCGAGGACTGGAAGTCCAGCGAGCCGAGCGCGCGCTCGTCATGTTCAGCATGGGCGAAGGCGTCGAGATTGGCTGAGATCAGCGCGCGAAGTTTCGCCAGCGACATCTTCGCGGCGGTGAAATGCGCGGCGGCCGGCGGCATCTGTCCACCGGAAGAGCGTGCAGCCTTGCGGATGAAGGCCTGCGCGCGCGTCACCGCTGCGGCGGCGATGCCGGCCCAGGCCGATGACCAGCACAGATGCGCGAAGGGCGTCATGGTCTGGGCGTGGATCTTGTCGTAGGATTCCGGGAAGACGCGGTCAGCCGGACAGTCGACCCTGAGCTCGAAACCGGTCGAGCAGGTGCCGCGCATGCCGAGCGTTTCCCAGCCCAGGGTCTGCTTCAGCGAATAATCGTCCTTGGCGAGCGCAAGGAGCACCTGGTCAGAGGCCGCGGCCTCGGTGGCGCGGCGGGCGATGGTGACGAGGCCATCGGCTTCGGCGCCGTAGGAGATCACCGTGGCGTCGCGCAGCAGCGAGATGGTGTCGCCGGCGTGGTCGACGGCTGCGGCGCTGGCGCGGATGTTGCCGCCGCTCTGGCCTTCGGTGGTGGAGGAGGCGAGCAGCCATTGGTCGCGGGCGACCCGGCGCATCATGGTTTCCATCCAGGGAATGCCGTGGCCGTGCCTGATGATGCAGGCGACCTTGGTCTGGTGCATCGCGTAGATCATGGCCGTCGAGGCGCAGGCGCGCCCGAGCGTGTAGCAGATGTCGGTGACGTCGTAGATCGAGGCGCCAAAGCCGCCGAACTCGACCGGGATCATGACGCCGAGCAGCTTCTGCTCACGCGCGGTCTCGAAGGCCTTGTGCGGGAAGCGGGCATCGCGATCGACGCCATCGGCATCGGCCGCAGCCACGCTGGCGGTTCGGGCGGTACGCTCGATGAGGGAAGGGCCCTGCTCGAGCAGGCTCGTCGGTGTTTCGTCGACAGTGGGGACTGCTTCACGCACGTTCATACTCGTCCGCCTCCGGTTTGCCGTTCAAGATCGTCGGCATCATTCGCGATGCGCGTCAGCGATCCTCCGGCCATCTTTGCTTGTGAGACGAGGCTACGGATTTAATTCAAATTCGTCGATGAAATAGAGGGTAAACGAACCGCAATTTCGAACGAACAGTTAAGGTGCGGTTGTTTGCATGGCCCGAATTTCGGCGATCGCGTTAGGGTTCTGGAAGATGCCGTAATTCCAGACAATCTGAGTCATCGTTTACTAAGAAACGCGATGTAATGCTGGCAGGCATTGCGGGATCGGCCCGTCGTCCCCATCGTACCCGGCGACCGGCCCGACCTTTTAAAGACAGATGGGAATTTGCCGATGCAGGCCTTCGATACCGATTTGCGTCATCGCATCACCAAGCTGGTGAAGGGCATCCTCGAGCAGAATTCGCTTGCCGCCGATGTCGCGCCGCAGGCCAAGCTCGTCGATGTCGGCCTGACCTCGATGGACATGGTCAATCTGATGCTGGGCGTCGAGGCCGAGTTCGACTTCACCATTCCGCAGTCGGAGATCACGCCGGAGAATTTCCAGTCCGTCGAGACCCTGGAACGCATGGTCGCGACCCAGCTGAAGCTGGCGAAGGCGGCTTAGCCAGGTCGCCGCTGCCTCCCGGCAAGCCCCCGTCCCCGTTCCAAAACTGCCGCAAAACTGGCATAGCTTAACCATGTCGCACGTGGCGGACAGGGTGAAGCAGGTATGACGCAGGCGGTATTGGGCATCATCGGTGGCTCCGGCATCTATGATTTGCCGGGTCTCGAAGGCGCGCACGAAGAGGTGATCAGGAGCCCCTGGGGGGAGCCGTCGGCGCCCGTGCGGAGAGGCACCATTGCAGGTCTGCCGATCGTGTTCCTGCCGCGCCATGACAAGGGGCATCGGCTGTCACCCTCCGACATCAACTATCGCGCCAATATCGATGTGCTGAAGCGCGCCGGCGTCACCGACCTGATCTCGCTCTCGGCCTGCGGTTCCTTCAAGGAGGAGCTGCCGCCCGGCACCTTCGTTCTCGTCGATCAGTTCGTCGACCGCACTCACAAGCGCGAGAGCTCGTTCTTCGGCAGAGGCTGCGTCGCCCATGTCTCGATGGCGCATCCGGTCTCGCCGCGGCTGCGGATTCATCTGGCGGCGGCGGCCGAGGCCGAAGGGATCGCGATCGCGCGCGGCGGCACCTATGTCTGCATGGAGGGACCGCAATTCTCCACCTATGCGGAGAGCATGACGTACAAGACGCTGGGCTATTCCGTGATCGGCATGACCAACATGCCCGAGGCCAAGCTCGCCCGCGAGGCCGAGATTTGCTACGCGACCGTCGCGATGGTGACGGATTTCGATTGCTGGCATCCGGATCACGACGCGGTCACGGTGCAGGACATCATCCGTGTGCTCACCTCGAACGCCGACAAGGCCAAGGCGCTGGTTGCGCGGCTGGCGAAGGATTTTCCACGGGAACACGAGCCGTGCCCGATCGGTTCGGACCGTGCGCTGGATACCGCGCTGATCACCGCGCCCGAGGCGCGCGATCCCGAGCTTCTGAAGAAGCTCGATGCGGTGGCCGGGCGCATTTTGCGCGGTTGAGACGCAAGAAGAACGAAAAGGCAGACCGCCATGAAGGTCGACGGCAACCATTTTCGCAGCATCTGGCGCGAACGCGACGGCTGGTCGGTCGGCGCGATCGACCAGCGCCGGTTGCCGCATGAGTTCATCATTGCGAAGTTGACCTCGTGCCAAGACGCCGCCGTGGCGATCCGCGACATGCTGGTACGCGGCGCACCGCTCATCGGCGCGACCGCGGCCTACGGCATGGCGCTGGCGATGCGTGCGGACCCGTCCGACGCCGGCCTGAAGCGCGCTTACGACACGCTGATCGTGGCGCGGCCGACCGCGATCAATCTGAAATGGGCGCTGGAGGAGATGCGTGCGGCGCTTGCGCCGATCGATCCGGTTGAACGGGCCGAAGCGGCCTACGCCCGCGCCGACGAGATCGTCGAGCAGGACGTCGAAATCAATCGCGGCATCGCCGCCAACGGCTTTGCGCTGATCGAGGCGATCGTGGCCAGGAAGAAGCCGGGCGAGACGGTCAACGTGCTGACCCATTGCAATGCCGGGTGGCTTGCCACCGTCGATTGGGGCACCGCAACCGCGCCGATTTATCTTGCGCATGAGCGCGGCATCAAGATCCATGTCTGGGTCGACGAGACGCGTCCGCGCAATCAGGGCGCCTCGCTGACCGCCTGGGAACTCGGCCATCATGGCGTGGCGCACACCGTAATTCCTGACAATACCGGCGGGCACCTGATGCAGCATGGCATGGTCGATCTCGCCATCGTCGGCACCGACCGCGTCGCCGCCAATGGCGACGTCTGCAACAAGATCGGCACCTATCTGAAAGCGCTCGCCGCGCACGACAATGGCGTGCCGTTCTATGTCGCGCTGCCGTCGCCCACGATCGACTTCGCGGTTGACGACGGCATTCGCGATATTCCGATCGAGCAGCGTAGCGGCGCCGAGGTCACGGACATGACCGGCCGCACCGCGGATGGACGGTTGGAGACGGTGCGCATCGTGCCGGAGGGCTCACCGGTCGCGAATTATGCCTTCGACGTCACGCCGGCGCGCCTCGTGACTGGCCTCATCACCGAGCGCGGCGTCCTGAAGCCCGACCGTGCCTCGCTGGCGGCCGCGTTTCCCGAGCGGATCGCTGCCGCGGCGGAGTAGCTAGGTAATCGGGCGATTGATCTGCGCTCGCAATGACGAGGGTGATAGACTATGCCAGCTTCAACCCGGTCGCCGCCTCGAGGTCGGCGATCGCCTGCGTGCCGGTCGTGACCTTGATCGTGGTCATGCCCATGTCCCGCGCAGGCTTCAGGTTGACGCCGAGATCGTCGAGATAGACGCAGTTCTTCGGATCGACCTTCAGCGTCTCGACCATCAGCTGGTAAATGCGTGGGTCCGGCTTGCGCAGGCCGATCTTGGCGGATTCGATGACGTGATCGAACAGCACCATTACCTCGGCGACATAGAGCGAGCGCCCGGTCATGCTGCCGATGGCATTGGCCGGAAGGTTGTTGGTGATGCAGCCGGTCTTGAACTCTGCCTTGATGCGCTTCAGCGCGGCGACCATCTCGGGGCGCAGGTCGCCCTGGAGCAACGGCAGCACGTCGCGTCCGCGCACTTCGGCGCCGAGCGCGAGCGACTCCGCTGCGAACAGCTGGTCGAACGTCTCGATATCGACTTCGGCGCGCTCGAACTTGGCCCAGGCATTTTCCAGGTGATTGGCCGCGTTGGTGCGCCTGATGATGTCGACGGGCAGACCACGCTCGGTTTCGAATCGCGCAAACGCTTCGAATGGTGAGCTCGTCAACACGCCGCCAAAATCAAAGATCACAGCCTCGATCGCCAATGTCCTGCCCTCGTCAATTCCTTCCCAAGAGGGCTAGCATGCGCTATCCGCAAGGGCCAGTCCGGCCGACGATAGAAGCGTGTTCCCATGAAGAAGTTCGTTTTTCTCATCGCAGCAGCCCTGCTGCCTGCCGTGCCCGCTCATGCCATCGTCGGCGGCGGTACACCTCAGACGGAGGGCGTCGCGCGCGCGGTCGTCACCATCGTGGGCTCGCGCGGCAATTTCTGCAGCGGCACTCTGATCGCCCCGCAAATCGTGCTGACGGTCGCTCACTGCGTGCAGCCCGGCGCCGACTACAAGATCGTCGATCGCGGCGCCGATGGTCAGCCGCAATTGCTGAACGTGCGCACCGTCGCGATCCATCCGGGCTTCAACATGCAAGCGATGCAGGCACATCGCGCCACGGCCGACGTGGCATTGCTGCAACTTCAAATTCCACTCAAGGGAAAATCGACCGTGCCGGTCGGCGCGCCAACTATTCCGATCCGGGTCGGCAGCCGTTTCACCATCGCCGGTATCGGCGTCACCGTGCGCGGCGATGGCAAGAGCGGCGGCGCCACGCGGGTTGCCGGTCTCGTCGCCACCGGACAGCCCGGCACCTTCCAGATCCGCCTGGTTGATCCCGTAACCAACGGTATTCGCGACGGAATCGGCGCCTGCACCGGCGATTCCGGCGGCCCCGTGTTCGAGGACAGATCGAACGGCGCGGTGCTTGTCGGCGTGATCAGCTGGTCCACCGGGCCGAATGGCGCTGCCGGCTGCGGCGGATTGACCGGGGTTACGCCGCTCACGCTGTACCGTGACTGGCTCTTGCAGACCGCGCGGAGCTGGGGCGCGGCGTTATAGTTTGATCGCGAGTTGATCTATGTCATTTTGCGAGGGAAGCGCGGCGGGCGAACATGACCGTCGCGGAGGAAACGCGTCGCCATCAAGGCGGCCTGAACAAGACAAGGCACAGAAACAACAATGAATGTCGCTGTTCGCAGTCACGCCACGGCCAAACAGGCTTCTGAACATTTCGACGTGCTGATCGTCGGCGCCGGCATCTCCGGCATCGGCAGCGCCTATCACCTCGAAAAGCAGCTCCCGGGCACGAGCTATGTCATCCTGGAAACGCAGGCGACGTTCGGCGGCACCTGGAGCACGCATCGCTATCCCGGCATTCGCTCGGACAGCGATCTCCATACCTTCGGGTACAGCTTCAAGCCTTGGGTCGGGCCGCCGATCGCAACCGCCGAGGAAATCCTCGCCTACATGAACGAAGTGATCGACGACAACGATATCGCTCGCCACATCCGGTACAAGCACAAGATCGTCTCGGCGAGCTGGTCGAGCGAGCAGAATCTCTGGACCATCGAGGCCGTGACGACGGACACCGGCGAGACCAAGACGTTCAGCGCCAACTTCCTCTGGATGTGCCAGGGCTATTATCGCCATTCGGAAGGCTACACGCCGGAATGGAAGGGTATGGACCGCTTCAAGGGGCGTATCGTCCATCCGCAGACCTGGCCCGACGATCTCGATCTCAAGGGCAAGAAGGTCGTCGTAATCGGCTCGGGCGCGACAGCGGCGACGCTGGTGCCGAACATCGCCGACGACTGCGCGCATGTCACCATGCTGCAGCGCTCGCCGACCTATTTCAGGCTGGGGCGTAACGCCATCGAGATCGCGGAGGAACTGCGCCGGCTTCAGGTGGATGAAGCCTGGATCCACGAGATCGTCCGCCGCAAGATCCTGTTCGAGCAGGATGCGTTCACGAAGCTCTGCCTTTCCAAGCCCGAGCAGGTGAAGAAGGAGCTGATCGGCCAGATCAGTGCCGTGCTCGGTCCGGACTACGATGTCGAAAAGCACTTTACGCCGAGCTATCGGCCGTGGCGCCAGCGCATCGCCTTCGTGCCTGATGCCGATCTGTTCAAGGGCATCGCCAGCGGCAAGGCCTCCGTGGTCACCGACGAGATCGAGTGCTTTGTCGAGAACGGTATTCAGCTCAAATCCGGCAAGCTGCTCGAGGCCGATGTCATCGTCACCGCGACCGGCTTCAATCTCTCTGCGCTCGGCGATATCGCCTTCGAGATCGACGGCAATCCGCTCGCGTTCGGCGACACCGTCACCTATCGCGGCATGATGTTCACGGGCGTGCCGAACATGGTCTGGGTGTTCGGCTATTTCCGTGCGAGCTGGACGCTTCGCGTCGACCTTGTTGCGGATTTCGTCTGCCGCCTGCTCGGCCACATGAAGGCGAAAGGCGCAAAGAAGGTCGAGGTCAAGCTGCGGCCTGAAGATCACAACATGCCGATCCTGCCCTGGATCGATCCGGAGAACTTCAACCCCGGCTACATCATGCGCAACATGGACCTCTTGCCCAAGCGCGGCGACAAGCCGGAATGGCAGCACAGTCAGGATTATTGGACCGAGAAGGACGAGATCCCGAGGACCGATCTCGATGACGCGGCGTTTGTGTACGGGTAACGGCTTCCGGCCGCCCGATCATCTCTCAATCGTCATGGCGAGGGCGTGGGCGTATGCTTCCGGTGTGAATGGCCGTACACACGATCGGCCATTCTGACGCACCGTCGCATGCGCCGATTGAGAGCCGAACGTGTCAAAACGTGGCGCGGTTGCAACAACGTGTGTCGAATCTGCCTGAGTTGCAGCCTTACGGGCGGATTCTGGGCCGCCCGTAGTTCTACTGACCATTCCCATGATCTAGGTTCCGGGGCTGGCGCCGCTAGGAGCGCCAAGGGTCAGGGGGCAAGCGTTGCGGGCTGGGGTGCCATTGAGGGGGCAGAATTGCCCGCGCCGGATCGTCGCCGCGGTTCGCGCGGCCGTCTGGCTTGGCTTTGCCTTGAGCGTGGCCGCGACGACGAGCCCCGCAGCCGCGCAGCAATTCTTCAACGGATCGCAGACCACGCCCAACGGCGCCGTCAACGGCGGAGGCGGCGTTTGGGAAACGACCACGACGAACTGGACGAACGATCCCGGGACGACGAGTTCGGTCTACGATCCATCCGTGGCGACCAGCACAGTGTTTGGCGCCTCCGCCACATCGACACCGGCCACCGGCGGTACGGTGACGGTCGCGCCAACCGGCGTCCAGCTTACCGGCGCCCTGACGTTCACCAACACCGGCGATCATTCGATTTATACAATCCAGGGTGGGGACCTCAGGCTGGCGGTGGGCGGGACGATCATCAATGTGGGCGACGTCACCGGCACGTCGGCTCCCTCGGCGGTGATTGCCTCAAACATCGTCGGCGGCGGCGGGATGTCCCTATTCGGTTCCGGCACGCTCGCTCTGACGGGAACGAATGCCGTCTCTGTCACCATATGCTCGTGCGCGACGCTGCAACTCGGTGATCTCACCCATACCGCTGGCCTTACTGGATCGGTCGTCAACGAAGGCTATTTCAACGTCGTCAATGCCAACACGTCAGGGATATCCACGATCCGGAATGACGGCAGCAGCTTCGGCCCGGCCACCACCACCTTCCTCAATAGCACGGGCGCAAGCTCGATCACGATCACCAACATCAACGGTGGCGAAACGTTCTTCGGCACGTTTCGCGGAACCGACACCGCAACGGCCGCCAACGCGACGATTTTGAACAAGACGGGAGCTACGATCTTCTTTGCGCGGACCACGGCAGGATCTGCAACGATCACCAACGAGAGCGGCGGCGGAATCGAATTTCTCGAACACAGCAGCGCGGGCAGCGCCAAGATCACCAACCGCACGGGCGCCGTGACGATCTTCAGCGATTCAACCACGGCGGCCGACGCCAGCATCACCAATAGATCGGGTGGCTCGACGGTCTTTGGCGGCAACGCGACCGCCGGAAACGCCACCATCACGACACTCAACGGCGGCACGACGCAGTTTTTCGTTGCCGCAACGGGCGGCAACGCGCAATTCATCACGAATGGGACCGGCATTGTCGATTTTTCCGGCAGCACCGGTCCGAACGGCGACGGGCGCGTGAGCGCCGGATCGATTGCAGGCTCCGGCACCTACGTGATCGGTATCGGTAATACGCTTGTGGTCGGCAGCAACAATCTGTCGACCGAAGTGAGCGGCGTCATCGCCGATTCCTGCGGCTGTGGCCCGGGGCCTGGCTCTCTCGAGAAGGTCGGCACCGGAACGCTGGTTCTCTCCGGCACGAATACCTACACCGGCACGACGACCATCAATGGCGGCAGCCTGCGCGTGGATGGCAGCATCTCGCAGTCGAGCCTGACCACGGTGAATGCGGGCGCTGCGCTCTATGGCGCCGGCATAGTCGGCAACACTGTCATCACCAATGGCGGCATTTACGCCCCGGGTAACGGTAGTCCGGGCTCAAGCATGCGGGTTCAGGGCGATCTCAGCTTTCAGCCCGGCTCGGTCTATGCCGTGCAGGTCGGCAGCGGCTCCAGCACCAGTCACGCGCTCGTCAGCGGCAATGTCGCGCTGAACGGGACGGTCGGTATTTCGCTGTCTGCCGGCAGCATGGTGATGAAGCACTACGCGATCATGGACTTCTCGGGCATCGCCACCGGAAATTTTGCCGGCGTTGCCGCGCCGGGCGGACTGATCGGCACGACGAGCGTCGGCTCGAGCCAGGTCTTTCTCGATTTCACGCTGGACTATGGTGCGAAATACGCGCTCAACGTCAACCAGCAGAACGTGGCGACGACGCTTCAGAACTTTTTCAACGCCAATGGCGTCCTGCCGGCTGAGTTCGCGGGCCTCGGTCCCGCCGGCCTGTCGCAGGCCTCGGGTGAATCGGCAACGGGATCGCAGCAGACCACATTCAACGCGATGAACCTGTTCATGAGCCTGTTGACCGATGTGTTCGGCGCAGGGCGCAGCGGTCCTCCGGGTGCGGCCCCTTACGCCGACGAGACCCGCGCGAATGCCTACGCCGCCTCCGCCAGGCGGCCCAGCGACGCGTTTGCCTCGATTGATCGCAAGGCGGCGCCGCCGACCTTCGAGCAGCGTTGGGACGTCTGGGCGGCTGGCTTCGGCGGTTCGCAGACCACCGACGGCCAGGCGGCACTCGGCTCGAGCACCACCACCAGCAGCGTCTACGGCACGGCGGTCGGTCTGGACTATCGCTTCTCGCCCTCGACAGTCGCAGGCTTTGCGCTCGCCGGCGGCGCCACCGGTTTCGGCGTCAATGGTCTCGGCTGGGGCCACTCCGACCTGTTCCAGGCCGGCGCCTTCGTTCGTCACAACGCCGGGCCCGCTTACCTCACGGCCGCGCTGGCCTACGGCTGGCAGGATGTCACCACCAACCGCATCGTCACGGCGGCCGGCACCGATCAGCTGCGTGCCCAGTTCAACGCCAACGCCGTCTCGGGACGTATCGAAGGCGGTTATCGCCAGGCAACGCCGTGGATCGGGCTGACACCCTATGCCGCGCTGCAGGCCACGTTGTTCAGCCTGCCGAGCTATCAGGAATTCGCCGTGGTCGGCAACAACACGTTCGCGCTCAACTATGCCGCCAAGGACGTGACCAGCACCCGGACCGAGCTCGGCTTGCGCGCCGACAAATCCTTTGCCGCGGCCGGCGGCGTGGTGACGCTGCGCGGTCGCGCGGCCTGGGCGCATGATTTCAATCCGAATCGCACGGTCGGTGCGGTGTTTCAGGCGCTGCCGGGCTCTGCCTTCGTCGTGAACGGCGCCGCGCTGGCGCGCGATTCCGCGCTCACGACCGCTTCGGTGCAAATGAACTGGATGAACGGCTGGTCCGCCGCGGCAACCTTCGAGGGCGAATTCTCGAACGTCACGCGCTCCTACGCCGGCAAGGGCGTCGTGCGCTACACCTGGTAAATTCTACCGCTTGGGGTGCGGCGGCTTGCGTGGCGGGCGAGGGGCGGCCACGGGCGTTGGTATTCCGCTCATCTTGTTGGCGGCTTCGCTGACGTCGAGCAGGGAGCGGCGGGTGTCCTCGAGGAAGCTCGCCGATTTCTTCTTCATGGTGTCGGCGAGCTCGTGCAGCGCCTTCACCTTCTCGAACAGCTCGTCGGTCTTGCCGTCGATGAAGCCGGGCACCACGCCCTCGATTTTCGTGACCGCCTTGTCGAAACCCGCAAACGCATTGTCGACCTTGAGCATCACCGTGTCGATCTCCTCGCCCTTGCCCCTGAGGCTGGCGGTGTAGTCTTCGAACGTGCGGAGGCCCTCCTTGATTGCCGGCGCGTTGCTGACGATCGAGCGATCGACGCTATGCAGCGTATCGACGATGGATTCGGCGTCGCTGAGATCGGCGGTGAGCACGGGAATGCCGTCCGAGTCCAGCGGCACCGGGGGTGCGGACGGAGCGCCGCCGATCAGCGAGACCGCGGCGACACCGGTGAGCCCCTGGAACTCGATGCCGGCCACCGTGTCCTTGCGGATCGGCGCGGTGTTGTCGAGCAACACCAGCGTCACGACCTTGCGCGGATTCTCCAGCTTGATCGACAGGATCTGGCCGGCGGGAACGCCGTCGAAATTGACCGGGCCGCCGCGGCGCAGGCCGCTCGCCGAGCCGCCTTCGAACACGACGCGCAACTGGCTGCGGCTCTGGATGGTGCGCCATTTCTGCATGCCGAGCACGCCGCCGAACGCGACGGCGATCACCGTCAGCGTCGTCGTTCCAATCACCAGATTGCTCGCGCGTGCCATAAGGTCGAGTTTACGGTCAATGCCTGAAAGTTGGAAGGAGGCAGTAATGGTACGTAGGGCGGGTTAGCGAAGCGTAACCCGCCGCTTGACGCCGGCATTCGTGCAAATTGGCGGGTTACGCTGCGCTAATCCGCCCTAGACGACATCAATGCTTGGCCGCGCGTTTTGCCGCAGCACTGTTCAACACGATCAGTGCGTCGACGGCGACACCGGTCTTGGTGTTGATCAGGAACGGATTGACGTCGATCGAGGCGATCCGGTCGCCGGCATCCGCGATCAGATTGGAGAGCCCGACCAGCGCCTTCACGGCGGAGATCTCGTGCAACGCCGGCTTGCCGCGATAGCCGCGCATCTTGATACCCGCCTTGGTGCGGCCGATCAGCAGCCGCGCCTCGGCCTCGTCCAGCGGCGCGCCTGATAGCGCCACGTCCTTCATCAGCTCGATATCGACGCCGCCGGTGCCGAACAGCACGACCGGCCCCATCTCGGCATCGAGCGAGGCGCCGACCACGAGCTCGAGGTCGGCCTTCACCTGCTGTGCGATCAGGATGCCGTCGAGCTTCGGCTTGCCCTTCAACCTGGCCACCCGCGCGGTGATGTCGGCAAAGGCCTTCTTCACCTCGGCAGCGGTGGTGAGGTTCAGCACCACGCCGCCGATATCGGATTTGTGCAGGATTTCGGCGCTGACGACCTTGGCCACCACGGGAAAGCCGATCTGCTTGGCGATCTTCACGGCTTCTGCCGCCGTCTGCGCGATTCCCTCCTTCGAAATCGGGATGCCATAGGCCTTCAGCAGTTTCTTCGAGGCGACCTCGTCGAGCGCGGCGCCGCTCGCCGATTTCAGCGCCTTCTCCAGCACCGCGCGCGCGGCTGGCTTGGAGCTCGAGACGATGTCGGGTACCTCCTTCCGCAGCTTCGCATAGGCGAGCAGCGATTTGATGGCCGTCACGGCACGGTCCATGCCCTGCATCACCGCCAGATGCGGCAGCGACTTGCGCAGGCCCTTGGTGAATTCGGTAAAGCCGATCGACATCGCGCTGATGTAGATCACGGGTTTCGAGGCCCGCCTCGCCATCTCGTTGACCATCCGCAAATTGCGCTCGCGCTGCTCGTGCGGCGCTTTGGGCAACTCGGAATCGATGATGACGATGTCGATATCGGGATCGTCGATCATCAGCTTGATCGACTTCATGTAGACGGAGGGATCGACCACCGCGGCAAAGCCGGCGTCGAGCGGATTGCCGACGATCGAGCCCGGTCCGAGCATGTTGGCCAGCTCGCTGCTGACATGCGGGCTCAGCGGAGCGAAGTTCAGGCCTTGTGCATAGAAGGCGTCGATCAGCATGCCGCGCTTGCCGCCGGACAGCGTCACCGCCGCGAGCCGGTCGCCCTTGGGCACGGTGGCGTGGACGAAGCATTCGGTGGTCTCGATCAGTTCGTCGAGCCCGCTGACGCGGATGACGCCTTCGCGGGTCGCGATGGCATCGAACGTCTCGATCGAGCCTGCCAGCGCGCCGGTGTGCGCCATCGCCGCGGCGCGGCCGCCTTCCGATGATCCGAGCTTGAGCGCGATCACCGGTTTGCTCGCCGCACGCGCCGCCTTGCAGGCGTCGCGAAACGCCTTGGTGTTGCGCACGCCTTCGAGATAGACCACGATCACCCTGATGCTGGGATCCTCGGCGAAATAGCGCATCAGGTCCGGCGTCTCGAGCCCGGTCTCGTTGCCTGTCGTCACCATGTAGCCGACGCCCACGCCACGATCCTCCAGCGCTTGCCGGATCGCCATCACGATGGCGCCGGATTGGCCGGCGATCGCCACCGCGCCCTGTTCCATGGTGACGATGCGGTCGTCGATGTTTGTGAAGAGCTTTTCGCCGGCGCTCAAATTGCCGAGACAATTCGGGCCGGTGACGGCGAGTCCCGTCTCGCGCACCGCCTTCTGCAGCTCTGCGGCCAGCTTCTGGCTCTCCTCGTCCTGCAATTCGCTGAAGCCGGAGGTGACAATGGTGGCCGATCGCGCCCCGGCGGCAGCGGCGTCGCGGATCACCTGTACGGCAAAGCGCGCGGGCACCAGCACCAACACGTGATCAGGCTTTTCGGGAAGGCTCGCAAAATCCTTGTAGCACGGCACGCCCCAGATCGTGTCGCGCTTGGCATTGACAGGATAGAGCCCGCCCTCGTAGCCGTATTTGACCAGATTGTTCCAGATGCGCTCGGCGTAATTGCCGGGCTTGTCGGTCGCGCCCACCAGCACGATGTTGCGGGGATGCAGCATGGCATGGATGCGCTTGACGATGTCGCTGGCATCGGGTGAAGGCGACCACGGACGGGCAGGAACCGATGCAGCAGAGACCTGAGCTTCCATGGCGTGACCTCACCTGTTGTTCTTCTTGACGGCGCGTTCCTCTGTTCTATGGCGAGTTCTCCTCAGTGGCAACCAACTGGTATGCCGCAAGATGGAATGAGCGATGTGTCGCTCTTATTGATTCTCTCCAATCAGAACGCCATGCAGGATGTAGCGCTCGGGACCTGATGTGACGGCGTCAAACGGCCAACAGGTCGAGAGCACCAGTTCAAAATCCCGTGTCGCGGGATCGATGCCGGTTGCATCGAAACGGACCACAGCCGAGGAATCCGCGCGATAGAGGAAATGTTTGCCGTCGCGGCGCGTGATCTCGATGACGTCACCGACCGAAACATTCCGCAGGAAGCGGAAATGTGTGTCGCGATGTGCGGCATATACGGCAACGCCGCGTTCGCCTGGAGCGGCCGTCCGCTCGAGATGGGCGGGTCCGAAAGCAAGCGCCTGACCGCTCGTGCCCTCCAGCACGATAGCGCTTGCGCCGATCCGCTTCACCTCGATCCGGGCGACCGGCCAGGTGTCGGCCCATGACCACGGCTTGACCGTCTCGCCGGTCGCCACGCTCCGCTCGAACGCGCGCTCCAGCAGTACCTGCGCGAGCCAGGCTTTGGCGTGGATATAGGCGCCGTCGCCGAACAGGATCATTCCAAAGAGCGCGACGACCAGAGGCGAAATGAAGCGGGACATGGCAATCTTCCTCGTCATTGCGAGCGGAGCGAAGCAATCCAGGCTGTCTCCCTGGTGGCAGTCTGGATTGCTTCGTCGTCTCGCTCCTCGCAATGACAGGAAAAAAAGGCGCGCGCGGCCGTTGGTTTCGGGACGGGCAGCCGCGCGCGCCAAGCAAGAGGAGTTCGGGGTGCTCCTCTCTCAAGCGGCGTCAGTGAGCAAGGTCCGACGCCGGTTGAACACGAACAGGATCAGGGCGAGCGCAATCATGACCAGTCCTGCCATCATCTTGAGCTCGGCCGAGGTGCTGGTCTTGGGCAGGCGGATCGCGTCTGGTGTGACGGGAGCCGGCCGCCTTGCCGCGGGCTGGCCCGCATCGGCGCGGCGTTCGCGCAGTTGCGTCGGCGTCAGCTGCGGCCGTTCGCCGAACACTTTTTCGAAATCCCAGCCGGCCGGCAGGTTGATCGGCAGCTCGCTGAGCTTGAGCGGCGCGCCTTCGGGACGGCTGGGGGTCTTGTCGACCGCGACGAGACTGGTCAGCCGCGTGACGATCTGATGGTCGAGCGCCAGCGCAAGGATGGTCTTGTCGGTATCCTCCGGCGTCATCTCGCGGAGCGTCCGCGCCACCTCGGCGTCGCCGATCTTGCGCCTCGCCCAGAGCTTGGACAGGCCCTTGCCCTGAGCGGCGTTCTGCAGCGGCAGCGTCACCGACCACGGGCGGTCGCCGACACGACCCTTGATCTCCAGTGAGCCCGCGAGCTTGTCCAGCTTCGCCGCCAGCACCAGCGGCTCGTCGCGATAGACATCGGGAATGATCGCGGGCGTGACGTCGACCTTTGCCTCGGAGAACCTTGCGGTGAGGCCGGTCACGGCAGGATTCTCGAGCTTGGCGAACAGGCCGCGCATGCGCTCCTCGACCTGCTCGACGGAGCCGATATGGGTGAAGGCACCGCGGCCGAGCTCGGCGGCGCGCGTCATCAGATAGGTGTTGGGCGCGGAGCCGATGCCGACCATGAAGATGCGTGAGCGGCCGCGCATCGCGGTGATGGTCTCGAACAATTGCTGCTCGTTGCCGATCGCCCCGTCGGTCAGGAACACGATCTGCCGGACCATGTTGGTGTCGCCGAGCTTGTCGGTCAGCGCCGCACGCATCGCCGGCACCATCTCGGTGCCGCCGCGAGCCTGCAATGCGCTGACGAACGAGGTCGCTTCGCCGAGATGCGCGTTATCTGCGGGAACGGAGGTCGGAAACAACACGTCCATGGTGTCGTCGAAACGGATCACGTTGAAGCGGTCGTTCGGTTGGAGGCGGCCGAGCGCATAGAGCAGGCTTGCCTTGGCCTGCTCGATCGAGGTGCCGCCCATCGAACCGGAATTGTCGATCACGAACACGACTTCGCGCGGCAACGGCTTCTGCGTGGCTTGCTCGGCGGCCGGCGGCGTGACGAAGGCGAGCAGGTAGTCGGCATTGCCGACATGCTCACGGAACAGGCCGACCGACGGCGCCTGTTGGGCGGCCGGCTTCCAGGTCAGTTCGAAGTCGCGGTCGGCGGGCACCGGGCCCTCGGCGAGCGTGATCACGCGCGTTGCGTTGTCCGGGCTCTCGATCTTGACCTTGTGGTGCTGGCTCTTGACCTCGCCGAGTGCGAAACCGGCGTTCAGGTGCACGTTGATGCTGGTCGGATTGACCGGCGCATTCCTGGCGGGATCGACAACGGGCGGCGAGATTCGGTCACGGTCCGGCACCGGGTCTGATGTGGTCGCGCCCCAGCCGGTGCCGTCCTTGCGGAAATCGGCGCTCTGCACGAGCGGGGCCGGATTGTAGCGCGGCCCGACGACAAGCGGCAGGCGCAGCGAATATTCGTTGCCGGATTGATGCACCGGCTCCTGATATTTGATCTGCACCAGCACGGTCTCCCCCGGGCCGATATTGGCAACCGAATTGGTGAAGATATTGGGCCGCTCCTGCTCGGTGAGCGCGGCCTTCTGCCCGGCGCGGCGCGCCTGCTCGTAGATCACGCGGGCCTGCTGACGCTCCTTGATGTCGCCGATGATGATGCGGTCGCCGACCACCATCTTCAGCGTGTCGACGGCGCCGTCACTCGCCAGCGGATAGACATAGGTTGCCTCGACCCAGTCCTTGGTCGGGTTACGGAAAGCTTGCGTGACGCGCGTGCGCAGCGTCGGGCCTGACACCGTGATGTCGACGTCGATCCCGAGCCGGACGGCTTCGGTCGTGCCACTGTCGTTCTTCAGGAGGAGGGTGCCGGACCTGGCATCGCCGGGCTGGAGCAGGCTGGCCTGCTGCGTCGTCGCCGACCACGAGGTTTCGAAGCTCACCAGCAGGGCGACGAAACTGACCAGGAGCACGGCAATGCTTTGCGCCAGCAGAAACAGACCGACCTTGATCAGCCTATCCAGCCAAAGGTGCTCGTCCGGGTGTTCGTCGCTGTCGATCGTGTCGTAAGTGTCCATTTCGCCTGCTCCCGAAAGCTGTTTGACGGCCTGAGCATCGGTCGGAAGGGCCTGATGGCGCGAGCAGAATGATCGGCAATGTTCCGCCGCGGCCGGCCTGAGCGGGCCGCCATGGTGGCGGTCCTGTCCGGTTTTGTGCTGACTTGTCCGCCCTGCTAGACTGACGCCAGTGGAGCAGGATTACCGATGCAGACGCCGGATAAACTCAACGACGGGCAGCTTTCGGACGAGCAGAGCCGCGAGGTCGCGGACACCATCCGCGAAGAAATCGCGAGGCGACGGATCTCGCGGCAGGCGCTGGCCGAGCAGGCCAAGCTCAGCCTGTCGACGCTGGAGAAGGCGCTCGGCGGTCGCCGTCCGTTCACGCTGGCCACCACGGTCCGGCTGGAGCAGGCGCTGGGCGTCTCCTTGCGCAAGAGCGCCGCTGCACCGTCGCCCACGGCCGGTAGCGATGTCGCACCCGACAGCCTCGGCGCATATTCGCATCGCGCCGTCACCTGGCTCGAAGGCGTCTTCGTGACGCTGCGGCCTTCGTTCGGGGACAAGGATGCGATCTTCGCCTACCGCACCGAGATCGTCTGGGAGCCGAACGTCTCCTCCCTGGTGTTTCGTGAGGGCGAGCGCACCGATGCGGCCTACGAGCATACCGGAGAGGTTGCGGTGCCGCACCAGTCCGGCTTCATCTATCTCGTCATCAACAAGCACGGCCAGCATCGCGTCATCACGGTGTCGCGGCCGACCGTGGCCGGCGAGATGTACGGCATCATCTCGACCCTGCGCGCCGGTCCCGGGTCGCAGCTCACGCCCGTTGCGGCGCCGATCGCCTACGTGCCGCTCAGAAACGTGGCAAAGCCGTCTTGGGGACGGGTCGGGCCCGATGATGCCAATCATCCGCTCTATCGCGATCATCTGCGTCGCACGGTCGACGAGTCTTTTGCGCTGTTCCTGCCCGTCAGTGCGCCTTTGCAGGCGGAGCAAAAGAAATAGCGGCCTTGCGGCCGCTATCTCGCGCGTCCTGGCATCCCGTCCGAGCTAGCCGCTCGGCTCGGCGCTGATGATGGGGCCGAACAGCTCCCACTGGCCGTTCTTGAACCGCCACATCTTGAGCTGCTCGATCGGCGCGAAGTCGGTGGCCGAGGTGTTGATCGTGATCCCCGGGATCAGCGTATCGGGCGTAAAATCCTTCAGGCTGGCGGCCTGCTTCATCACGTTCTCGCGCGTGAGATTGTCACCCGCCTGCTTCAGCACCTGCACCATGGTCTGGGCCGCGGCGTAACCATAGACCAGATTGGCGTCGGAAATGTTAGCGCCAGGCATGTACTTCTCGATGAAGGCCATGAACTTCTTCATGCCGGCATCGTCCTTCCATTGCGGATCCGACGCGTCCTTGAGGTAGCCGGCCGAGAGCACGCCTTCGGACGCCTCGAGCCCGGCCGGCTTCATCACCGCGCCGATCGACACCGAGACGTCGGTCATCAGATGCATCGGCTTCCAGTTGAGCTCGGCGATCTTCTTGATCGCCTGCGCCGCGAATTTCGGAGTTGAAACGTTGACGAAGACATCGGCGCCGGTGTCCTTGAGCTTGACGATATGGGCGTCGATCGACGGCTCCGACGTCTCGTAGCTTTCCTCCGCCACGATCAGCTTCGAGGCCTTGTCGCCGAACACGTCCTTGATGCCGGCAAGATAGTCTTTGCCGAAATCGTCGTTGGCGTAGAAGATGGCGACCTTCGCGTCCGGCTTTTCCTTCAGGATGTATTTCGCGAAGATCCGCGCTTCGACCCGGTAGCTGGGCTGGAAGCCCATGGTCCAGGGGAAGTTCTTCGGGTCGTTCCATTTGCTGGCGCCGGTGGCGAGGAAGAGCTGCGGCACCTTCTTGGCATTGTGGTACTTCTGCACGGCGGTCTGGGTCGGCGTGCCCAGTGCGTTGAACACCAGGAAGACCTCGTCGCTCTCGATCAGCTTGCGGACCTGCTCCACCGTCTTCGGCGGCGAATAGCCGTCGTCGTAAGAGATGAAGTTGATCTTGCGACCGTTGATGCCGCCCTGGTCATTGATCATCTTGAAATAGGCTTCTTCGGTCTTGCCGATGATGCCGTAGGCGGACGCCGGGCCGGAATAGGCCTCGACATTGCCGATCTTGATCTCGGTGTCGGTAACGCCGGTGTCGTAGGCCTTTTGTGCGTTGGCGGCTTGGGCCGAAAGCAACGTCACGGCCGCCGCCGCGGCGAGCAGGGAGAGTTTCTTGTTCTTCATGGAAATTCCTTGGGTTTCTTGCTGGGTTTCTTGTGGGATGGAGCAGGCACTTCAAAATAAAAAGCGCCCGCGAGACGGACGCTTTTGATCAAACGGCAGCGAATTTCTTGTCGAAGCTGCGTGGGCGGAAGAATGAGGAGGCGCGAGATTTGGACACCCCGCATAGCTCAATCGGCGCTCGCTCGCGAGGTCGATGGCCGCGACCTTGCCAGGCGCGCGGCGTGCATGGTGAGTGATCCAGTCGTAATAACAGACGGCCAACACTCCCTCCCTCGGCGGTCTTGCGCCGCCTGAATTTTATTGCTGTGCACCATCCCGGCATGGCCCTGGGAGGCCAGCCGGAGTTTGTGCAGCACTTTTTTGATTTGGAGTTGGCCAGCGAGGAGGGAAAATCGTCTTGCGTTGAGTTGCTGGATCGTTGCGGCTGGTGCCGAGCGGCTCCCGGGCCAGCCACTCGGCGCAAGCGAGCCGCCGGTGTTCCAGCCATGGTGGAACGAGACGAGTCGTCGAAGGCGAAAGTGCAATGAAGAGCCCGTTCTATACCGCCGAGCACGACGCCTTTCGCGACGTCATGCGCCGCTTCGTCGACAAGGAGATTGCCCCGTTCGCCCATGAGTGGGACGAAGCCGGCGAATTTCCCCGCGTCCTCTATCGCAAGGCGGCCGAGATCGGATTGCTGGGGCTCGGCTTCCCCGAGGAATATGGCGGGATCGCCGCCGACCAGTTCATAAAGATCGTGGCGAGCCAGGAGCTGGCGCGCGCCGGAGCCGGCGGCGTCAGCGCCAGCCTGATGAGCCACACCATCGGCTCGCCGCCGATCGCGCGCGCCGCGCGGCCGGAGGTGAAGGCGCGCGTGCTGCCGCAGGTCCTGTCGGGCGAGAAGATCTCCGCGCTCGCGATCACCGAGCCGGGCGGTGGCTCCGATGTCGCGAACCTGCGCACAAGGGCGCAGCGCGACGGCAATCACTACGTCGTGAGCGGCGAAAAGACCTTCATTACCTCAGGCGTGCGCGCCGATTATCTGACCGTTGCGGTGCGTACCGGCGGCGAGGGGGCCGGCGGCGTCAGCCTGCTGCTGATCGAGGGCGATACGCCCGGCCTGTCGCGCACCAAGTTGAAGAAGATGGGTTGGTGGGCCTCCGACACCGCGACGCTGCATTTCGATGACTGCCGGGTGCCGGCCGAAAATTTGATCGGCGAAGAGGGCCAGGGCTTCAAGATCATCATGCAGAACTTCAACAGCGAGCGGATGGGCATGGCCGCGAGCTGCACCGCCTTTGCCCGCGTCTGTCTCGATGAAGCCGTCGCTTACGCCAAGGAGCGCAAGACGTTCGGCAAGCCGCTCGCGCAGCATCAGGTCATCAGGCACAAGATCGTCGACATGGCGCAGAAGGTCGCAGCCTCGCAGGCGATGCTGGAAATGCTGGCCTGGCGGCTGGAGCAGGGCGAGAGCCCGGTCGCCGAAATCTGCATGATGAAGAACCAGGCGACGCAGACCATGGCGTTCTGCGCCTCGGAAGCGGTGCAGATCTTCGGCGGCGCCGGCTTCATGCGCGGCATCAAGGCCGAACGCATCTACCGCGAGGTCAAGGTCAACGCCATCGGCGGCGGCACCGAGGAGATCATGAAGGACCTGGCGTCGAGGCAGATGGGATTGTGAATACTATCTCCTCGCGTCATTCCGGGGCGCGAGCGAAGCGGAGCGAGCCCGGAATCCATACTCACGATGGTGGTTATGGATTCCGGGCCCGCGCCAAGAGGCGCGTCCCGGAATGACGAGGCTGAGAAGAATGCTATTCACCGCCGACCACGACGACATCCGCCGTTCCCTGCAAAAGTTCATCGCGAACGAGATCAACCCTCACGTCGATGAATGGGAGAAGGCCGACATCTTCCCGGCGCATGAGCTGTTCAAGAAGATGGGCAGTCTCGGCTTTCTCGGCCTGAACAAGCCGGTCGCGTTCGGCGGCTCCGGCCTCGACTATTCCTATGGGCTGATGATGGCGGAAGAGCTGGGGGCCATCACCTGCGGCGGCGTGCCGATGGCGATCGGCGTGCAGACCGATATGGCGACGCCGGCACTTGCGCGATTCGGTTCGGACGAGGTGCGGCGCGAGTTTCTGGCGCCCTCGATTTCGGGTGACTATGTCGCCTGCATCGGCGTCTCCGAGCCTGGCGCAGGCTCCGATGTTGCCTCGATCAAGACCAATGCCCGCTCCGACGGCGATGACTATCTCATTACCGGCGGCAAGATGTGGATCACCAACGGTACGCAAGCCGACTGGATCTGCCTGCTCGCCAACACGGGCGACGGTCCGGTTCACCGCAACAAATCGCTGATCTGCGTGCCCATGAAGAGCAAGGGCGTCACGGTCGCCCGCAAGCTCGACAAGATGGGCATGCGCTCGTCCGATACGGCGCAGATCTTCTTCGACAATGTCCGGGTGCCCAAACGCAATCGGATCGGCGAAGAGGGCAAGGGCTTCACCTACCAGATGATCCAGTTCCAGGAGGAGCGGCTCTGGGGCGCCGCGGCCTGTCTCAAGGCGCACGAATACATCATCGACGAGACCATCGAATACACCCGCAACCGCAAGGCGTTCGGCCAGAGCATCCTCGACAACCAGGTCGTGCACTTCAAGCTCGCGGAGATGCAGACCGAGGTCGAGCTGCTGCGCGCGCTGATCTATCGCGCCGCCGAGCAACTGGTCGCCGGCGAGGACGTGACAAAACTTGCGACCATGGCCAAGCTGAAGGCCGGCCGGCTCGGCCGCGAGCTCACCGACGCCTGCTTGCAATATTGGGGCGGAATGGGCTTTACCAACGAGACGCCGGTCAGCCGCGCCTATCGTGACAGCCGTCTGACCTCGATCGGTGGGGGCGCCGACGAGGTCATGCTGATGGTCCTGTGCAAGATGATGGGGACGCTGCCTGGGAGTAGAGGAAAGGCTTCATGATCACGCTCTATCATTGCGACGCCGCGCGCTCGTTTCGTCCGCTCTGGATGCTGGAGGAGATGGAGCTGCCTTACGAGCTGAAGATGCTGCCGTTCCCGCCGCGCGTCTTCGCCAAGGATTATCTGGTGCTCAATCCGCTCGGCACGATTCCATATCTGATCGACGGCGAGACCAGGATGACGGAGTCATCAGGCATCTGTCACTATCTCGGCGTCGTCTACGGGCCGACGCCGCTGATGGTCGACCCCGAGGATCCCGCCTATGGCGCTTTCCTGAACTGGATGTATTTCAGCGACGCCACGTTAACCTTTCCGCAAACGCTGGTGCTCCGCTACACCCAGCTCGAGCCGGAGGAGCGGCGCAATCCGCAGGTCGCCACCGACTATGCCAAGTGGTTTCTGGGGCGACTGCGCGCGGTCGAGGCAGCGACCGCCAATGCCGAAACCTTGTGCGCCGGCCGTTTCACCGCCGCTGACATCGTCATCGGCTATGCGTTGCGTCTCGCAGGCAGCATCGGTCTCGCCAAGGATTTTGGTCCAAATGTCGCAGCCTATTGGGCGCGCTTGCAGCAGCGCGACGGATTCAAGCGTGCGGTTGCTGCGGAGCAAAAGGCCGGCCTCGAGCAAAATGTTGCACCACGCGTGAGGGCGTAAGGGATGCTGTCATTCCGGGGCGCGCAATTGCGCGAACCGGGATTATCGCGCAGCCAAATCGAGGTTCCGGGTTCGGTTCAATCGACCGCCCGGGAGCGATGGCGCTTGTTTCCATGACAGCGCTATCCCGTCGTGACAGCGCCCAAATTTCCGCTAAGGTGACCTCCGTCCGCAGCGGCCAGAGAGCCGCGCGAGGAGGAGCCCAATGGAATATCACGGTCGCGAATCCGACCATCTGATGCTGATCACACCAGAGCGGGTCTTCTATGCCGGCCTGCTTGGCCGCCCCCGCAAGCGAACCCCCGGCTGCTGCCACGTCTATGTCGCGGTAAAGGGCGATCTGCACCTGACGATCGACGATGTCCTCGCCACCGGCGAGCTGTTCGTCACCCTGCCGAACCAGCGGCATTCCATCGCCAGCGAATATCGCACCGTCATCAGCGTGACGCTCGAGCCCGAAAGCATGCCGGATGGGGTGCTGGAGGCCTTGGCCGAGCGGCTGACCGGCCCCGACCGGGCCGCCCATGCCCGCAAGATCCTCGCCGCCTACGCATTGCTGCGTCAGCGGCGCTATGGCGACATCACCACCGCCGAATTCGACGAGATGTGCTTTGGCGAGGCGCTGCCGCGCCGCGTGCTCGACCCGCGCGTGATGCGCGCCGTCGCCCGCATCGGGCGCTTCTCCGGCGAGCCGGTGACGGCGGATACCTGCGCGGCGGAAGCAGGCCTCTCGGCGTCGCGCTTCCTGCATCTGTTCAAGGAGGAGACCGGCATCTCGTTCCGCTCCTTCCGCGCCTGGAAGCGCGCGCGGCATCTGCTGCACTTCGCAAACCAGGATCTCAACCTCGCCCATCTCGCGCAGGACATCGGCTATCCCGACAGCACCCATTTCAGCCACTCGATCCGCCGCTTCTACGGATTGAAGCCGCGCGCGATCTTCGTCGGCTCGCGCGATCTGGCGATCTATCGCAGCACCGAGACGGTGAGGATGGCGGAAGCGGGTTGATACCGCTCTCGTAGGATGGGCAAAGCGAAGCGCGCCCACCACATCTCTCGATCAGTGACATATGCGGGCACGGCGCAACAGCGCCTTTGCCCACCCTACGAAAGCTCGCCTTTTTCCCAGCTTCTCCGCGCAAGAAGCCGCATGCCCCGCATCACATGATCCCAAGCGTTGAATTCTCAACGTGCGAGATAATTTTGGCATGAGCGACAAGGCCGTCATCACCTGCGCGCTGAACGGCGTGCTCACCGACCCGAAGCAGCACAACGTGCCCGTGACCCCCGAGCAGATGGCGCGCGAGGCCAAGGCTGCGTTCGATGCCGGCGCATCCATCATGCACATCCATCTGCGGCAGCAGGCGCCGAACAAGGGGCACCTGCCGTCCTGGGACGTCGCTGTGTCAAAGGAGATCCAGCAGGCGATCCGCGAAGCCTGCCCCGGCGTGATCATCAACCACACCTCGGGCGTGTCAGGGCCGAACTACTCCGGCGCGCTCGATTGCATCCGCGAGACCAGGCCGGAGATCGCTGCCTGCAATGCCGGCTCGCTGAATTATCTGAAGGTGAAGGCCGACAACACCTGGGCATGGCCCCCGATGATGTTCGACAACGCGGTCGAGAAAGTGAAGGACTATCTCGACGTCATGAACGAAGTCGGCACAATCCCCGAGTTCGAATGTTTCGACGTCGGCATCGTCCGCTGCGTCGGCATGTACACCCAAGTCGGCATGTACAGCGGCCCGCTCGAATATAATTTTGTGATGGGCGTCGCCTCCGGCATGCCGGCCGATCCCGAGCTGCTGCCGATCCTGATCAAGCTGAAGCGCCCTGAAGCGCATTGGCAGGTCACCGCGATCGGGCGCGAGGAGATCTGGCCGCTGCATCAGCGCTGCGCCGAGCTTGGCGGCCATCTCCGCACCGGGCTGGAGGACACCTTCTATCTCGCCAATGGCAAGAAGGTGACCTCGAACGGACAGCTGATCGAGGCCATCGCCGCCTGCGCAAGGCGAGCAGGCCGCGAGATCGCGAGCCCGGCCGAGGCGCGGAATATCTTTGGGACGAACAGGTAGTCACACGTCGTCATTCCGAGATGGCCAAAGGGCAAGGCCCGGAATCCATAACCACGATCGGGAGTATGGATTCCGGGCTCGCGCTCCGCGCGCCCCGGAATGACGGGCAGGAGCACTAATGTCTGCTATCGAAAACACCATCTCCCCCAGCGGCGTCAGCTATCAGGCCAATCGCGACGGCATGCTCGGGCTGATCGGCCGCATGCGCGCGCTGGAAGAACGCACGCGTGTCGCTTCCGCCGCGGCAAAGGATCGTTTCCACAAGCGCGGGCAGCTGCTGCCGCGCGAGCGCGTCGCGCTGGTGCTAGATCCCGGCGCGCCCTTCATCGAGCTGTCGAACCTCGCCGGCTATATGTTCGACGTCCCGGATGCCGACAAGAGCGTGCCCGGCGGTGGCGTCATCGCCGGCATCGGCTTCGTCTCCGGTATCCGCTGCATGGTCAGCGCCAGCGATTCCGGTATCGATGCCGGCGCGCTGCAGCCTTTCGGCCTCGACAAGACGCTGCGCGTGCAGGAGCTCGCGCTCGAGAACAAGCTGCCCTACGTTCAACTCGTCGAAAGCGCCGGCGCCAATCTCCTGCGCTACCGCGTCGAGGATTTTGTCCGCGGCGGCAACATCTTTCGCAATCTCGCGCGGCTGTCGGCGGCGGGCCTTCCGGTCGTCACCGTCACGCACGGCTCGTCCACCGCGGGCGGGGCCTATCAGACCGGCCTCTCCGACTATATCGTGATGGTGCGCGGCCGCACCCGCGCCTTCCTCGCCGGTCCCCCACTCCTGAAGGCCGCGACCGGCGAGATCGCGACCGAGGAAGAGCTCGGTGGCGCCGAGATGCACACGCAAATCTCCGGTCTCGGCGACTATCTCGCCGAGGATGACCGCGACGCCCTGCGTATCGCGCGCGAGATCATGGCGGCGCTGCAATGGGAGCGGCCGGACCGGACGCCGTCTGACTTCAAGCCACCGCGCTACGACCAGGACGAGCTGCTCGGCATCATGCCGATGGACCACAAGCGGCCTGTCGATATGCGCCAAGTGATCGCGCGCATCATCGACGATTCCGACTTCATCGAGATGGCGCCGAACTATGGCCCGGCCACCGTCTGCGGCCACGCCCGCATCGAGGGCCAGGCGATCGGCATCATCACCAACAACGGCCCGCTCGATCCCGCCGGCGCCAACAAGGCGACGCATTTCATCCAGGCCTGCTGCCAGACCCGCACGCCGATCCTCTATCTCAACAACACCACCGGCTACATGGTCGGCAAGGCCTATGAGGAAGCCGGCATGATCAAGCACGGCTCCAAGATGATTCAGGCGGTGACCTCGGCGACGGTGCCGCAGATCACCATCTATTGCGGCGCCTCGTTCGGCGCCGGCAATTACGGCATGTGCGGCCGCGGCTTCCATCCGCGCTTCTGCTTCTCCTGGCCCAACGCCAAGACTGCGGTGATGGGCGGCGAGCAGGCGGCCGAGACGATGGCCATCGTGACGGAAGCCGCCGCGGGGCGCCGCGGCAAGCCGATCGAGAAAGACAAGTTAGAGGCCATGAAAGCGCAGATCGTCGGCGTGTTCGACGGCCAGATGGACGTGTTCTCGACCAGCGCGCGCGTGCTCGACGACGGGGTGATCGATCCGCGCGACACCCGCGCGGTGCTGTCGCAGGTGCTCGCGATCTGCCGGGAGGGCGATTCGCGCATGCCCCAGCGCATGCAGTTTTCGGTGGCCCGCCCATGAGGAACGGATCAGTGCAGCACCGGCCGTTCTTTAAAGTGTTGGTCGCCAATCGCGGCGAGATCGCGCTGCGCGTGATGCGGAGCGCGCGGCAGCTCGGCCTTGGCGTTGTCGCCGTGTATTCAGATGCCGATCGCGATGCGCTCCATGTGAAGCAGGCGGACCAGGCCGTGCGCATCGGTGAAGCCCTGCCGGCGCAATCCTATCTCAACATCCCCGCGATCATCGCCGCGGCCAAGGCGAGCGGAGCGGATGCCGTTCATCCCGGCTACGGATTCCTCGCCGAGAACGAGGACTTCGCGCAAGCCTGCAGGGATGCCGGTCTCGTCTTCATCGGCCCGTCGCCGCAGGCGATCGCAGCGATGGGCAACAAGGCCGGCGCCAAGGAGATCATGAAGAAGGCTGGGGTACCTGTCGTGCCCGGCTATCAAGGTTCCGATCAGGGTGATGAGGCCATGCTCGCGGAAGCCAGCAAGATCGGTTTCCCCGTCATGATCAAGGCCGTTGCGGGGGGCGGCGGTCGCGGCATGCGGCTGGTGACCGACGCAGCGTCGTTTGCGGATGCGTTGCGTAGCGCGCGATCGGAGGCCAAGGCGGCGTTCGGCGATCCCACGGTCATTCTCGAGCGCGCCATCCAGAACCCGCGTCACATCGAAGTTCAGGTGTTCGGCGATATCAATGGCAACGCCATCCATCTCGGCGAGCGCGACTGCTCGGTGCAGCGGCGGCACCAGAAACTGATCGAGGAGGCGCCGTCGCCCGCGGTCACGCCGGAGCTGCGCGCCAGGATGGGCGAGGTCGCGGTCGCGGCGGTGAAGGCGCTGCGCTATGAGGGCGCCGGCACGCTGGAATTCCTGCTCGATGCAAGCGGCGACTTCTACTTCATGGAGATGAACACGCGCCTCCAGGTCGAGCATCCCGTTACCGAAGCGATCACCGGGCTCGATCTCGTCGAGTTGCAATTGCGCATTGCGCGTGGTGAGCCGTTGCCGGTGAAGCAGCAGGACATCAAGTTCTCCGGCCATGCCATCGAGGTGCGGCTCTGCTCGGAAGACGCCGCGCATGAGTTCATGCCGCAGTCCGGCCGCATGGCGCGCTGGCAAGTGCCGGAAGGCATTCGCGTCGAGCACGCGCTGCAATCCGGGTCTGAGATCCCGCCGTTCTATGATTCCATGATCGCCAAGGTGATCAGCCATGGCGCGACGCGCGAGGAGGCGAGGGGGCGGTTAATTGTCGGACTCGAGCAGCTCACGGCGCTCGGCGTGACCACCAACCAGGCGTTCCTGATGTCGTGCCTGCGTCATCCCGGCTTTGCCAGGGGGGAGGCAACGACGGCCTTCATCGACGCCCATCGCGACGAGCTGCTGGCGCCGCGGGCGGATACCGCATTTGATACGGCGCTGGCCGGCCTGCTGCTCTACGTCACCAATCCGCGCGCGCCGGTATGGCGCAGGGGCCGGAGCCTGTCGGCGACGTTCCCGCTTCCCGTGAAGATCGAGATCGCCGGCCAGGCGCTCGAGCTTGATGTCACGCGCGAGCGCGACGGCAGCTACATTGTTGGCAGGGACGGTCGTCAGGACAAGTTCGAGATCGACCAGCTAGACCCTGGCTCCATCCGCTTCCGCCACGGCGGCGTGATGGATAGTGCAAAATACTTGCGCGACGGCGATCGGCTCTACGTTCAGCATCGCGGCATTCCATTTGCCATCACCGATCTCACGCTGGCTGCGCCGAGGGCCGCCGCAAGCAACGGCGGCGATGGCAAGGTCCGCGCCGCCATGAACGGCCGTGTTGTCGCCGTCCTGGTCAAGCCGGGCGACCGCGTCACAGCAGGCCAACCGGTGCTGACGCTGGAAGCGATGAAGATGGAACACGTCCACAAGGCCGGCATCGACGGCGTGGTGGCGGCGATCGATGTCGCCGAGGGCGAGCAGGTGACGACGGGACGGGTTGTGGCGGAGATCGGGGCGTAGTCGGAGCCGCGAACGCGGTCTCGTTGGGTGGGCAAAGGCGCAAAGCGCCCACGATCTTCCGTGATGGAGAACGACTGGTGGCCACGCTCCGCTTTGCCCACCCGACGGCGGCAGCGCTACGGTACCTCCGCTGGTCGCCCCGTCCCTTCGTTCAACAGGCAGGCGACCTGATGCCCGTCGCCGGCATCCATCAGCACCGGTCGCTCCGTCTTGCATCGCTCCATCGCGAACCGGCAGCGGGTGTGAAACGCGCAGCCGGGCGGCGGATTGACCGGGCTTGGCACGTCACCATCGACCAGCGGCGCGAGCTTCTTCGCCAGCGGGTTGGCGATCGGCACCGAGGCGAGCAGCGCCTGCGTATAGGGATGACGCGGATTGCGGAACAGCTCGTCCTTGTCGGCGATCTCGACGATACGGCCGAGATACATCACGGCAACGCGGTGGCTGATGTGAGCGACCACGGCAAGGTCATGAGCGATGAAGAGATAGGAGAAGCCATGCTGGCGCTGCAAATCGATCAGCAGGTTGATCACCTGCGCCTGGATCGAGACGTCCAGCGCGGAGACCGGCTCGTCACAGACGATCAGCCGCGGCTCCAGCGCCAGCGCCCGCGCGATGCAGATGCGCTGGCGCTGACCGCCGGAGAACTGATGGGGGAAATTGCGCATCTGGTCCGGGCGCAGCCCGACCTGCTCGAACAGTTTTGCGACGCGCGTCTCCAGCGCCTTGCCGGTAGCAAGACCGTGGACCGCGATCGGCTCGCCGACGATATCGCCGGCGGTCATGCGCGGATTGAGCGAGGCGAACGGGTCCTGGAACACGATCTGCATCGCGCGGCGATGCGCTCGCAGCGCGGTCTTGGACAGATGCGTGATGTCCTCGCCGTCAAGGCGGATCCGGCCTGCAGTCGGCTCGACCAGCCGCAGCACGCTGCGCGCCACCGTCGACTTGCCGCAGCCGGATTCCCCGACCAGGCCGAGCGTCTCGCCGGCGCCAAGGGAGAACGAGACGCCGTCGACTGAATGCACCGTGCCGACCTGCCGGCGCAGCACGCCGGCGCGCACCGGGTAGTATTTCTTGAGATCGGTGACTTCGAGCAGCGCCTTGGTCATGCCACCTCCGCCACTTCAGCCGCGCGCCAGCAGGCGGCGAGATGGCCGCCGCCCCAATCGGTTAGCGGCGGGTACTCCGCCTCGCAGCGTTTCACCGCGAGCTTGCAGCGCGGCGCGAAGGCGCAGCCCTTTGGCAAGCGCACCAGCGACGGCACCGTGCCCGGAATTTCGTTCAAGCGCTCCTGCGCGGCGACGCCCGATGCGGGCACCGCCGGGATCGAGGCCATCAGCCCGCGCGTATAGGGATGCTTGGGCGCGGCGAACAACGCTTCGACGGTGGCTTCCTCGACCTTGCGTCCCGCATACATCACGATCACACGCTGTGCGGTCTGCGCGACGACGCCGAGATCGTGGGTGATGAGCACGAGGCCGGTGCCGAGCTCCTTCTGAAGATCGAGGATCAGCGCCAGGATCTGGGCCTGGATGGTGACGTCGAGCGCGGTGGTCGGCTCGTCCGCGATCAGCAGCGCCGGCCGGCAGGCCAGCGCCATCGCGATCATCGCGCGCTGGCGCATGCCGCCGGAGAGCTGGTGCGGATATTCGCGCGCGCGCCGCGCCGGCTCGGGAATGCGCACCAGCCGCAGCATCTCGACCGCGACAGCGTGCGCCTCCCTCGCCGTGATGTTCCGGTGCAGCCGCACCGCCTCGACGATCTGGTCGCCGATCCGCATCACGGGATTGAGCGAGGTCATCGGCTCCTGGAAGATCATGGAGATGCGGTTGCCCCTAACCTCGCGCATCCCGGTTTCGTCCAGCGCCAGCAGGTCGGTGCCTTCGAGCGAGACCGAGCCGCCGACGATGCGTCCGGGCGGATCGGGGACCAGCCGCATCAAGGACAGCGCGGTGACGCTCTTGCCGCAGCCGGATTCGCCGACGATCGCCAGCGTCTCGCCGCGCTTCACGGTGAAGGAGATGTCGTCGACCGCCTTGAACAGGCCGGAATTGGTGAAGAACACCGTCTTCAGGTTCTTCACCTCGAGCACGAGATCGGTTGTTTCAACCATCAGCCGCGCTGCCGGGGATCGAGGATGTCGCGCAGCGCGTCGCCGAACAGATTGGCGCCGAACACGGCGAGGCTGATGGCAATGCCCGGGAAGATCACCAGCCACGGCGCGGTGCGGACATATTCGGCGGCGGACTCCGACAGCATGCGCCCCCATGACGGATAGGGCTCGGGAATGCCGAGGCCGAGGAAGGAGAGCGAGGCTTCGGTCAGAATGGTCGAGCCGAGCTGCGCGGTGGCCAGTACGATCAGCGGCGCCAGCGTGTTCGGCAGGACGTGACGCAGCGCGATGCGGATCTCGCTCATGCCGATCGATTTGGCGGCCTCGACGAACGGTTGCTCCCGTAGCGCCAGCGTGTTGGCGCGGGTGACGCGCGCCACCGTCGGGATCAGCGGGATGGCGATGGCGAGAATCACGTTCGGCAGCGACGGCCCAAGCGCGGCCGTCATCACCAGCGCCAGCACCAGCAGCGGCAACGCCTGGAGAACGTCGGAGACGCGCTGGAATACGAGATCGACCCAGCCGGAAAGATAGCCGGAGGTGAGGCCGACGATGACGCCGATCGAGCCGCCGAGCGCTGTCGAGCCGAGCCCCACCGCCAGCGAGATCCGCGCGCCATGGATGATGCGGCTGAAAACGTCGCGGCCGAACGAGTCGGTGCCCATCCAGTGCGCCCAGCTCGGACGCGCCAGCGCGTGGGCGGCATCGACGCTCAGCGGATCGTAACGGGCGATGAAGTCGGCGAAGATCGCCGTCAGCACGAACAGCGTCATGATGACGAGCCCGGCCGCGCCCAGCACGTGCCGCTGTGCCAGAAACAGCACGCGCCGCCAGCCGCCGGTCGCATGCGCGCCGGCCCGCCTCAGTTCAACGTCAAAATCGATCGCGGCCATGCGGGCCTCCGCGGAGAGATACACCTCTCCCCCTCGGGGAGAGGTCGGCGCGTAGCGCCGGGTGAGGGGGCGCTGCCCTCGCGAGAGAGCGTAATCCCTCACCCGGACCGCATCTTGCGATGCGGCCCGACCTCTCCCTACGGGAGAGGTGGAGCACCGCCGTCGCGTGTGATCGCTTCGATCTCATGCCACTAATCCGTGTACCGGATGCGCGGATCGAACACGGCATAGAGCATGTCGACGGTGAAGTTCGCGAACACCACGACCACCGCGATGAGCATCACGAGGTTCTGCACGATCGGGTAGTCGCGCCAGCGGATCGCCTCGACCAGGAAGCGGGCGACGCCGGGGATGTTGAACACGGTCTCCGTCACAATCAGGCCACCGATCAGGAATGCCGCCTCGATGCCGATCACGGTGATCACGGGCAGGATCGCGTTCTTCAGCGCGTGATGATAATTCACGGCGGCATCGGAGGCGCCCTTGGCGCGGGCGGTGCGGATATAGTCCTGCCGCAACACCTCCAGCATCGAGGATCGCGTGATGCGCATGGTCAGCGCCGAACTGCGGAATCCGACCACCATCGCCGGGATGCAATAGGTCGCAAGCGCTTCGCCGAGGGTTTGTGGATTGGGATTGAAGATCGGCATCTGCCCGAACATCGCCACCGACGCGGTGAGGACCAAAAGACCGAGCCAGAACGAGGGCAGCGACAATCCGCTCAGGCTGACCACGCGGAGCGCATAGTCGAGCCTTGTGCCCTGCTTGACCGCGCTGATGACCCCGAGCGGAATGCCGATCGAGGCCGAGAACAGCAGCGCGAGGCCGGCGAGCCGGGCGGTGATCGGGATTCGCGGCAAGATCTCCTGAAGCGCCGGCTTCTCGGAGACATAGGAGTAGCCGAGATCGCCGTGCAGCAGGCCGCCGATCCAGTGTAGATATTGTACCACCAGCGGCTGGTCGATGCCGAGCTGCTTCTCCAGATCGACCTTGTCGGCGGGATCGACGTAACCGGCCGCGGCGAACAGGATGTCGACGATGTTGCCGGGCACGATGCGCAGCAGGAAGAAGATGACGACCGAGATCCCGAACAGGGTCACGAGCATCAGGAACAGGCGCCGCACCAGATAGGCAAACATCCTTCGCCCTCCGCAGCTTAGTCTTCAGCCTGGCGCACTATTTGTCGAGCCACACATCCTCGAAGCGAAATCCGTTGTAGGAGCTGTTGGACATGATCGTGACCCCCTTGACGTAGGGCTGCCAGCAGGTGCCGGCCCGCGCATGGAAGATGATCGGACGGGCAACGTCCTCCTGCAGCTTCTTGTCGATGTCCCAGACCAGCGGCTTGCGCTTGGCGATGTCGATCTCCTGCGACTGTACGTCGAACAGCTTCTCGATTTCCTTGTTGCAGTAGTTGGTGTAGTTCCGCTCCGAGCCGCAGGAATAGTTCTCGTAGAAGGACTGGTCGGGATCGTCGACGGAATTGCCGGTCAAATTGAGGCCGAGCATGTAGTCCTTGCGCGCGACCTTCGGGAACCAGTTGGCGGTCTCCACCACGTCGAGCTCGCCGTCGATATAGATGCTCTTGAGCTGGTCGATCAGGATCACCGCGGGATCGCGATATTCCGCCAGATTGCGCGTCGAGACCTTCACGGCGAGATGCTTGTCCGGGCCGTAGCCCGCCTTCTGCATCAGTTTCTTCGCTTCCTCGCGATTTGCGTTCACATCCGGACCGTAGCCCGGAATGGTCTGCAGCTTGTCCTTGGGCATGCCCCAGATGCCTTGCGGCGGTGGCAGCATGGTGCCGCCGATATCGGCCTGACCCTCGAACAGGATGTCGACGAAGGCCTTGCGGTCGAGCGCCATGGCCATCGCGCGGCGGATATCGATGTTGTCGAACGGCGGGGAGGTCGAATTGACGATGATGTTGGTCGAAACGTTGGTCGGCTCGACGACGCAGACCGCGTTCGGCGCCTGCGACTTGATGTCCTTCAGCAGCGGAATGGTGATATGCGTCGGGAACGTCATGTCGAACTTGCCGGCGACGAAGGCGAGGATCGCGGTCGAGCGGTTCGGGATGATGGTGTATTCGATGCCGTCGAGATAGGGCAGGCCCTTCTTCCAGTAATCAGGATTTCGCGTCAGCTTGATCGATTCATTGGCCTTGAACTCGACGAATTTGTACGGCCCGGTCCCGATCGGGTGGGTGCGCATGTCGGCCGGCGAGACGTGACAGGGGTAGATCGGCGTGTAGCCGGAGGCGAGCATCGCCAGTAGCGAGGGCTGCGGCCGCTTCAGGTCGAAGGAAACCTCGAAGTCGCCGTTGGACGTGACGTCGTTGACCTCGCTGTACCAGGCCTTGCGCGGATTTTGCCGCAGCTTCTGCTGCGACTTGCCCATCAGGAGATCGAAGGTGCACTTGACGTCGGCCGACGTGAACGGCTTGCCGTCGTGCCATTTGACGCCCTGGCGCAGTTTGAACGTCAGCTTCTTGTTGTCGCCGCTCCAGGACCAGCTTTCTGCCAGCTCAGGCCTGAGGGTATCGGGGCTGTTCTGCGCGATGTGCTGGTCGTAGATGACGAGATTGTTGAACACGCCCATGAAGGGCACGTTGACCGAATAGGTCGCGCCTTCGAGGATGGACGCATTCGCCGGGCTGTCGCGGTGATACATCCGCAGGATTCCGCCCTGCTTGGGCTCGCCGGCGAACGCAATGGTCGAAAACGCCAGCCAAGACAGCGCCGCCGTCGCGGCGAGCGCCCGCACGCTCCGCATCCTCGTCCTCCCTGGACATTGGCCTTTAGCCTCTTGGGCCTTTTGCGGCCTGTTTGTCCCGACGATAGCCGACGCGCATGGACCGAGGCAACCGGCTAACGCGTTTTATGGCCTCGGCAATTTGGATGACGTAATGCCGCAGGAATCTTCACGCTTTCACAATTTGGGAGTGCAGGTGCGAAGGGTTCCGGCGGTGGCGTTGCGCGCGATTGCAATGCCAATCTCCGTCGCGGTCCCGGAATAAGCGCAGCGCAGATCCCGGGACCATAGCCACAGGGAGACGTTTGGCGAAGACTCGGAGTGACCGGCGCGCGCAACAACGATGCCCTGTAGTTATGGATCCCGGGTTCGCGACTTTGTCGCGTCCCCGGATGACAGCGGAGTTTTTGGAACTGGCTTGCTTACGACACGGCAGAACGCCTCACACGATCCGCGACGTCTTGTTGCCCCAGTACCGATCCCTCAGCAGCCGCTTGTACAGCTTCCCCGTCGGCAGCCGCGGCAATTCCTTCTCGAAATCGACCGAGCGCGGCACCTTCTGCCGCGACAGTGACTGCCCGCAGAAAGCAATCAGTTCCTCTGCCAGCGCGGGCCCCGGCACCACGCCGGGCATCGGCTGCACCACCGCCTTCACCTCTTCGCCGAGATCGGCATTGGGCACGCCGAACACCGCCGCGTCCGCCACCTTGGGATGGGTGATCAGTAGATTCTCGCATTCCTGCGGATAGATGTTCACGCCGCCGGAGATGATCATGAAAGTGGCGCGGTCGGTGAGATAGAGGAAGCGGTCCTCATCGACATAGCCGACATCGCCGACCGTGCTCATGCTGCCATCGGCCGAGCGCGCCTCCCTGGTCTTCTCCGGATCGTTGAAATACTCGAAAGGCGACGCCGTCTTGAACCAGACCTGGCCCGGCGTGCCGGTCGGGCATTCCCGCATGTTCTCGTCGAGAATATGCAGGTCGCCGAGCAGCACCTTGCCGACGGTGCCGCGGTGGCTAAGCCATTCCTCGCTGTTGCAGGCCGTGAAGCCGAGCCCTTCGGTCGCGCCGTAATATTCGTGGATGATCGGCCCCCACCATTTTATCATGTCGTCCTTGACCAGCGCCGGACAAGGCGCCGCGGCATGGATCGCGATCTCCAGCGAGGACAAATCGTAACGCTTTCGCACGTCCTCGGGCAGCTTGAGCATGCGCGAGAACATCGTCGGCACCAGCTGGCTGTGCGTGATGCCCCATTGTTCGACGAGCTGGAGGTAACGCTCGGGATCGAAATGCTCCATGATGATGACGGTGCCGCCCATACGGATCGTCAGATTGACCGCGGCCTGCGGCGCCGAATGATAGAGCGGTGCCGGCGACAGATAGACCATGCCCTCGCGGTAGTGCCAAAGCTTGGTCAGGAAATCGAACAGCGGCAGATTGTGTTTCGGCGGCTCCTCCGGCAGTGGCCGCAGGATGCCTTTCGGCCGTCCGGTCGTGCCCGACGAGTAGAGCATCGCGGTGCCGAGCCACTCATCGGCGATCGGCGTTTTCGGCAGCTCGGCGGTGACATCAGCCAGCCCGACGATGCGGTCGCTCTCGCCGGGGCCGTCGGCGACGATGCAGAGCTTGATCTCGGGGCAGGCCTGGATCGCCTCCCGCGCGATGTCGAGCTTGGCCACCGAGGTGATCAGGATCTTGGACTGACTGTTGACGAGGAGATAGGCCAGCTCGCCGGGCGTCAGAAAGGAGTTGATGCACGTGTAGTAAAGGCCGGACCGCTCGCCCGCGCCGCAGGCTTCGAGATAGCGCGAATTGTTCTCCATGAAGATCGAGTAGTGATCGAGCCGCTTCAAGCCATGCTTGCGAAACAGATGCGCGAGGCGATTGCTGCGCGCCTCCAGCTCGCGGTAGGTGACCGCCTCGCCCGTCGCGGCCATGATGAAGGCGGGTTGCAGCGGGCGCAGTCGAGCATGCAGACCTGGGTACATCAGTCCTCCGGCATTACGACATCATGCGGCGAGATCAAGGATCTCGCGTACCTGCGCCGGGCTCTCGATCTTGCGCGGGTTGCGTGGGATCCAGTTCGTGCGCATCGCCTGTTCGGCGATGGCAGCAAAATGCTCGGGCAAGACACCCACGGCGGCGAGGCTGCGCGGCATGCCGAGCGAACGAATGAAGGCATCGAGCACGTCGGCGGCGTTGTGGCCGGGAAAGCCCATCGCGGCGGCGACGATCATCTGCTGTTCGGCATTGGCGCTTGCATTCCAGCGCATCACCGCCGGCAGCATGACGCAGGACGTGTAGCCGTGCGGCACGTCGAAGGCGCCACCCAGCACGTAGCCGATGCCGTGGCTCGCCCCCATCGGCACGCCGGCCGCGAGGGCGCCCATCGACAACCAGGTGCCGATCTGCGCATCCATCCGCGCGTCGAGATCGGCCGGATCGGCCTTCACCCGCGGCAGCGCATCGGCCAGCATGGCAAGGCCCTTCACCGCTTGCGCGTCGGCATAAGGATGCGTCTCGTGCGAGCAGATCGCCTCCACGCAATGGTCGACGGCGCGGATGCCGGTGGAGAGGAACAGCCATTCCGGCGTATGCACGGTGATGGCGGGATCGAGGATGGTCGCGCGCGGCACGGTCAGCGGATGCCGCAGCATCTGCTTCACATGGGTGCTGCGGTCGGTCACGCCGGCGATCGACGAGAATTCGCCGCCGGCAATCGTGGTCGGCACGCTGACCTGGCGCACCGTCGGCGCGGTCATGTCAGGTGCGACGCCCCTGTGCACGCGGATGCGGTCGATGCCCGCGATATCGTCGATGCCGTTGGCCAAGCACAGCTGCACCGCCTTGGCGCCGTCGGTGATCGAGCCGCCGCCCACCGTGACGATCAGATCGGCGCCGGCTGCGCGCGCGGCGTTGGTCGCCGCGATCACCGCCTCGCGCGGCGTGTGCGCGGGCATCCCATCGAACAGCCCGGCACATCGCGAGCCCAGCGCGTCTCGGATTTTTGCGATTTCGTCGGTCTGGCGGTTCAGCGTGCCTGAGACCATCAGGAAGGCGCAGCGGGTTCCGAGCCGGTCCATCTGCGCGACGACGGCCTCGGCCGCCGGATGGCCGAACACGACCTCCTCGATCGCGCCGTAAACGACACGTCCCTGATGCACGCCTGTCCTCCCCGGACAATTCGTCTTGTTTTGTATGGGATAATCTAGCCGAGCCGACAGGGCGCGTCATGTGTGAAGACGCTGGCGGGCTTTCCCCCGCGCGCGGGAAGGGGCGAAGAAGAGCCGTGTCAACCCGCCATCCGGCCAGGGCGTTCTCTGCAGCATTGCACACCCATTGGTCTTGAAGAGTTCATCATTGCCACCCATCTTGTGCCGCCCGCAGGTAAAAGCCTACCCTAGGCTTCTGCGGCTGTGATGCGAGGACCTGGGATGAGCGGACCGGACGGAAGCGAGCAATTTGCCACGACGCACGATTTCGTTCAGTCCCGGCCTCACGCATTAGCCGGCCTGCTCGTAGCGGCCTTCGCGCTCAGCGGTTGCGGACAGCCGACCTCGCAGGCGGCCGCGCCGTCACCGCCGCCGGTCACTGTCGCGCAGCCGGTCAAGCGCACGGTCACCGATTGGGATGAGTACACCGGCCGGTTCGAGGCGGTCGAGGAGGTGCAGGTGCGTCCTCGCGTCGGCGGCTTCGTCAACTCCGTCGAGTTCCAGGACGGCGCGATCGTCCACCAAGGCGATCTGCTTTATGTGATTGACCCGCGTCCCTTCGAGGCGGTGGCCGAGCAGGCCGACGGCCAGCTCTCCGACGCCCGCGCCAAAGTGGAGCTGGCCAAGCGCGAGCTCGACCGCGGCCTGAACCTGGTCCAGACCAGCGCGGTGTCCGAGCAGGTCGTCGACCAGCGCCGCCAGGCCTTGCAGGCCGCGCACGCCGCCGAGACCCAGGCCGAGGGTGCACTGAAGGCCGCCCGGCTCAACATCGAGTTCACCCATGTCACCGCGCCGATCACCGGCCGTGTCAGCCGCCATCTCGTCAGTCCCGGCAATCTCGTGCAGGGCAGCGACAACGGTTCTTCGACCTTGCTGACCTCGATCGTGACGATGGACCCGATCTACATCTATTTCGACATGGATGAGACGGCCTTCATGAAATACAGCAAGCTCTGGTTCGAGGGGAAGCGCCCGAGCTCGCGCGACACGGCCAATCCCGTGCAGGTGACGCTCGCCGGCGAAACCAAGCCCTCGCATGAGGGCTCCGTCAACTTCCTCGACAACCGCCTCGATGTCTCCACCGGCACGCTGCGCAGCCGCGCCGTCGTCAAGAACACCGATCTGTCGATCCTGCCCGGCCAGTTCGGCCGCGTCCGCCTGATCGGCAGCGCGCCCTACGAGGCGCTGTTGGTGCCGGATGCCGCTGTCGCAACCGACCAGTCGCGCAAGATCGTGTTCGTGATGAAGTCCGACGACACCGTGGAGGCGCGGCCCGTGGTGCTCGGGCCGCTTGAGGACGGCCTGCGCGTGATCCGCGAAGGCCTGAAGGCCGAGGACCGCGTCATCGTCAACGGCATCCAGCGCGCCCGCGTCGGCGCCAAGGTGACCCCGCAGACCGCTCAAGCGCCGGCCGGTGGCAAGGCTGGTGACAAGTCATGAACCTTGGCCGCCTCTCCATCAATCAGCCCATCCTCGCGATGGTGCTGTCGATCGTGCTCCTGATCGTCGGTACGCTCGCCTATTCGACGCTGCCGATCTCCGAATATCCGCAAGTGGTGCCGCCGACGGTCGTCGTCACCACGCAATATCCGGGCGCCTCGGCGCAGACCGTGTCCGATACCGTCGCCGCACCAATCGAGCAGCAGATCAACGGCGTCGAGGACATGCTGTATCTCTACAGCCAGGCGACCTCGAACGGCCAGCTCACCATCACGGTCACCTTCAAGCTGGGCACCGATCTCGACAAGGCGCAGGTGCTGGTGCAGAACCGTGTCGCCATCGCGCAGCCGCAATTGCCGGACGAGGTGCAGCGCAACGGCGTCGTCACCCGCAAGAACTCGCCCGACATTCTGATGGTCGTGTTCATGCTGTCGCCGGACGACACGTTCGACCAGCTCTACATCTCCAATTACGCGCTGCTCCAGGTTCGCGACCAGCTGTTGCGCATCGACGGCGTCGGCGACATCCAGATCTTCGGCGCGCGCGACTATTCGATGCGGCTCTGGCTCGACCCTGACCGCATTGCCAATCTCGGCCTGACTTCGAGCGAGGTGCTGGCCGCGATCCGCGCCCAGAACGTGCAGATCGCCGGCGGCCAGATCGCCGAGCCGCCGATCGCCGACCGCGCTTTCCAGCCGAACCTCGTCTTCACGGGACGTTTGAAAGACCAGAAGCAGTTCGAGGATATCCTGATCAAGGCCGGCTCGGACGGTCGCACGGTGCGGCTGCGCGACGTTGCCCGCGTCGAGCTCGGCGCCCTCGCCTATTCCACCAACAGCTTCCTGCTGCGCAAATCGGCGGTCGCCATGCTGGTGACGCAGCGGCCGGGATCGAATGCGCTCGCCACCGCCAAGCACATCTCCGACACCATGACGAAGCTGAAGGAGAGTTTTCCGAAGGGCCTCGACTACAATATCGGCTACAACCCGACCGAGTTCATCGCGCAATCCGTCCACGAGCTGATCAAGACCATCTATGAAGCCATGCTGCTCGTCGTGGTCGTGGTGCTGGTGTTCCTGCAGGGCTGGCGTCCCGCGATCATCCCGATCATCGCGATTCCGGTGTCGCTGGTCGGCACCTTTGCGGTGATGGCGGCTCTCGGCTTTTCCATCAACAATCTCACGCTGTTCGGGCTCGTGCTCGCCGTCGGCATCGTGGTCGACGACGCCATCGTCGTGGTGGAAAATGTCGAGCGCCATCTCGAGCACGGGCTCAGCCGGCGCGACGCGGCGCTGAAGACCATGGAGGAGGTCGGCGGCGCGCTGGTCTCGATTGCGCTGGTGCTGTGCGCGGTGTTCGTACCAACGGCGTTCCTGGGCGGCATATCCGGGCAGTTCTTCCAGCAATTCGCGGTCACCATTGCGGTTGCGACCGCGATCTCCTGCTTCTGCTCGCTGACGTTGTCGCCGGCGCTGGCCTCGCAGATCCTGACGCCTCATGAGGAGAAGCGGCCGCCCGCCGCCTGGAATCTGATCGCGCGCGGCTGGGCCGCCTTCACCGGCGCGTTCAACCGCGCGTTCGACCGGCTCTCGCACGGCTATGCCGGCGTCGCCAACTTCGTCATCAGGCACTCCGCGGTGATGCTGCTGATCTATCTGGTGCTGATCGGCAGCGCCGGCTGGCTGATCGGGACCACGTCGCAGGGCTTTATTCCCGCGCAGGACCGCGGCTACGTCATCATCTCGGTGCAATTGCCGGGCGCGGCGTCGCTCGCGCGAACCACCGAGATCGTGCGCGAGATCGAGCGGATCTCGCTGGACACGCCGGGCATCATCCGCGTCGCCGCCTTTGCCGGCTTCTCTGGCGCCACGCGCACCCAGGCGGGCAATGCGGCCGCGCTGTTCCCGGTGTTCGACGAGCCGGAAGCCCGGATCAAGAAGGGACTCACCGCCAACGCCATCACGGCTGAGCTGCGCAAGCGCCTCGCCGCGATCCAGGGCGCCTTCATCATCGTGATTCCGCCGCCCGCGGTGCCGGGCATCGGCACCGGCGGCGGTTTCGCCATCCGCATCCAGGATCGGCAGGGCCGCGGACCGGAGCTGCTGGCGTCCGCGACCGACGAGCTCGTCGCCGCCGCGCGCAAATCGCCCTTGCTCCTTGGCCCCTCGGTGTTCTCGCCGTTCTCCGCCAACACGCCGCAACTGTTCGTCGACATCGACCGCACCAAGGCGCAGAAGCTCGGCGTTCCCATCTCCAACATCAACGAAACGATCCAGACCTATTTCGGATCGACCTATGTCAACGACTTCAACCTGTTCGGCCGTACCTATCACGTCACCGCGCAGGCGGATTTCCCGTTCCGCAAAGAACCCAGCGATCTCGCGCGGCTGCGCACGCGCAACGCCTCCGGCGACATGGTGATGCTCGGCAGCGTAGTTGACTTCAGGGATATCTCCGGCCCCGACCGCGTCGCGCGCTACAATCTCTACGCAGCGTCCGAGCTTCAGGGCGAGCCGGCGCCGGGCGTAAGCTCGACCACAGCGCTCAACACCATCAAGAAGCTTGCCGACGAGACCTTGCCGAGCGGCTTCAGCTTCGAGTGGACGGACCTGTCTTATCAGCAGATCAACGGCGGTAACGCCGGTCTTTACGTATTCCCGATCTGCGTGCTGTTCGTCTATCTCGTGCTCGCCGCGCAATATGGCAGCTGGACCTTGCCGTTCGCGGTGATCCTGATCGTGCCGATGTGCCTGCTCGCCGCGACCATCGGGGTGCGCATCATGGGGCAGGACGTCAACATTCTCACACAGATAGGCTTCGTCGTGCTGGTGGGATTGGCGGCGAAGAATGCGATCCTCATCGTCGAGTTCGCCCGCGACATCGAGCTCGAAGGCAAGCCGCGGCTGGAAGCCGTCATCGAAGCCTGCCGGCTTCGCTTGCGGCCGATCCTGATGACGTCCTTCGCCTTCATCCTTGGCGTGCTGCCGCTGGTGATCTCGTCCGGCTCGGGCTCCGAGATGCGCCAGGCGGTCGGTGTCGCCGTGTTCTTCGGCATGATCGGCGTCACCCTGTTCGGCCTCTTGTTCACGCCGATCTTCTACGTGGTGGTGCGGAACCTGGCGGAGGGGCGGCGGGACAAAAAGCCGGAGGCGGCCGCTTAAGGCTTCCCAGGACGACGGCTTTTGGGATGGCGCCAGCTATACCAATAGCCAACATAAACCCATGGGCACGGCCGATCTTCTTCACTACTATCCGCGCGATTTCAAAACAGAACAATGCTGGGAGATAACAGATGAAATCAGGACTTTTGGCCGCTGCCGCAATTTCGGCTCTCTTGCTCGCCGCGCCGGCCTCCGCGCAAGGAACGGGACAAAGCGTCAAGATCGGCATTCTCAACGACCAGTCCGGCGTCTATGCCGATTACGGCGGCAAGTACTCCGTCGAAGCGGCCAAGATGGCGATCGAGGATTTTGGCGGGGAAGTACTCGGCCAGAAGATCGAGATGGTCACCGCCGATCACCAGAACAAGCCGGATCTGGCCACCTCCATCGCGCGGCGCTGGTATGACGCCGACAATGTCGACATGATCACCGAGCTGACGACGTCGTCGGTGGCGCTCGCCGTGCAGGACCTGTCGAAGGAAAAGAAGAAGATCGACATCGTGGTCGGCGCGGCCACGTCGAGCATCACGGGCTCGGCCTGCTCGCCTTACGGCTTCCACTGGGCGTTCGATACCCATGCGCTTGCGGTCGGCACCGGCGGCGCGCTGACCAAGGCGGGCGGTGACAGCTGGTTCTTCCTCACTGCGGACTATGCCTTCGGCTACGCGCTGGAAAAGGACACCAGCGAGATCGTCACCGCCAATGGCGGCAAGGTGCTGGGCTCGGTCCGCGTGCCGCTCAACTCCTCGGACTTCTCCTCCTTCCTGCTGCAGGCGCAGAGCTCGAAGGCGAAGATCGTCGGCCTCGCCAATGCCGGCCAGGACACCACCAACTCGATCAAGCAGGCGGCCGAATTCGGCATCGTCTCGGGCGGCCAGAAGCTCGCGGGCCTCCTGATGACGCTCGCCGAAGTGCATGGTCTCGGCCTGCAGGCGGCGCAGGGCCTGGTGCTGACCGAGGGCTTCTACTGGGATCATGACGACACGACACGAGCGTTCTCCGAGCGCTTCTTCAAGCGCACCGGGCGGATGCCGAGCATGATCCACGCCGGCACCTATTCGGCGACGCTGAGCTATCTGAAGGCGGTGAAAGCTGCCGGCACCAAGGATACCGAGGCGGTTGCCAAGAAGCTGAAGGAGCTGCCGGTCGACGACGCCTTCGCCAAGGGCAAGGTGCTCGAGAACGGCCGCATGGTCCACGACATGTATCTGTTCGAGGTCAAGAAGCCCTCGGAATCGAAGAAGCCGTGGGACTATTACAAGCAGCTCGCCGTGGTCCCCGGCGACCAGGCCTTCTTCACCGCCAAGGAAAGCGGCTGCCCGCTGACGAAGTAACGGGAAGAGGCAGCGCTCGCGCTACAAACTCCTCTGTCGTCCCCGCGAAGGCGGGGACCCATAGCCACAGGGTTATGTTGTCGCGCGAACTGCTAACTCCGAGTCTTCGCCAAACGCGATCCTGCGGTTATGGATCCCGGATCAGCGCTCACTGCGTTCGCTTGTCCGGGATGACACCGAGAGTATGGACGCAGCCGGGCTCACTACACCAACCTCAACACCACCGCGCCCAGCGCCCCCGCCCACAGGGCGATCGCGGCGGTGGCCTGGATCGCAAAGCCCGGGCCGCGCTTGGCGGCCGCCTGCGAATAGCCGATGAAATAGACGATGCGGCCGACGATCCAGACGGCGCCGATCGCCGCGGCGCCGGCATTGCTGACATAGATCGCGAACAGCCAGAGCGCCGGCAGGAAGATCGGCATCCATTCCAGCATGTTCATCTGGATGCGGAAGGCGCGCTCGAAGTCCGGATGGCCGGACATCGCCGGCGCCTTGACGCCGGTCTTGCTGCGCGAGCGCGACACGTAGATGCAGGTGAAGAAATAGAATGCGATCGCCAGCAGCGTGACGAGGGCGGTGAGGTGATACATCGCTGGTCCCTTCAAACAGACCGCGCTTCAATAGCCGGTCAGCTCGAGATAGCCAACGCCGTCATGCGTGCCGGCGAAGCTGATCGGCCCTTCCCAATAGGAGAAGCCGGTCCCCATCCATGCCGCAGGATTGAGCGGCTTGCAGGCAATCGAGAATGAGCGTGAGGGGATCGCGATTTGCCATTCCACCGGCAGCTTGCGTCCTGCCACCTCCGCCGTGGCCTTCGGCGCCATCTGGATGTCGCTTCCCGCGATCATCTGCGTCTCGCCGCTGGCGCTGATCCAGTTGCCGAACGGATAGCCTTTGCCGTCCTTCTGGCGCAGCCGGTACAGCATCAGCTTGTCGCCGGAGGAAAGATGCAGGGACAGCCAGTCCCAGCCGGTCTGGTCGGTATCGAGCGGCTGGCTGCTCCATTCCCGGTCCATCCAGGCCTGGCCCGTGACATCGACCTGGATGTCGTCGATCGTGAGGGTGCCGCGCGCGCGGTAGAACGGCTGGCTGTAATAGTAGGATGCCTGCCCGCGATCGGATTTGCGGCTGTAGCCGTGATCGCCCTGCAACACGACCGGGCGATCGGCTTCCAGCGTCAGCGCGTAGCTGAAATCGGTGCTCGAGGCCTGCAGCGTCACCGGCGACAAGGAGCGATCGTCGGTGCGCTCAGAACCTTTCATCTCCCAATCGTCGATCCACGCCGCGAACGGCCTCGCCTCGACACCGGCCTGGCCGATGCCGCCCCGCGAAAACCGCTCGTTGAAACGGTGGGTGTCGGCGCGCGTCACCGCCGCATGCGCCATCCAGATCTGCTGATTGGCCCAGCCTTCGCCTTGCGGCCCCGGCTTCGCGGCCTGGCGGAACAGCGTCCATTGCAGTCCGCACGCCGCGCCGCTGGCATCGACGAGATTTGCCGTCAGATACCACCACTCGATGCGAAATTCCGGGTGTGGGCCGTGATCGGCAGGAAAGGTGAATGCCCTTCCAGGCGTGACCTTCGCAAAGCCATCGGCCGTTTCACCGAGCCCCGCATAGCCCTGCGCACCGGCGCGGCGCGCGAGCGCCAGCGCGGCGATGCCGCCGGCAAACGTACGGCGCGAGAGTCTGTCAGCGCTCATTGGCAAACACCTTGACGAGATTCGCCGGCTGCATCCGCGCCAGCCGCAGCACCGGCAGCAGCGCGGCCAGCAGCGAGGCTACAAGCGCGACCGCGACCAGCTCGACGAGTTGGAGCGGAAACACATGGAACGGCAGCCGCCAGCCGAACGCCTTCACGTTCACGATCGCGATCAGACACCACGCCACTAAGAGCCCGAGCGGCACGGCCAGCAGCGAGGTGAACAGCGCGACCGACAGCGTCTTGGTCAGCTCGATCGCGGCAAGGCGCGGCCGGGTGATGCCGATCGCCCAGAGCGGCGCGAGCTGTGGCAGCCGCGAATTCGCCAGCGTCAGAAGGCTGGTCAAGAGCGCGATGCCGGCGACGCCGAGCGTGAAAGCATTCAGCGCCGAGGTCACTGCAAAGGTGCGGTTGAAGATCCGGATCGATTCGGCCTTCACCGTCGCCTGGTCCGCCACCGCGCGGTCGTCGAGCGCGAACTGCTTCTGCAACGCCGCGATCAAGCCGGGAATCTTGTCGCGCGGGACGATCAACCCGATCCGGGTCTGCGGCGTCTGCGGAAACTGCCGGATCAGCGCCGCAATATTCACTGCGAGCTGCCCCTTGGGATTGCCGTAATCGGCATAGATGCCGACGATGTCGAGCTCCCAGGTCCCTCCCGGCGCCGGCACCTCGATGACATCGCCGATGCGAACGTGGAGGCGGCGGCTGAGTTGCTCGCTGATGAAGGCGGCATTGCCCGGCACGAGCTGCGTCCAGGCGCGCGGCGCTGTTTCCAGCAGCGGCCAGCGCTCGCGATAGAGCGGGTGATCGGGCAGGCCGAGCAGTTCCACCGGCTGTCCCTGAACCTGGGTCTCAGCGCGCCCGCCCGACAGGATCGCCTGCACCTCGGGCCGGTCCTTCAGCCAGTTGCGGATCGCCGCGCCTTGCGCATTGTCGGCAGCGCTGATGTAGACGTCGGCCGCGAGCCGCCCGTCGAGCCAGCCGACGAAAGTGCGGCTGAAGGTCTCCACCATGGTGGAAACCCCGACATTGACCGCGAGCGCGAGCAGCAGCGCCATCAGCGCCAGCGACAGGCCGGAGAGCTGCTGCCGGCTGTCCGCCCAGAACCACAGCGCCAGCGGTCCGCGCGCCAGATGCTGGCCCGCGAGCAAAAGAACCTCCAGGAACGCCGGCAGGATCAGCGCCGCGCCGAGCATCAGCGCGGCCAGCACGCCAAACCCCGCGATCAGCGATTGCCCGTAGTGGAGCAGGAGCAACGCGACGCCGAACACGGCGCAGGCGGCACAGCTTTGCAGGATCAGCCAGCGGCGCTGCCGCTGCTGCCACGCGCGCGGCTGCGCGGTCGCCAGCACGGGCATGCGGATCGCCTTGATCAGGCTGGTCGCCGCCGCCACCAGTGCGCCCGCGACGCTGATGCCGATGCCGGCGAGCCACCATTCGGGCCTTAACGTGAGCTGCCCCGGAATCTGCGCGCCATAAAGCCCGCGCAACGATGCCGCAACATCAGGCAGCAGCGCCGCCGCGATGACATAGCCGCAGACGAGCCCGATCAGACCCGCGACCAGCGCCAGCGCCACCAGTTCGACGACCAGTACGCTGTTGACCAGCCGCGCCGAAGCGCCACAGGCGCGCAAGGTCCGCAGCATCGGCAGCCGCTGCTCGAAGGCAAGGCCGACGGCGGAGTTGACGATGAAGAGGCCGACGAAGAACGACAGCAGGCCAAACGCGGTGAGGTTGAGATGGAAACTGTCGGTCAGCCGTTCCAGCTCGGTCTCGGCGGTCGGCGCTATCAACTGCAACTGCTCGCCGACGATGCTCTGCAGCGGCGCGGGCTTGCTCTTCGCCTTGCCGATCAGCAGGCGGGAGACTTGATCTGGCTTGTTGAGCAGCCGTTGCGCGACGCCGATATCGACCACCAGCACGTCGGGCACGAGCTGCGGCAGCACATGCAGCGGCGGCAGCTTCGCGCCGCTGCTGATCGACGGCGTTGCGCCTTCACTCTCCTGTAAGTCTCGGAGCGTCTCCCGCGCCACCAGCGTCTGCCCGGGCGCCGCGACGAAGCTGCTGAGATCCGCGGCGCCGAGGCGCGGCGCATTGCCAACATCGGCCGGCAGCGTCACCGGCTCGATGCCGAGCAGCCGCATCGATCGCCCGTTGATCTGCACCCGCCCTTCCAGGGCAGGTGAAACCGGCCAGCCCCCGCGGCGAAGCTTGACGAATAAATCCTGCGGGAACGTCGCCGCCTCAGGCGCGACCAGCGTCGCCGTGCGCACGCCGCCGAACGTCGCCGCCGCGCGGTCGTAGGCTGTGCGGGCCTGCTGGTTGATCGCCTGCACGCCGCTCCACAGCGCGGTGGCCGCGATCAGCCCGATCAGCAGCGTCGCGAACTGCATTCGGTGTCGCCGCCAATGGCTGAGCAGCACCGCCAGCACCCACAGCGCGCGCCTCATGCGATCCGCCCTGCGTGCAACACGATGTGGCGGTCGAGCGTTCCGGCCAGATGCAGGCTGTGCGTCACCATCAGGAAGCCGCAGCCGGTGCGCGCGACGAGGTCGCGCGTCAGCGCCAGCACGTCATCGGCGGTGGCTTCATCCAGATTGCCGGTCGGCTCGTCCGCCAGCAGCAGCGACGGTTTTGTCGCCAGGGCACGGCCGATCGCGACGCGCTGCTGCTGACCGCCCGATATTTGCTCGGGATAACGCCTGAGCAGGCCGCCGAGCCCGAGCCGCTCGACCAGCTCCCTGGTCCAGGCGGCGTCATGCCGACCGGCAATGCGCGCCTGGAAGGCGAGATTGTCCGCGACCGACAGGCTCGGGATCAGGTTGAATTGCTGAAACACCAGGCCGATCCGGTCGCGGCGCAATTCGGCGCGGCCCGCATCCGTCAGCCCGGTGATCTCGGTATCTCCCAGCCGGATCGAGCCGGCATCGGCGGCGTCCAACCCCGCGATCAGGTGCAGCAGCGTGCTCTTGCCGCTGCCGGATTCGCCCGTGAGCGCGACGCGTTCACCTGCCCTGAGGTCGAGGTCGACCCCGCGCAGCACATGGACCGGCTCGCCGGCCGAGGTGAAGGTCTTTGAGAGGTTTCGGATGCTCAGCAAGATCAGTGCGCCGGACGGAATTTACTCGATGTTGCGTAGCACACCTGGCGTGGAAATGCCGGGGTTGCGTTGCCGTTCAAGCCGTTGTTAGCTCGCGGGACGGCCAAATCAAAAGTGCCGACAAAAGAACATGCGGGGAGAACGATGAGCGCTCAGGGAACGCCCAATATGGCGGGCAGGACGGCAGGGACGTCCCAGGGGACGACGGCGACGCCGAAGGGCGCCTGGACCGTCACTTTTCTCCTCTTCCTCTTCATGGTCGTGAACTTCGCGGACAAGATTGTCGTCGGCCTCGCCGGCGTGCCGATCATGACCGACCTGAAGCTCCAGCCGGAGCAGTTCGGCCTGCTCGGCTCCTCGTTCTTCTTCCTGTTCTCGATCTCGGCCATCGTGGTCGGTTTCATCGTCAACAAGGTCGCCACGCGCTATGTGCTGCTGACCTTGGCGGTGATCTGGGCGCTGGCGCAGTTTCCGATGGTCGGCACCGTCTCCTTCACCACGCTCTTGATCTGCCGCATCGTGCTCGGTGCGGGCGAAGGCCCGGCTTTCTCGGTCGCGGCGCATGCGATCTACAAATGGTTCCCGGACGAGAAGCGCACGCTGCCGACCGCGATCCTGTCGCAGGGCTCGGCGTTCGGCGTGATCCTGGCCGTTCCGGCACTGAACTGGGTCATCGTCAATCATTCCTGGCACTATGCCTTCGGCGCGCTCGGTGTCGTCGGCCTGATCTGGGTCTGCGCCTGGCTCGCGCTCGGTGTGGAAGGCCCGCTCGAGGACACGCAGGCGCTCGCGGTCAATGAGCCGAAAATTCCCTACCTCCAGCTTCTCACCTCGCGCACCTTCCTCGGCTGCGTGATTGCGACCTTCGGCGCCTATTGGGCGCTGTCGCTGGGGCTCACCTGGTTCACGCCCTTCATCGTCAAGGGGCTCGGCTTCTCGCAGAGCCAGGCCGGCTTCATCTCGATCCTGCCCTGGGTGTTCGGCGCCACCATCGTCATCCTGACGGGCTGGATCTCGCAGGTGATGATGGCGCGCGGCTACACCACCCGCATCTCGCGCGGCGTGCTCGGCTCGGTGCCGCTGATCATCGGCGGCCTGATCCTGGCGATGATGCCGCATGTTGCGGGTGCGGGCCTGCAGATTGCCCTGCTCGTGGTCGGCTCCGGCCTGTGCGGAGCGATCTATGTGGTCTGCCCGCCGATGCTCGGCGAATTCACGCCGGCCTCGCAGCGCGGCGCCGTCATCGCGATCTACGGCGCGCTCTACACGCTCTCGGGCATCATCGCGCCGATGGTGATGGGCACCGTGATCCAGCGCGCCGGCAGCATGCTCGACGGCTACATGACCGGCTTCACCATCAACGCAGTGGTGATGATCGGCTCCGGCGTCATCGGCCTGCTGCTGTTGTGGCCGAACACCGAAAAGGCGAGGCTGACGCGCGGCGCGGCTCCGACCGCTTCGCTGAAGCGTGCGGTGTCGCCGACGTAACGGCGGCGCGCTTTCTTACCCTCCAGGGGGAGGTAAGCGGCAGCCGCGCTACTGCATCCCCTGCGTGCCACGAACCAGCTTCCCCGGCCGGCGTCCGGTTGCCTCGCCGTGCCGCCGCGTCACCACGCCGGACACGATCGTCGCCTCATAGCCGTCGACATCCTGCAACAGCCTGCGGCCGCCGACCGGCAGGTCGTAATGCACCTTCGGCGGATGCAGATGCAGCCGGTCGTAGTCGATCACGTTGACGTCGGCCTTGTAGCCCGGCGCGATCAAGCCGCGGTCGGTCAGCCCCACCGACAACGCGGTCTTGCGTGACTGCGCGGCGACCACGAACGGGATCGTCAGCTTCTCGCCGCGCGTGCGGTCGCGCGTCCAGTGCGTCAGCAGATAGGTGGGGAAGCTTGCGTCGCAGATGATGCCGCAATGGGCGCCGCCGTCGGAGAGGCCGGGCACCGATCGCGGATCGATCAGCATCTCGCGCGTCGCATCGAGATTGCCGTCGGAATAGTTGAGGAACGGCACGTAGAGCATGCCGCGGCCCTCGTCCGACAGCATCGCGTCGTAGGCGAGCTCCTCCGGCTGGCGTCCCTGCCGGCGCGCCTGCGGGCCCAGCGCGTTCTCCGGCGGCTGCTCATAGTCGGGGGGATCGCCGAGCAGGAACATCTTGTCGTAGTTCGGACGGAAGAACAGCGGGTCGTCGGTCGCGGTCGCCGTCTCGCTCAGGATCGCTTTGCGCATCTCAGGTTGCCGCAGCCGCGCCAGCCTCTCCCCAAGCGGCAGATGCGCGATGGCCTTGTAGCTCGGATGGGTCTGGAACGGATTGCGCGACAGTTCGAGCCCGAGCAGCAGCCCGACCGGACGCGCCGCGATCTGCGCGGTGATGGAGAGGCCGCGCCTGGCGGCCGCATTGATCTCGTCCAGCGTCTGGCGCCAGCGGTTGGGTGATCTGTCGTTCTGCGTGATCGAGAACGAGATCGGGCACTTTGTGCTATCGGCCACCCGCAGCATCATCGGCAGGTCTTCGTGGATGGTGGAGAGGTCCAGCACGAATTGCAGCACGCTGCGGCCTTGGCTGTGCATCGCGCCCGCGATCGCGGTGAGCTCGTCCTCGCCCGCCTTCAAGGTCGGGGTGAAATCGCCGGTCGAGGTGCGATGGTTGAGCGTGCGCGAGGTGGAGAAGCCGAGCGCGCCCGATCGCACCGCTTCGCCCGCGAGCTTCGCCATTGCTGCGTTGTCCTCGGCGGTCGAGGGATCGCGGCGCGCGCCGCGCTCGCCCATCACATAGACGCGCAGCGCGGCATGCGGCAACTGCGCACCGATATCGATGTCGAAATCGCGCTTCGACAGCCAGTCCATGTAATTGGGAAAGCTCTCCCAGGCCCAGGGAATGCCGGCGCTCAGCACCGGCTCCGGAATGTCCTCGACGCCTTCCATCAGCTGGATCAGCCTGACGTGGTCTTCAGGCTTGCAGGGCGCAAAGCCGACGCCGCAATTGCCCATGATCGCGGTGGTGACGCCGTTTTGCGACGACGGCGTGATGTCCTGGCTCCAGGTCACCTGCCCGTCGTAATGAGTGTGGACGTCGACGAAGCCCGGCGTCACCAGCTTGCCGCGCGCATCGATCTCTTCGCGGCCCTTGGCCGAGACTTTACCCACCTCGCTGATCCTGCCGCCTGTCATGGCGACATCAGCCTCGAACAACTCGCCGCCATTGCCGTCCGCGACGGTGCCGCCGCGGATCACGAGATCAGGGGTGCTCATGTGTTTCTTCCCGTTTTGTTGTTTATTGTGTTGTCGCTCTATCGTTTCGTCGTCCGGACAAGCGCAGCGAAGCGGAGCGCCGATCCCGGGACCCATAACCACGGGGAACAATTTGGCGAAGACTCGGATGCTTAAGCCTTCGCTTGCGCCTTCCGCTCAGTGAACGGCGACAGCACCACGGTCGCCACCATGAAGATCACTGACGCCCCGAACACCCAGTGCGGCGCGCTCTGGTCCATGATCCAGCCGAACAGCAGCGGTGAGATGATGCCGCCGAGATTGAAGCCGGTGGAAACGATGCCGAAGGCGCGGCCTGCGGCACCGGGAGGCGCGGCGTTGCGCACCAGCATGTCCCGCGACGGCGCGATCACGCCGGAGAGGAAGCCGGCAATCGCCATCGTGGCGGTGAGCACCCAGACAGGCAACGTGATCAGCGCGATCAGCAGCACGATGGCGGCATTGGCGGCAAAGCAGGCGGCGGCGACATAGCCGTGGCGCTCGGTGTGATCGGCGAGGAAGCCGCCCGCGAGTACGCCCGCGGCGCTGGAGCCAAGGAAGGCGGTCAGCATGACGTTGGCAGAGGAATAGGAGGCGCCGTAGCCACCCATCAGCGCGACCACGCCGAAATTGTTGATACCCGCGACCGATAGGCTGAGCAGCATGAACAGCACGGTGAGCGCGATCAGGGCCGGCGTGATCACGGCCTGCTTCGGTGCGTTCTCGGCGCCGGGCTTCGTCTTGTGCGCACCGGCATCGGGAATGCTCATGACCACTAGCAGCAGCGCCACCGACACGCCGATTGCGCCCGAGGCGGTCAGCGCGCCGCCGCCGCCGGAGACGGTCACGAGCGCGGCGACAATCGCCGGTGCCACGGCGCCGCCGAGAAAGCCGGCGAAGGTGTGGATCGAGAAGGCGCGGCCCATGCGGGCCTCGTCCATGTGCTCGGCCAAAATCGCGTAGTCGGCAGGATGATAGACGCTATTGGCGAGCCCGAGCAGCACGGCGCAGGCGATCAGCGAAGCGTAGCTGAGGTGCAGGCCGAGCATGATCAGCGCGAGCCCGCCGAGTATCAAGCCGCCGAGCAGGATCCTGCGCGCGCCAAAATGGTCGACGAGATAACCGGTCGGCGCCTGCGTCAGCCCGGAGACGACAGCCGACACGGTCAGCGCAAAGCCGAGCTCGACATAGCCGACGCCGAGCTGGTTCTTGAGGAACGGGAACAGCATCGGCAGGACCAGCAGATGGAAATGGCTGACCCAATGGGCGATCGAAATCCCGATCAGCGTGCGTAGCGCGCTGTCCGCCTTGCCTTGTTGCGGTGCGGCGAGAACGTCGACCATTGCAGTTCCGTTTCACGTCCTGGAAGCGCGCAAATTATCGAGGACGGCGGTTGTTTGTCCATGAACGCAGGCGCATGGCAGGTAGCAGAGGTCGCTCGTTGCGATCGCGACCATCCAGTAGAGCACACTGCGCTCCCTCCCCCCTTTGTGGGGGAGGGTGGGGGAGAGGGGTAGCCCAGGAAAAGGTATTCGTTGTCGCGAAGAAGATCTTTCGCGCGATCGATGGAGTCCCCGTGTGGCACCCCTCTCCCTAGCCCTCCCCCACAAGGGGGGAGGGAACGTACCGTTCGTCGTGTAAGATCACCTTCTACTACGACTTCCCCTCACAGCGGCTCGTCGTCTGTCCCGTAACGATCAAGCTTCGGCGTCGCGATGTCGCCGTCTTCGTAATCGTCGTCGGGGTCGCGTGGCGGCTGGGGCTTGCCGGCCTTGTGGTTCACAGTCTTCGGTGGTTCGCCCGGCTTGGCGGTCCTGTTTCCGGTCTTGTTTTCGATTTTCGCCATGACTCAGCCGTGCACCACCGGCCCGCCCGCCTTCTTCCACGCATCGATGCCGCCGGCGATATGGGCGGTGTTGGCAAGGCCTGCGCCTTTCGCCGCGGCGACAGCCATCGCCGAGCGCTCGCCGAAGGCGCAGAAGAACACGACGCGGCGGCCGGTGGCGGCGGCGACCTCGCGCAGCATGCCGCCGGGCTTGAGGCTTTCCTCGACGCTCGGATAGGGCGTGTGCAGCGCGCCTTCGAGCATGCCGTGCTTGATGCGCTCGCTGGTCTCGCGCAGATCGACCAGCAGGATGTCGGGCCGGTGCAGGGAGCGGATCGCCTCGACGGCGCTGAGCGCGCGGCCCTCTTTCTCCAGCTCTTCCTGATGCAGGCCGACATGCATGTTGGCCGGCACCGCCACGTCCATCATCTTCGGGTTGGGCAGCTTCAGGTTCGCCATCAACTCGATATATTCGTCGACCGAGCGCACCTGCAGCCGCGGATTGTAGCGTTTCTCCTCGCCGATGGTCGAGACGGTGTCGCCCTTGTAGTCATGCGCCGGGAAGACCATCGTCTCGTCAGGCAGCTTGAGCAGCCGGTTGAAGATCGAATCGTATTGCGCGCGCGACGAGCCATTCTGGAAATCGGTGCGGCCGGTGCCGCGGATCAGAAGCGTGTCGCCGGTGAAGACGCGATCGCCCATCAGATAGGAATAGGAATCGTCGGTGTGACCCGGCGTGTACATCACGTCGAGCGACAGGCCCTCGATCGTCACCTTGTCGCCGTCGGCAACCCGCATTGCCACCACGTCGGCCTTGGTCTGGTCGCCCATCACGGTCATGCAATGGGTGCGGTCGCGCAGCTCGCCGAGCCCGGTGACGTGGTCGGCATGAAGATGGGTATCGACCGCCTTGACCAGCTTGAGATCGAGCTCGCGCAGCAGCTGGCAATAGCGATCGACCTTCTCCAGCACGGGATCGAGGATCAGCGCCTCGCCGCCGGCGCGGCTGGCGAGGACATAACTGTAGGTGCCCGAAACACTGTCGAAGAGCTGGCGGAAGATCATGGCAGGAACCCGGCGTGGACTCGTTTCTAACAATTCTACTACGCCAGAGCCTCGGGAGAGAAGTAATTCACTGCAGAAACAAGAAAATCTAGAAGATTCTTATTGTAGGGGGCGGCTGGGGTGGCTGCTTATCGTTGCCGCGAAGGAGGTGCGCCCCCTCTCCCGCTTGCGGGGGAGGGGTGGGGATGTCTCCGCAACGGGACAGTCGCCAAGAGAAAACAGCCCCCACCCGGCGCTTCGCGCCGACCTTCCCCGCAAGCGGGAGAGGTTGAGCAAGCCCGCGGCCTACTCATCCCATCAAATAACCATCGGAGGGTACGCAGGCCTGTTACGGCCGCACCACCGTGTACCCGTTCTCCGCCAGGAACAGGATCTGCCCTACGCCCACCTGCACCGGGGTCGCAGCCGGAATGAACTCCGGCCGCTTGCCGGTCTCCCGCTCGATCGTGTCCACCGTGTTGAGGCAGATATCGAAGCGCACGCCCTGCGCGATCAGGCTTTCGACCTGCCTGCGGCGCTCGTTGCCCGACAGCAACAGATCGATGCCGGGACCGAAGGTAACGACCTCGACGGCGATCTTGTCGGGGTCGTAGGCCTTCAGCAGATTGTTGGCGACGCTCAGCACCAGCGCCTGCTTCTTCACGTCGCTATCGGAAAGTTGGAGCACGATCTTGTGCTCGGCGAACGGCTTGTCCTGGAGCGGGACCTGCTGCGCGAGAGTGAGCGGCATCGCCGCCCATGTGAGCAGCGCCACTAGCATCGCGCTGAAGATTTGCGACCGCGTCATCGCTATCCTGCTATGCCCGGATTGCCGTCGACGCCTTTCAGTGTGACGCCGGTGCCGAGCCGCTCGGGCATCATCCGCCCCGAGCGCAGATATTTGGCGACCACGTCCCACACCGGCGCGCCCTGCTGAGCATTGACCGAGGCCCAGCCCGCGACCTTGTAGTGCCTGTTGGCACTCAGCGCCTTGCCATTGGCGAGCTTTAGCTCGGAGATGCGGCTGCCTATCGCGTTGGTGGGACTGCAGGCGTAGCTGAGGCCGCCGGCGCGCACCATGTCGCCGCCTTGCTGGTAATAGGGATCGGCGTTGAAGAGATTGTCGCAAACGTCTTCCAGCACGTCCTTGATCTGCGCGCCGGTCATCTCCTGCACATAGGTTTCGGGATAGGTGATCGCGGTCTCCGCGAGCACGTCCTCCATCGTCAGCGGCTGGCCGGACAAAGCGGTGAGGCCCCAGCGGAAGCCAGGCGACAGCGCGATCTCGGCGTTGAGCTCGGTGCGCAGCGCGGTGCAGATCAGTTCGTCGACGGGGCCCGCGAAATTGTCGCGCCGATAGAGCAGCCGATCGGGCGTGGCGATCTTCTCGGACCAGTCGGTCACATGCTGTGCGCGCAGCTTTCCGATCAGATCGGCCATCGCAGGATCGGGCTTCAACAGCTCCGAATAAACCGGCAGCAGATGATATCTGACATCGCCCACCTTGCCCTTGTCGAGCGCGAGATCGAGCACGCCGAGGAATTTTCCGTTGGAGCCGGCGTTGGTGACGAGCGTCGTGCCGCCGGCGTTCTTCACCAGGATCGGCTGCGGTACGGCGTCATGGGTATGGCCGCCGAGAATGACATTGATGCCCGTGACGCGGCTTGCAAGCTTGAGGTCGACGTCCATGCCGTTGTGCGACAGCAGGATCACCGCATCGACCTTGTCCTTGCCGCGCAGTGCATCGACATGCCTTTGCAGCTCTTCCTCGCGGATGCCAAAGCTCCAGTCCGGCGTGAACCGCTTGGGATGGGCGATCGGCACGTAAGGAAAGGCCTGGCCGATGATCGCGACGCGATGGCCGCCGAGCTCCTTGATAACAGACGGTTTGAATACACGGCCCGTCGCCTTGTCGAAGGCGGGGGCGTCGTTGAACGCGGCCTCTTCGGTCAGGAAGACGTTCTGCGCCAGGAACTCGCCCTTGAAGTGCTCGAGATTTTCACGCAGCACCTCTTCACCATAGGTGAATTCCCAATGCCCTGTCATCGCCTCGATGCCGAGCAGATTGGCGACCTCCACCATGTCGCGGCCTTGCATGACATTGGCGAGCCCGGTGCCCTGCCAGAGATCGCCGCCGTCGACCAGCATGGCATGCTTGTCGCCGACATCGTTGCGCAGCCGGTCGATCAGCGTCTTCAGATGGGCGAAGCCGCCGAGCTTGCCGAAACGGCCGGCGGACCTTTCGAATTCGACACAGGTGAAAGCATAGGCGTCCGCGCTGTCAGGCCGGATGCCGAAGCGCTCCAGGAAGGCGCGACCGACCAGATGCGGCGGCCGCCCCGCCATCTCGCCAATGCCGATATTGACGCCGGGCTCGCGGAAATAGACCGGGTTGAGCTGCGCGTGCGTATCGGTGAGGTGCAGGATCCGCGCGTTGCCGAAACGCTCGATATCGTAGATGCTCGCGGCTTCAGCGCCGCGCGCGAGCCGCGGCAGGCCGAGCGAGCTGGCGACAGCAACTGTACTCTTCAAAAAGTCCCGGCGGCGGATCGCCATGCCACATTCTCCGCGCCGATTCCCGGCAGGTCGATAGTTCCACGAGAACTCACTCTAGCGGATTTCCATCGCCTTCCAGGCGTCTTTTTCCGATGTCGCCTGCACAATCGATGCCTTTGCCAGCGCTTCGGCCTCTTTTGCGGCGGCCACGGCGCGGTCGAAATCGCCGCCATCGCCCGCCTTCTTGGCGGCCGCCAGCGTCGCGACCGTCGTGGTCCACTGGTTGCGCATGCCGGCTGCCTCCTTGGACGCGGCCTCCGCAGCAGCATAGGCCGCTTTGTAGTCCGCTTCATTTGCGGCATGCGCCGCCGGCGCAAAGCTCAAGGCGAGCAGCATGGCGAGGGCAAGTGACCGCTTCATGGCCGCGCTCCCGGGCCCGATATCGGCAGGCCGTTGGCGACGTAGGACAGGAAATATTCGACGTCGCGATATTCGTCCGCCTGCGGCTCCAGCGGAACCGCGCGGGTCTGGCTGTTGCAGGTCATGAGGCGGCGGGTGGTGGTGCCCATGCCACTCCATTCGGAGCGGTAGATCGGCATCGCGTTGAGGATGCCGAGCGCGGGCGCCAGGATCTCGGCGCGGATGCGCTGGCCCGGGCTCTGCACATGGCAGCTCGCGCAGGAGAAATTCAGCTGGCCGCGGCGCGTGTAGAAATAGCGCTTGCCGTTCTCGAACGCCTCGAGCGCGCGCGGATCATCGGGAATCTTGATGTCCATCGGCTTGCCGCGCGAGGTGAAGGCCATGTAGGCCGTGAGCGAGGCCATCTCGTCCTTGACGTAGGAATAGGGCTGTTCGCCATTGGCCTCGCGGCAGCGGTTGAGCGCGAGCTCGAGCGTGACGACCTTGCCCTCCTTGGTGTCGAAATAAGGATAGTTCTGGCGAATGCCGATGCCGCCGTTCGGGAAGCAGTCGGCATAGGTCTTGCCGTTCTTGAACGGCGTCGCGAACATCTCCTTGCCGGCATCGAGCGCGAACTCGTAGGGCGGGAATTCTTCCTTCTCCTGCCACTGCCGCTTCATGTCCTCGTTCATGGAATAAGGACCGTTGACGAAATCCTCGTGCTTCACGTCAGGAAACTTCTGGAAGAAGAAGTTCTGGAACGCCTTGGCGTCGGCGGCGGGATCGACCTTGTCGGCCGCGATCACGCGCGGCGAGGTGAGCACGAACGCGATGAGCGCGGCGCTCAGCGAGCCAAGCAGGAGGGAGGAGCCGGCCTTCATCACGCGATCTTCGCGGTGGTCTGGTCGGACCCGCCCTTGTTGTCGGTCCAGGAGATTGTGAGATCGTCGCCCTTCTTGGCGCCCTTGAAGCTGAACTTGATATAGGGGTCCTTGGAGACCGCCGGTCCCCAATCGGCGACGAACACCTCCTTGCCGTTACAGGCGAACTTCAGCTCCTGGATGAAATGCGGCGGGATCAGCTCGCCCTTGGCGTCCTTGACGAAGCCGGAATCCATGGGGTGCTGGATCAGCGCCTGCACTTCGGTGATGTCGCCGTTGGCGGTGGCGCGGACGCGAATGCTGGATGCCATGTTCGATCTCCTTTCGCGCCTCAGCCGCCGCAGCCGCCGACGGTGACCTTGACTTCCTTGGTCGCGCTGAAAAGCTTGCCGTCGGCTTCCACGATCGCGACCACATTGGTGGTCTTGGCCATCTTCAGGCGGTTGGCGACGACGGGCATGGTGCCGTCGGGAATCTTGTAGGACGCCGCGAGCGCATTCGGGTTCTCGGCGACGAAGAACGAGATCGAGGTGACCTTGTCCAGCGTCGTCGTCACCGAGATCGGCACTACCGCGCCGTTCTCGGCGATCTCGGGCGCATCGAGCTTGACCTTGTCGGAAGGCTCGGCGGTCTTGCCGTAGAGCGCCTTGACCGCGTCGGCCTCGCTCTTCTGCTTGAACGCCTCTTCCGGATATTTGTCGTTCGCCGCGGCCTGCCCCGGCGTGAACGGTAGATTGCCGAGGCCGATCAGCGCGACCGTAACGGCACCCTGAAGGATCAGGCGCCGGGTCGGTTGAGGGCCGATATGCGTCGTCATCTCGAGTCTCCTTGGCCCGCCGTTACAGCGTTTGCAGGAAATCAACGATCGCGTTGATCTCCCGTTCAGTGAGGATTCGGTTGCGGCCGAACGGCGGCATCATGGTCTGCGGGTTGCGCTTGGTCTCGTCGAACAGGATCGCGGCCAGCTCGTTACGATCAGGGTATTTGGCCTTGAGGTCCTTCAGCTCCGGTCCGATCGTTCCCGGCAGATCGCCGCCGTTGATGACGTGGCAGGTCAGGCAATTGCCCTTGCCGCGGTCGAAGGCGAGCTTTTGGCCCTCGGCGACGGTCGATTGCGCCCACGCCGGGCGCGCGGCGAGGCCAGCGAGGACGACCAGCGCGAGGAGCAGGGCGGGCTTGCGAAAAAAGGCGGTCAAGGCGTCGTTCCGAGGCGTGATTTCGAAGGTCTGGTAGCGGAAATATGGTGCTCAAAGCACAAACGACATGCCCTGACAATCAACACTATGCAGGGCGCAAAATGGCGTTAATATCTGCCGCATTGCAACTGAAGAGATAGATCGTTCATCAAGCCGGCTTTGCCGGGCTGCGTTTTGGGGCGTTTGGTCCTTGCTCGCGTTTTGGACTGCTTTCTCATTTCCGGGGACGTGAATTGGCTGAATATGTCGTCGAATTTGGCAGGGACGGCGGCCGGGTCGAGCCTGACGGTCGCCTTGATGCGCCCGCCTTCCACCGCAATCACGAACCGCTCTGGGCCGCGCTGGCAAAGCATCTCGCCGGGCGGTCGGGCGACGTCGTCGAGGTCGGCAGTGGAACCGGCCAGCACGTGGTGTATTTCGCCCGCCATACGCCCGATCTGGTTTGGTGGCCGAGCGATCTCAACCAGCGGCACGTGAAGAGCATCGAGGCCTGGCGCGTGCATTCGGGCCTGACAAACATCCGCAGCCCCCTGCGGATCGATCTGTCCGATCCCGATTGGTGCCCCGAGATGCGAAACGGGCAGGGGCCGAGCGATCTTTCGGCCGTGTTCTGCGCCAATGTCATTCATATCGCGCCCTGGGCGGTGGCGGAGGGGCTGTTTGCCGGCGCTGGCCGCTACTTGCGGTCCGACGGCGAATTGTTCCTTTACGGCCCGTTCAAGCGCGACGGCAAGCACACCGCGCTCAGCAACGCCGTGTTCGACACCTCCTTGCGTGAAGGCAACCCCGAATGGGGCGTGCGCGACCTCAGCGACGTCGAGACGCTCGCGCGCGGTGTGGGCTTTCGTCTCATCGATACGATCGAGATGCCCGCCAACAATCTGACGCTGGTGTTCGCGCGTGGGTGAGGCGCGGGGCCGTCAGGCCTCGCCGCCCCGCCACCCGATCTTCTCCTTCAAGAACTGAAAGCCCAGCACCTGGAAGCCGGCGCGCTCCTTGTTGTCCTTGCCGTAGCCGTGGCCGCCGGCGGCGGGCTCGTAGAACCAGGCTTCATAGCCCATCGCCTGGAGCTTGGCCGCCATCTTGCGCGCGTGGCCGGGATGGACACGGTCGTCGCGCCGCGTCGTGGCGATCAGGATCGGCGGATAGGCCTGGCCGGGCTTTGCGTTGTGATAGGCCGAGTAGGTCTTCAGCCATTCCCACTCTTCCGGCTTGTCGGGATCGCCATATTCGGCGATCCAGCTCGCGCCCGCGAGCAGTTTCGTGTAGCGGCGCATGTCGATCAAGGGAATCGTGCAAAACAGCGCGCCGAAGCGCTCGGGATAGCGCACCAGCATGTTGGTGATGAGGATGCCGCCGTTCGATCCGCCCTGCGCGGCGATGCGTTTCGGCGTTGTCACGCCGCGCCGGACCAGATCGGCGGCCACGGCCGCGAAATCATCGTGCGACAGCTTCTTGCCGGCGTAGCGGCCGGCATCGTGCCAGCGCGTGCCGAACTCGCCACCGCCGCGCAAATTGGCCTGCACAGTGGTGCCGCCGCGCTCGAGCCAGAGCTTGCCCAGTGATGAATTGTATTGCGGCCTCACTGCGAGGCCGAAGCCGCCATAGGCGGTCATATAAACCGGCGCATCGCCTGACACGCCGGCCGGGCCGGTCTGCACATAGGGGATGCGCTCGCCGTCGACGGAAACCGCCTCGTGCTGCGTCACCACGAGGCCGTCGGCGTTGAAGGTCTTCGGTGCCTGCTTCAGGACGACAGGGCTTCCGACGCCGCGCTCGAGCAGCATCAGCGAAGGCGGCGTCAGCGGGTCCTGCACATTGGCAAGCAGGTCGCCATTGCTCTCGGATTCGTGGGCATCGAGACCCCAGACGTCGACCACACCGATGTCGGGAAGCCCTTGCAGCTTCTGCCGGCTCCAGCCCGACGCTGAGGGCGTGCAGAGCTCGAACACCGGCCGCAACTCGTCGAGGATGGAGAGCAGGAGCTTGCCGCCGCTCCAGGAGAAGCCTTGCAGCGCCCGCCGCGGGCCCGGCTCGAACAGCACCGTGAAGTCGCGGCTGCCCGCCATGAACGCGGACAGCGACATGCCGAGCATTGCGTCGGCTTCATAAGTGTGTCCCGCAACCGACCAGGTCTCGCGCGGCTTGACCGACAGCCAGTCGCCGTGGGTCTGCATCCAGATATTGCTGGGCAGGTCGAGGGTGGTGGTTGCACCGGCCGTAGTGCCGAGCGAGGTACGGAAATTGAAGAAGTCGGTCTGGTCGATGAACCAGATGCGCTGTGACGGCACGGTGTTATCGACGTAGCTGTACACCCGCATGTGGTCGGCGCTCGTCTCGAACACCACCGGCGCCTGCTCGACGCCGGTCCCGCGCCGCCACAGCCGCACGGATCTCGCGTAGCCCGAGCTTGTCGCCATGCCCTCGCCGAGCGCGCTGGACAGTAGCAGCGTGTCGGCATCGACCCATTCGGCGCTGCTCTTGGCCTCCGGCAGAAAAAAACCGTCCACCACAAAGCTCCTGGTGTCGGTGTCGAATTCACGCAAGGTCACGGCATCGCTGCCGCCGCGCGAGAGGGCCAGGATCACCCGCGTGCTTCCGGGCCGGGACGACGCGCCGCTGAACAGCCAGTCCTTGCCTTCCATCGCGGCGAGCTGGTCGATGTCGAGCAGGATCTCCCAGGACGGCGTCGCCGTACGAAATTCCGCAAGCGTGGTGCGCCGCCATAGGCCGCGTGGATGCTCTGCGTCCTGCCAGAGATTGTAGAGGTAGCCGTCACGCCGCCGCACATAGGGAATGTTGTCCGGCCGATCGAAGATCGCCGCGAGCAGGTCACGATCACGCTCGAACGCCGCGCCGCCGTATTTTGCCAGCGTCAGCTGGTTCTGCCGCTCGACGAATTCGAGCGCGCGGGCGCCTTCAACCTCTTCGAGCCAGAGCCATGGATCGTCGTCGGGAGCGCTGAGCGTGGGCCTGCTGTCGACGGACATGAGCGAAACTCCCTGTAACGGCGGCGGGATAGGATTTGATCGAACGCAAGCCGTCAAGGGCGCGGGCCTGATATCATGCGCCTGATTGCGTCAGAGGCATGGCCTGCGCCCGTTTGCGCCGGTTGCCCGGCTGTTTCGGCCCCTCCATAGTGCCGGGAATCAAGAAGGCCCCTTGGGCTGAAGTGCCGATGATAGACGTGACTGCCACCAACGAGATTGCCGATGACGCCCGTGCGCGCGCCAATGTGCTGCGCCTTGCCGCTGCGCAGGCGCTGACCGGCGCCAACTCGGCGGTGATCTTCGCCACCGGCTCGATCGTCGGTGCCATGCTCGCACCCGACATCTCGCTCGCCACCGTGCCGCTGTCGATGTACGTCGTGGGCCTCGCCGCCGGCACGCTGCCGACCGGCGCGATCTCGCGCCGCTTCGGCCGGCGCGTCGCCTTCGTGATCGGCACCGGCTGCGGCGCGCTCACCGGCCTTCTCGGCTCGTTCGCGATCCTGCATGCTTCGTTCGCGCTGTTTTGTCTGGCGACCTTCCTCGGCGGCCTCTATGGCTCGGTGGCGCAATCCTATCGCTTCGCGGCTGCGGACGGCGCCAGCGCCGCGTATCGCCCCAAAGCCGTGTCGTGGGTGATGGCGGGCGGCGTGTTTGCCGGCGTGCTCGGTCCGCAGCTCGTGCAATGGACCATGGACGTCTGGTCGCCTTATCTGTTCGCCTTCAGCTTCCTGGTCCAGGCTGCGGTCGCGCTTGTCGCGATGGGCATCGTCGCCGGCGTCGACATACCCAAGCCCGCCCCATCAGATCTGCATGGCGGCCGGCCCCTGCTCACCATCGTGACCCAGCCGCGCTTCATCGCCGCCGCGCTGTGCGGCGTCATCTCCTATCCCATGATGAATCTGGTGATGACCTCGGCGCCCTTAGCCATGAAGATGTGCGGGCTCTCGGTCTCCGATTCCAATTTCGGCATTCAATGGCACATCGTCGCGATGTATGGGCCGAGCTTCTTTACCGGCGCGTTGATCTCTCGCTTCAACGCACCGAAGATCGTGGCCGCCGGCCTGTTGCTGGAAGCCGGCGCCGCTACCATCGGGCTGTCGGGCATCACCGCGATGCACTTCTGGGCCACGCTGTTCGTGCTCGGCGTCGGCTGGAATTTCTCCTTCATCGGTGCCTCAGCGCTGGTGCTGGAGACGCACCGTCCGCAGGAGCGCAACAAGGTGCAGGCCTTCAACGACTTCCTGGTGTTCGGCATGATGGCGATCGGCTCGTTCTCTTCCGGACAGCTGCTTGCGAATTACGGATGGTCCGCGGTGAACCTGGTGGTGTTCCCGCCGGTGGTGATCGGCCTCGTCGCGCTCTCGGTGGCGTCCTGGGCCCGCCGCCGCAAGGCCCGGCTCGAGGCCGCGATGGGCGAGTTCCCGGACGCGATCTGAATTTGGCAGGAGACTGTCAGCAACGTTGATAGTTTGATCGCTGTCGAAGTGATTTTCTGAGATGATTGACTAGATGATGCGTCATGGCCGGGCTTGTCCCGGCCATCCACGTCTTGAACGCGCAGATCGACGAGGATGTCCGGGACAAGCCCGGGCATGACGGAGTGGTTAGTATGCTTGACAATCCACAGATTCCGCCGGTCGACGAATCCTCGCTCCGCTATCAAGGCTGGCGCATCGTCGCCGTCTGCTTCCTGCTCGCGACGTTCGGCTGGGGGCTCGGCTTCTACGGCCAGAGCGTCTATGTCGCCGAGCTCCAGCGTGCGCATGGCTGGTCGGCCTCGCTGATCTCCGCAGGCACCACGTTCTTCTACCTGTTCGGCGCGCTGCTCGTCGTGTTCGTCGGCGAGGCCGTCCAGAGATACGGTGCGCGCCTCGGCCTGATCGCCGGCACGCTGGCGATGGCGGCAGCGAGCGTCGCGATCGGCGCGGTGCGCGAACCCTGGCAGCTTTATCTCGCCGACGCGGTGCTCGCCTTCGGCTGGGCCGGCACAAGCCTTGCCATGATCACCAACACCATCAGCCTCTGGTTCGACCGCAAGCGCGGCATGGCGATCAGCCTGGCGCTCAACGGTGCCAGCTTCGGCGGCATCGTCGGCGTGCCGCTGCTGGTGAGCCTGATCAGCCACATCGGTTTCGCCAACGCGATGTATACCGCCGCCGGCGCCATGCTGGTGCTGCTCGTGCCGGTGATCCTGCTCGTGGTCGGCCGGCCGCCCGATCTTCACGGCTGGCGTGGTGTCGCGAAAGCAAAGCCGCAATCCTCCACGGAGGTTCGCAAGCGCGCGCTGCGCGATATCGGCTTCCTCACCGTCACGATCGCGTTCGCGCTGGTGCTGTTCGCGCAGGTCGGCTTCATCGTGCACCTGATCTCGTTCCTCGATCCCGTGATCGGACGCGAGCGCGCGGCGGTCGCGGTCGCGGTGCTCACCGCGATGGCGGTGGTCGGCCGCGTGCTGTTCTCGCTGGTGATCGATCGCCTCAACCAGCGGCTCGCGTCAGCGCTGTCGTTCCTGAGCCAGGCGGCTGCGCTCTGCGTCGTGATCAATCTGCACAATGACTACGTGTTGATCGCGGCCTGCGCCGTGTTCGGCTTCTCCGTCGGCAATCTCATCACGCTGCCGTCGCTGATCGTGCAGCAGGAGTTCGATTCGGCCTCGTTCGGCGTGCTGATCAGCCTGAACACCGCGATCAACCAGGTCACCTATGCGTTCGGCCCCGGCGTCGTCGGCTTCTTGCGCGATTGGTCCGGCGGCTATTCGCTGCCGTTCTATCTCTGCATCGCTCTGGAAGTGACAGCTGCGGCGCTGATCATGATGCGGGGCAAGTCAAGAGCAAAACTCTCGTAGGGTGGGCGAAGGCGCACAGCGCCGTGCCCACGACCTATATCTATATCGCGAGATCGGTGGGCACGCTTCCGCCTTCGCTCTTCGAGCTACGGCGGACAAGTCGCTTTGCCCACCCTACGGCAGCTGCGCAAAGACGCGACGCCGCCTCCACACACACCGTCATTGCGAGCGCAGCGAAGCAATCCAGAATCTTTCCGCGCAGGGATCCTGGATGGCTTCGTCGCAAGGGCTCCTCGCAATGACGAGGAGAGAGCGGGGCTCACGCCTCGCGCTGCTTCAACAACCCCTCCACATCCAGCCGCTTGGTGAACATCGCGAGCTTCCCATCCGGCCCGAACGGCCATTGCTCTCGCGGCTTGTCCCAATACAGCTCCACGCCGTTCTGATCAGGATCGCGCAAATACAGCGCCTCGCTCACGCCGTGGTCGCTGGCACCGTCAAGCGCAATGCCGGCCGAGAGGACGCGGTGCAGCGCATCCGCCAGAGCCGCCCGTGTCGGATAGAGGATCGCGGTGTGAAACAGTCCGGTGGTGCCCGGCGGTGGTGGCGAGCCGCCCTTGCTCTCCCAGGTGTTGAGCCCGATGTGGTGATGATAGCCGCCGGCCGAGATGAAGGCCGCGCCCGAGCCCATGCGCTGCATCAGCTCGAAGCCGAGCACGCCGCAGTAGAAGCCGAGCGCGCGATCGAGGTCGGCGACCTTGAGATGGACGTGGCCGATGCGGGTGCCGGCGGCAATGGCTGATGTTTGCGACATGATGTGGCTCCGTTGATCAACCCCACATAAGGCGCGCTTCGGAATGCCGCCACCGGCTCATCCCGAAACCCATCGTTTCCGGATATGAAACTATGACAGCTCCGGCGCTTCGCCCTCCGGCAGCCCGAACTCGAATGTGTTCAGCGTCATCGAGACCATCGTGTAATAGCCGCACAGTCCGATCACCTCGACCACGCCGCGCTCGCTGAGCAGTTTCACCGCCTCGTCGTAGAGTCCCTTCTCGACCCCGCGGCCCTCGTGCAGCGACTTCGCGAGGTCGTAGATCATCTTGGCCTTGGGATCGTCGAACGCAGGCGTGCGGCGGTCGCGGATCGCATCGATGATTTCGGGGGCCATGCCGCCGGCGAGCGCGAGCCGTTTATGCGCATACCATTCGTAATGCGCGGTCCAGTGCCGCGCCGTCACCAGGATCGCGATCTCCGACAGCTTTGCCGGGAAGATCGTGTCGTAGCGCAGCACCTCGCCGAGCCGCGTGGCGTGACGGGCCATGTCGGGGCTGTTGAGCCAGGCCATCATCGGCGCCGGCGGCTTGCCGCGTTTGCCGGCAATCGATTCGTCATAGGTCTGCCGCTGGCTCTCGCTCATTTCGCCAGGCGAAAGAAGTTTCAGGCGCATTCGCGTTTCCTCTTTGTTTTCAAGCACCGTCGTGTAGCGACTATAACCCATGACGGAGTGCGGAAGTGGTTGAATTCCGCGAGGGCTTGGCCCAGAGTCGCCGCCAACAAGTCTGATGTGATTGATGGAAACGACCCATGCCTGACTCCCAAGCCAGTGAGATCGAGAGCGCCGAGCTCGAGCAATTCCGTAACGAAACGCGAGCCTGGCTGGAAGCCAATTGCCCGCCGGAGATGCGCAAGCCCGCGACCTCGGATGCCGACGTGTTCTGGGGCGGACGCAACGCAAAGTTCTCGTCCGAGCCGCAACGCATCTGGTTCGAGCGCATGCGCGACAAGGGCTGGACCGTGCCGGACTGGCCGAAGGAGTATGGCGGCGGAGGCCTCAGCGCTGCCGAGCACAAGGTGCTGCGCAGTGAAATGGCGAAGATGGGCGCGCGTCCGCCGCTGTCGAGCTTCGGCATCTGGATGCTCGGGCCGGCGTTGCTGAAATACGGCAACGAGGCGCAGAAGAAGGAGCATCTGCCGAAGATCGCGGCGGGCGAAATCCGCTGGTGCCAGGGCTATTCCGAGCCGAACGCCGGCTCCGACCTCGCTTCGCTGCAGACCCGCGCCGAGAGCGACGGCGACGACTTCGTCATCACCGGATCGAAGATCTGGACGTCCTACGCCAACTACGCCGACTGGATCTTCTGCCTGGTCCGCACCGATCCCACGGCCAAGAAGCACGACGGCATCAGCTTCATCCTGTTCGACATGACTTCGAAGGGCGTCACCACCAAGCCGATCCTGTTGATCTCGGGCTATTCGCCGTTCTGCGAGACCTTCTTCGACGGCGTCCGCGTGCCGAAATCGCATGTGGTCGGCACCGTCAATCGTGGCTGGGACGTCGCAAAATATCTGCTGCAGCACGAGCGTGCGATGATCTCGGGGATGGGCGAGCGCGGCGTCGGCCGCCCGCTCGGCCAGATCGCGGCGGATTCCGTCGGCACGGACGCGCAAGGCAGGCTCGATGATTCCATGCTGCGCGGCCGGATCGCGACGTTCGACGTCGATGAAGCTGCGCTTGCCGCCTGCGCCGAGCGCGCGGTCGATCTCGCCAAAGCGGGGCAGGCGCATCCGGCGTTTTCGTCGGCGATGAAATATTACGGCACCGAGCTCAACAAGCGCCGCTACGAGATCCTGATGTCGGCCGGCGGCGTCGACGCGCTGGAATGGGAGAGCGAACGCTCCAGGCAGGGCGCCCGTCCGCGCGCCTGGCTGCGCACCAAGGCGAACTCGATCGAGGGCGGCACGTCCGAGGTCATGCTCGGCATCGTCGCCAAGCGCATCCTGGATCTGCCGGGAGCGTAAGGCACGCACTCACCACCCGTCATTCCAGGGCGCGCGGAGCGCGAGCCCGGAATCCATCAGGCGGCATTCTCTGCGGCGAAATGGATTCCGGGTCTGGCCCTTCGGGCCATCCCGGAATGACGAGCTACAAATAGAACGTTGATCGGAAAACACACCCATGGCCCTCGTCCTCACCGAAGAACAATCAATGCTCCGCGACTCGGCGCGCGGTCTGATCAGCGACAAGGCGCCTGTGTCGCACCTGCGGTCCTTGCGCGACTCCAAGGATCCCACCGGCTTCTCCAAGGAGCTGTGGCATTCCTTTGCCGAGATGGGCTTTGCCGGCCTCCTGGTGCCGGAGGAGTTTGGCGGCTCGGGCCTCGGCTTCATGGAAGCCGGTGTCGTGATGGAGGAGATCGGCCGCACCTTGATGCCATCGCCCTTCCTCGCCACCTCCGTGGTCGCGGCCTCCGCCTTGAACCGCGGCGGCAATGCCGCGCAGAAGTCGGAATATCTGCCGAAGATCGCAAGCGGCTCGCTGCTGGCGACGCTTGCGATCGACGAAGGCGCCAAGCATCGCCCGCTCCAGACCAACCTTCAGGCCGTGCGCGCCGGCAACGGCTTCAAGCTTTCCGGCGCCAAGGCGCTGGTGGTCGACGGCCACGTCGCCGACCTCCTCATTGTGGCCGCGCGCACGGCCGGTTCGGCCGGCGAGCGTGATGGCTTGACACTGTTCCTGGTGAACCCTGCGGCGAAGGGTGTCGCGATCGAGCGCACCATCATGGTCGATGCGCACAATGCCGCGCGGCTCGAGCTTTCCAATGTCGAAGTCACCGCCGACAGCGTGCTCGGCGAGGTCGATCAGGGCGCTTCGCTGCTCGACGGCGTGCTCGACATCGGTCGCGGCGCGGTCGCCGCCGAGATGGTGGGGCTCAGCGACGAGGTGTTTGGCCGTACCGTCGAGTATCTCAAGAGCCGAAAGCAGTTCGGCAAGCTGATCGGCGAATTCCAGGCGCTGCAGCACCGCGCCGCCGAGCTCTACATCGACATCGAGATCACCCGCGCCGCCACCATCAAGGCGCTGCAGGCGCTGGATGCGGACGTCGCCAAGGCCGCATCAAGCGTTGCGGTCGCCAAGGCCCGCGCCGGCACCACCGCCACCCGCGCGGTGCAGGAAGGCGTGCAGATGCACGGCGGCATGGGCATGACCGACCAGTTCGACATCGGCTTCTTCATGAAGCGGGCGCGGGTGTGCGAGGAGCTGTTCGGCGATGCCAATTACCACACCGAGCAGCTCGCGCGCGCGCGGGGGTATTGAGTCGTACCGGCACATACGTTGTCATCGCCCGCGGAGGCGGGCGATCCAGTACGCCGCAGCCCCTCCGCATACGATTGACTTCTCGGATTACTGGATCGCCCGGTCAAGCCGGGCGATGACAATTGAGTGGGTGGAAAGTGCACGCCCCAATCTCATCATTGCGAGGAGCTCTTGCGACGAAGCAATCCAGACTGTCACCACGGAGGGATTCTGGATTGCTTCGCTTCGCTCGCAATGACGAGTGGAGAGAGCTGCCCTACCTCATCGGCGGCGCATATTGCACGCCGCCCGCGTTCCACAGCTGGTTCATGCCGCGCGGGATCTTCAGCTGCGACTTCTCGCCGATGTTGCGCTCGTACATCTCGCCGTAATTGCCGACATGGCGGATGATGCGCACCGCCCAGTCCTTGGTGAGGCCGAGCTGCTCGCCGTAATTGCCTTCGGTGCCGACCAGGCGCATCACCTCGGGTTTCTTCGACTTGAGGGCTTCGTCGATATTCTGGGAGGTGACCCCGAGCTCTTCCGCGTTGATCATTGCGTAGAGTGTCCACTTCACGATCATCATCCAGTCGTCGTCGCGCTGGCGCACGACGGGAGCGAGCGGCTCCTTGGAGATCATGTCGGGCAGGATCATGTGGTCGCCGGGCTTCGACAGGTTCAGCCGCAGCGCGTAAAGCTGGGAGACGTCGGCGGTCAGCGTGTCGCACTTGCCGGTGTCGTAGGCCTTCACGACGTCTTCCAGCTTGTCGAACTTCACCAGCTCATACTTCATGTTGTTGGCTTTGAAGTAGTCGGCGAGGCTGAGCTGCGTGGTGGTGCCTGATTGCACGCAGACCTTGCTGTCGGCGAGATCGAGCGAGGTCTCCTTGTTGCGCGACCGCGGCACCATGAAGCCTTCGCCGTCGTAATAGGCGACGGCAGGGAAATAGAGGTCGTAGTCGAGCTCGCGCGCCATGCTCCAGGTCGAGTTGCGCGAGAGGATGTCGACTTTCCGGCTCTGCAATTCCTTGAAGCGCTCGCTGGCGTCGAGCGGAACGAATTTGGCCTTGTTCGGATCGTCGAAGATCGCCGACGCCACCGCGCGGCAGAAGTCGACGTCAAAGCCGGTCCAGTTGCCCTTGTCGTCGGGGATGGAGAAGCCCGGCAGGCCCTTGTTGACGCCGCACAGCACTTCGCCGCGGCGCACGGTGCGCTTCAAGGTGCGGGTGTCGTAGAATTCGTAGGTGATGGCCAAGGCAGCGACCAGCACGGCGACCGCGAGCCCGATCAGCAGGCCGCCTCGAAATGTGCGCATCATGTTGCTCTCTCGAAAAATCGGGAAAAGGAATTTTGGCGAAGGCGGGAGAGCATGGTCGGGAGGACCATGCTCCGAAGCATGGCCGTCAGAGTTCGGGCTTCTGCCGGATGACTACCTTGGTCCCGACAGGCACGCGATCATAGAGATCGGCGACGTCGTTGTTGACCAGACGGAAGCAGCCCGAGGACACCTTGGTGCCGATCGTATCAGGACGGTTGGTGCCGTGGATGCGGTAGACCGTGGTGCCCAGATACATGGCGCGCGCGCCCAGCGGATTGCCGGGGCCGCCGGCCATGAAGCGCGGCAGATAGGGCTGGCGCTGGATCATCTCCGGCGGCGGCGTCCAGTCCGGCCACTCCTTCTTGTTGGTGATCTGCACCAGCCCCTGCCATTGGAAGCCGTCGCGGCCGACGCCGATGCCGTAGCGGATCGCGCGCCCGCCGGGCTGGACCAGATAGAGGTGACGCTCCGATGTCGAGATGATGATCGTGCCCGGCGCCTCGGTGGTGCGGTAGTACACGACCTGCTTCTGCCATTCCGGATCGAGCTGGTAGCTGTCGTCGGCGATCAGGCCGGGCTCATCGCCGCGGTCGGGCTGCTGGGCGAAGGCTTGGGGCGAGGACAGGATCAGGCCGATCGCAGCGACAAACGCCCCGGTCAGGCGACGAACATCGGTCATTTCAGGCTCTCCCCCGCTGCCACAGCGCAAATCAATCCGAACCATCTGAACTCAGGGGCAGCTTCGTGGCAAGTTCAAGGCGTGCCCAGCGAGTATGTCACGAGAATGCTTTGGTTTTTTGACGACGCGGCGCAATGCCATGAATGAGGGATGGCGCGAAAAGCAGTGAGCTTGGCTCGATGCGCTCCCTCCCCCGTTTGTGGGGGAGGGTTGGGGAGAGGGTGTCTCCGCATTGGGATACTCCCCCAGAGGAAAGAACCCTCACCCGCCCCGCGCGGGACGATGCTTAGCATCGGCCGGGGCGTGTCGACCTCTCCCGCAAGCGGGGAGAGGCGCAGAGCGAGCCCATGGCAACAGGGGGCCTTAGATCTGGTTCGCCTCCGGCCCGATCCCGAGCCGCCGCACGATCTCGGCGCCCACGGCGCGGGCCTCCGCGCGGGAGCCGATGCGCGGGCTGCGAAACCGTCGTCCTGAAAGCAGCCGGATCACGACGATGCAATGCTCGTCCTCGGAGCGGCCGCGACGCTCGATCGTGATCGCTTTGACGTCATGTCCTTCGATCTGGTCCGTGCGCGGCTGCCCATTGCCCCAGAGGCGTTCGATGCGGATATCGGCCTCGCGGACAATCCAGAAGGCGCCGGTGAGGAGATTGGCAAATCGGTAGACGCCGAACGCCGCGATCGCCCCAAGCGGCAGCAGCATATAGTCGATCCACTGGGGCTGCAGGCCGCGCCAGAGCCTGTAGGCGTAAGGTGCGACACTCAGCGCGACGACGATCAGCGCCGCAATCCTTATGTCCCTCTGGGAAAAAGGCTCGATGGGGTCGCCGAGACGCATCTCGGGATTGCTGGCATCAAGCGGGTTGACGGGCGCCTCGACATTGGGGACGTCGAATTGCGTTGCGATCCTCGCCACGGTGTCATGCACATGGGTGACGTCGGCGAGCGGCGGGGAGATCAGGCGTTCGCCCGAAGCCAGCGTGAAGGCCAGCTGGAAGCGGGCTTTGGCGGTCTTGCTGCCGGGAACCTGTAATCCAGCGATGTCATCCTTCGTGACGACCCGGGTCTGCAGCTTGCCAAACGGACGCTGTCGTCCGATCAGGATCTGCTCCGGCGTGATGATCCACACCACGGCCGGTGTCAGCATGATCACGCCGACAAACGCCGCGCCCGCCAGCAGTGCGACCACCGAGATGATGATCTCGAGCGCATCGTGCGTGAACAGGCCCGGAGTAAAGCACAACGCCACGGCCGCCGCCGAGCCGGCCACGACCAGCCGCTGCGCGATCGAGGAGCCTTCGCGAAGGCGGATGTCGTTGCTGGCGGTCGCGTCGTCCATTGCGGGCGGCTGATTTCGTCGCTCGCGAACCTCCACGGACGGGTCCGTGGAGTCAAGCAGCAACGCAATGCCGCTGACTCGCAATCAGCTACTGGCGTTCAGCAGCTTGGCCACGGTGCGGTCGATCTCGTCATAGCGGCCTTCGCCTTCGTGCTGGAACACGATCTTGCCGCTCTGGTCGATGATGTATTGCGCCGGCCAATATTGGTTGCGGTAGGCGTTCCAGGTCCTGGACTCGTTGTCCTGCGCCACCGGATAGGTGATGCCGTGGCGCTTCAGCGCGGCCTGCACGTTGGAGGCTGACCGCTCGAACGGGAATTCCGGCGTGTGCACGCCGACCACGACGAGGCCCTTGTCCTTGTACTTGGCATAGAGGTCGGTGACGTGCGGCAGCGTGTTGACACAGTTGACGCAGCCATAGGTCCAGAAGTCGACCAGCACGACCTTGCCGCGGAGGTCGGCCATATGAAGCGGCTTCGAGTTGAACCAGTTGCTGATGCCGGCGAAATCGGGCGCGGTCGCCGCCTCGCTCGCGGCCGCGACCTTGACCGGCGCAGCTTGAATCGCCTCGTCGCAGAGGCCGGGGATGACAGCGCCGGTGACAGAGACGCCGATCAGCGCGGCGGCAACAGTGAGCAGTTTGAAAGTCATGGTCGTGTTCTCCGTTGAGGTGAAGCCATCACAGGCCGATCTGGCCGATGGGATAGATCGAGGTGAGCCACGCCACGATCAGCGTGTCGTATTGGAAATAGGCGGCGAGCGCGAAGGCGATCACGACCACGCCAAAACCCTGCTGTATCAGCGGCGAGATCCGCGCCAGGCTGCGCACGCGCGTGGTCGCGGCCTGACCGCCATAGGCGATCGCCAGCATCGGGATCGCAGCACCGATCGCGTAGGCGATCAGCAGCGTGCCGGCCCAGGCCAGATTCTTCGACGTCGCGACCAGCGTCAGGATCGAGCCGAGCACGGGGCCGGCGCAGGGCGTCCAGACCAGGCCGAGCGTGGTGCCGAGCACGAGGCCGCCGAGCGCGCCCTCGCGTTGCGCGCCGCCGGCGTTGCCGAGATTGAGCCAGCCATTGAGCCGGATCGAAAGCCATTCGAACGGCGCCGGCCACAGCATCAACAGGCCGAAGCCGAGCAGCAGGATCGCGGCGGCCTCGCGCAGCACGTTCGGATCGATATCGAATGCCTGCGTCAGCGCGCCGAGCAGCAGCGCCACCGATGAGAACGAGACGACGAAGCCGAGCGCGATCATCGCCGGCCGTAGCTGCGACGTCCGACCGATCGAGGCGCCGAGCAGGATCGGCAGCATCGGCAGCGTGCAGGGCGCGGCGATGGTGAGGATGCCGGCGAGGATGGCGAAGAAAAGCTCGAGCATGGGGCACTCGTGATGGAGGTCACGAGGGCAGTTCGCGCCCGACGCACCCGTCGTTACGCGCCGTCACGCGCTCGTGACGGGCGCCCACATACAGAACGACCCGGAGGGGGGCATCCCGTCCGGGTCGTTGGAGGTCCTTGGGAGGTTTAAGCAAAACCGTATGTGAGCTTTATAGGGACGAAGTTTTTCCGCCTGATGTTGTGCTTTGTTTCATTTGTTTCGTCGGCGGTAACGCTTTCGTGTCCCGGGATGGGGCCGGAAATCCGGCCCTATCCCCTTGAAATCGTTGACTTCACGCGGCGAACCGGTCGACCCCGCAACCCTTAAGCAGACCGGCCAGCTGCTTGCGGGCGTAGAACATCCGCGTCTTCACCGTGCTCTGGGGGATGCCGATGATCTGTCCGACCTCCTCCACCGACTTCTCATGGTAGTAGACGAGGGTGATGATCTCCCGATGCGCGGGCGACAGTTTTGCGACGCAGGCGCGCAGGATGGCGCTGGTGTCGCTGCGGTCGAGCGAGGTCTCGGGCGTGTCGCAGCTATCAGGAATCTGGCGCACGTCTTCCTGGTCGATGTCCTCGAACCGGCGCTGGCGCATCGCGGTCAGCGCCTTGAAGCGGGCGATCGAGAGCAGCCAGGTCGACACCTGCGAGCGGCCCTGGAATTGGCCGGCGGTCCGCCACACGTCCAGAAACACCTGGCTGACCAGATCTTCCGCGGTGGTGGCATCGCGCACGATGCGCAGGATGAAACGGTAGACCCGCACATTGTGCCGGCAATAGAGGATGTGCATGGACGTCCGGTTGCCGTCGGCAATGCTTTCCAGAAGCATGTCGTCCGAAGTCGCCTGAGCGGCAATGATGCTCTGACTGGCCTGGGCGTTGATGGCGATGACGTTCCGCATTGACTTGGCTCCCCGGTGCGCCGCAACCGAGCGGCGTTTCCTTGGACCGAAGTGTTAATGAGCCAACGTTTCGGGACGTCTGCACGAAAAGCGGAAAATGGTTTCGTGCGCCGCTAAATTGTTTCGTCGGCCACGCCGCGACGAAACATTCGGGCCAAAAAAGCGTGGAATTTCAAAGTGCGGAAAATGCGGTCCTGCGGATTTGGACTGGGAGGAACCAATTTCCGGGACTTGCGTTTGGCCGGGCCACCCTATGGCCCCTACTGTCCCTACGCCTTCTCGCCCTGCGGCGAGAACAGATAGCCGCCGCCGCGGATGGTGCGGATCACGGCGGGCTTGGTCGGGTCGGGCTCGATTTTGCGGCGGATGCGCATGATGCGCAGGTCGACGGCGCGGTCGAACGCCTCGGCGTCGCGCGCATTGGCCAATTCCAAGAGGCGCTCGCGCGACAGCACCCGCTTCGGATTGGCCGCGAACACTTTCAGCAGCCCGAACTCGGACGCCGTCAGCGGATGCTCGTTGCCCTCGTCGTCGCGCAGCGCCTGGGCTTCGAGGTCGAGCCACTTCGTCCCGAACCGTACCAGTTGCTGGTCCTTGTCCGATTTCGCCGGCGCTGCGTCAGTACTTGCGGTCTTCGCCGGCACGCTCCGCCGTAAGACGGAGCGGATGCGCGCCATCAGCTCGCGCAGCTCGCAGGGCTTTGCCACGTAATCGTCGGCGCCGAGCTCGAGGCCGACGACGCGGTCGATCGGGCTCGCGGTCGCCGTCAGCATGATGACGGGAACGTTGGTGCGGCTCTTGAGGTCGCGGATGATCGAGAGGCCGTCTTCCTCGGGCATGTTGAGGTCGAGCACGACGAGGTCGGGCATGCCGCCGTCGATCGCGGCGCGCAGACTCTTGCCGCCGTCGCACAGCGTCACGGTGAAACCGTGCATCTTGAGGTAATCGCCGACCATCTCCCGGGCCGGGGCCTCGTCGTCGACGATCATGATGTGCTGGCTTTGGGTCATGTCACTCAGATCTCAGGACTTGAATCACGGCATATCGGTCGCGGGCAGGGTGATGGTGAAGGTCGATCCCTTGCCGGGACCTTCGCTCTCGGCCGTCACCTCGCCGCCATGCATGTCGATAATACGCTTGACGATGGAGAGCCCAAGCCCCGTCGAGCTCTCGCCCGCGGTCGGCTTGGCTGACAGCCGCTGGAATCGGCCGAACAGGCGGCCGAGATCTTCCGGCGACAGGCCGGCGCCCTCGTCGCTGACGCGGACGGTGGTGTCGCCGTCATCATGGCTGACGGCGACGAAGATCTTGCCGCCGATCGGAGAATATTTGATGGCGTTGCTGATGAGATTGTCGATCGCCTCGCGGATCCGGTCGGTGTCGCACATCGTGACGATGTTGGCCGGCGCGCTGACGCTGATCGTCTGCTGCTTGTTGACCGCGAGCGGCTGGTTGGCCTCGGCAACCTCTTTCACGAGCGTCGCGACGTCGACCGGCTCGCGGCGGATGGTGATGTCGAAGGCATCCGCCATCGCATCCGAGATCAGATGATCGACCATCGTGGTCAGGCGCTTGGTGGCGTCTCTGATATGATCGACCTGGGCGACCACGCCTGACGAGGAGGCGCCGGTCGAGATCAGCTCCTTCAGCATCTCGGTGCGGCCGAGGATGACGCCGAGCGGGTTCTTCAGATCGTGCGCGACGGTGCCGAGGATCTCGTTCTTGAAGCCGTTGGCGCGCTGCAACCGCAGCCATTGCGCCGAGAGGCGCCGGTTGGCCTGCATCAGCGCGCGGGTGCGCTGGGCGACGCGGTCTTCCAGCTGGGTGTTTGCCTCCTGGAGCTGCTGGTAGAGGATCACGTTGTCGAACGCGATCGAGAGCCTGGAGGAGAAGATCTCGACCAGCGAGCGGTCGGTCTCGGACAGATCGCGCTCGGACTGCAGCAGCACCACGACCTCGCGGCCGGAGCCGGTGCGCAAATAGATCACGCTGCGATGGTCGGCGAATTCATTCTTGCGGCCCTGGAAGGCGGCTTCCACCATCGCCCGCAGGTCGGGGTCGAGCGCCTTCGACGAGGTCGTGCCGATGAAGCGGCTGTAGCAGCCGCTGCCGGCGAGCACCGAGAGCTCGGCGTCCATGCCGCCATTGTCGCGCAGCACCAGGATGCCGGCGCAGTCGACATTGAGCAGCGAGGCGAGCTGGGTCAGCACGCCCTCGGCGAGCCGCTGCATCGACTTGAAGTCGTACAGCGTCGAGGCCGCATCGATGATGATCTCGAGCCCGCGCCGCGTCTGCACCATGCGCTCGAGCTGCTGGTAGGAGCGCAGCGCCGCGGTCAGCGAGGTGAACAGCTTGTCGGCGGTCAGCTCGGTCTTGGCCTTGTAGTCGTTGATGTCGTACTGGACGATGACGCGCCGCTCCGGCGCCTGGCCGGGCTGGCCGGTGCGCAGGATGATGCGCACCGTCTCGTTCTTGAGCACGTTGCGGATGTATTCGACCAGCTCGAGGCCGGCGACGTCGGTCTCCATGATGACGTCGAGCAGCACCGCGGCGATGTCGTTGTGCTCGGCCATCAGCTTGCGACCTTCCGCCGCGGAATGGGCCGAGAGGATTTCGAGGCCAAGGCCGTTGAGGTTGTAGTCGGACAGCGCGAAGCGGGTGCCGTCATGCACGGCCGGATCGTCGTCGATGACGGCGATCTTCCATTTCCGGGCGTCCAGATCCTCCGACGCGGTACCGGTGTCGTCGATCAGGTGGAGGACATCGTCCTGTTCGGCCATTGAGAAGTCCCGTCGCTTTCAGTGCTTTGCGCGCCGCCCTTGGCGATCCGCGGCATGATAATCCGGAAAGTCGTGCCTTGTCCCAGCTTGGATTCCAGCATCATCCGCCCGCCGAGCTGCTGGGTGACAAGGTTATAGACGATATGCAAGCCCAGTCCCGTCCCACCTTCATTGCGCCTGGTGGTAAAGAATGGGTCAAAGGCCTGCCGTTGCACGTCGGGGGTCATGCCGGCCCCGTCGTCGGCGAAAATGATCTCGATATCGTCGGTGCCGCGCGGCCGGGCCGAGATCGTGATGGTGCCGGCCCGGCCGTCGGCAAAGGCGTGATTGGCGGCGTTGAGGAAGAGATTGGTCAGGATCTGGCCATAGGAGCCGGGATAGCCGTCCAGCAGGAGCCCCTCGGGCACGTCGACTTGCAGCGTGATCGGCGAACGCTTCAGCACCGGCCGGAGGCTCGCGATGATCTGGTCGGTGGCTTCGCCGAGCGAGAATTGCCGCCGCTCGGCATGGGAGCGGTCGACCGCGACCTGCTTGAACGACTGGATCAGCTCGCCGGCGCGTTGCAGGTTGGCGACCAGCTGCTGCGAGGCGTCGCGCGAGGACTGCACGAACTCCTCCAGCTGCGAGCGGCGCAAGCCGCCCTCGCCCCTGAGCTGGGCCTCGAAGATCTCGCTGCGCCTCGCAAGACTCGAGGCCACCGTCAGGCTGATGCCGATCGGGTTGTTGACCTCATGCGCGACGCCCGCGACGAGGCCGCCGAGCGCCGCGAGCCGCTCGGCGTCGATCAGGTTCTGCTGCGCGGTGTTGAGCTCGAGCAGCGCGCTCTCGGCCTTTTCCTTGGATGCGCGCAGCTCGTCCTCGGTCTTGCGCTTGGCGATCGCATTCTCGCGGAACACTTCCACCGCGCGCGCCATGGCCCCGACCTCGTCGCGCGCCCCGGTGCCCTGCACCTCGCGACCGAGATCGCCGAGCGTGATCGCGCGCATCGCCGTCATGATCTGCTGCAACGGCAGCCGGATCGAGAGTGCGATCAGTACGCCGGCGGAGAGGATGATGCCGAGAAAGATCACCGCGATCGACAGCACGCGGCGAGAGATGTCCGCCAGCGTGCGGTCGAAGGTCTCCTGCGCCTTCTGCTCGCGCTGGCGCATCTTGGTCGAGAGGTCGTCGATCGCCCCGATCGCCTCGGCCTGGCTGGCGTCGATGGTGTTGCGCAAGAGTTCGGTGCGGTTGGTGAGCTGCTCGCTGAGCTTGGCAAAGCCTTCGCGCAACGCGGCGGTACGGGCGCCGAGCTTTTGCAGCGCCATCTTCTGGAGATCGTTGTCGGCGAGATCGATCATCACGGGAATGGTCTTCTCGATCGTCTCGGTGTTGCGGCGTGCATCGTCGGCCGCACCAGGCGACAGCGACAGGTAATAGGAATTGGCCGCGACCAGCATCGCGGTGAAGGCCTCGCGCGACTTGCCGAGCGAGGGCCAGATCAGCGCGTCGCGATGGCCGGTGGCGCCCTCGATGATCGAATAGAGGCCTGCCATGTCCCTGGCCGGGCCCTGCACCTGCTCCTCGTAGGTCTTGGCGATGGTGGCCTGCACGGTGCGCAGCTCGCCGAAGCCGTTGAGGAAGCGGTCGGTGGTGCGCTCCAGCTCCTCGACCGACCCAGACAGCATCGGGTCCTTGGCGGCGCGGTCGGTCAGCGTGCCCAGCACGGCCTCGCGCAGCAGCAGGATCTCGGCGAACAGGTCCGGGCTCGGCTGGTTGATGTAGCGGTGGATCAGGTTCTGGAGCCGTCCGGTCTCGCTTTCGAGCAGCGCCAGGATACGGTCGGATTCGCGCACCTGGCGGACGTCGTCCCAGGCCGAGCCCAGCACCTGCGCGCCGTTCCAGATCATCGCCACCAGCACGATCACCACGGCGGAGTTCAGCGCCGCGATCGACAGGATGCGCCAGCGGATCGGCACAGCCCGCAGCAGGCCGACAAGGCGCGCGCGGAGCCGCCCGATTGGGCCGGGTGGCCGTTCCGCGATCTCGCTGGTGCCGGGCGCGATCAAAGCAGCGTCACTCCACCTTGCGAATGCGTTCGATCAGCGCCGCCGCAGCGGGGTCCTGCGCCGCCTTGGCGTAAACAGGCGCCATGGCGTCTTCGAACGGCTTGCGGTCGATATCTCTGGTCACGGTGATGCCGGCGGCCTCCGCCTTGTGCTGCGACTGCTCTTCGAGGTCGCGCCATTTCTCGCGCATGAACCGGCTGGAGCGCAGCGCGGCCTCCCTGAAGATGGTCTGGTCCTCGGCCGACAGGCTGCGCCAGGCCTTGAGCGAGATCACCAGCACCTCCGGGCTCATCGTGTGCTCGGTCAGGGTGTAATAGCCGGCATATTTGTAATGGTCCGTGGTCACGAAGGAGGGCCAGTTGTTTTCCGCGCCGTCGATCAGATGGGTCGCGAGCCCTGTCAGCACCTGCCCATAGGGCAGTTCGACCGGCTCGGCGCCGAGCGCGCGGATCATCTCGCTCATCAACTCCGATTGCTGCACCCGGATCCGCAATCCCTTGAGGTCGGCAAGGCTCTTCACGGGGCGTACGGCATTGTAGATCGAGCGCGCGCCGGAATCGTAGAAGCAGAGCCCGACGAAGCCGTAGGGCTCGAAGCTGTCGAGAATCTCCTGGCCAACAGGTCCGTCCAGCACCTTCTGCATGTGCTCGATGGATCGGAACAGAAACGGCATGGCGAGCACATTCATCGCCGGGACGAAGTTGCCGATCAGGGCAACGTTGGTCCGGTTGAGGTCGATCGCGCCGGCGCGGGTCTGTTCGATCGTCTCCTTCTCCTCGCCGAGCTGGCGGGAGTGAAATACCTTGATCTCGTGGCGGCCCTTGGTGCGCTCGGCGATCAGCGCGCCCATGTAGCGCAGCGCCTGGACGGTCGGGTAGTCCTCGGTCTGGGTGTCGGCGGCGCGGAATTCGCGCGCGACTGCGCTCGTCGCGCAGATCGCGAGCAGAAGCGCGACGAAGATCACCCCGGTCCGCGAGAGTTCGGCACGGTTCAGCACTGGCACACTCAACCCCTCGGTGATGGAGTCTATGGCGGGACCAAAAGGTTCAATGCAATCTAAAGCGTTTTCAAGCGAAGTGGATACCGGTTCGCGTAAAGAAAACGCGTCAAACTGAGAATCTGGAGCCCCGTTCCGGTCGGAACGGGGCTCCAGCAAATGGTAAAGGGAAGGCCATCCCGGTCCGCCCGTGGCGCGATTGTGCGGCGCGGCCGGCCTTCATTCCTGGTTGAAACCGGAAGTGGCGCGCCTTAAGCAGGGTGCGGTCGCCTTTTACCGCGTGATCCGGGAAGAGCCATTGTGATTTCACGTTTGCGCCTTTTGCAGGTCGCCGCCGCCACTTTGGCCGTCGCCTTGAGCTGTGAGGCGCGCGCGACCACGGACATCGCCTGGTGGCACGCGATGTCGGGCGAGCTCGGCAAGCAACTCGAAAAGCTCGCTTCCAACTTCAACGCCTCCCAGTCCGACTACCGGATCGTACCTGCTTACAAGGGCAACTACACCGAGACGGTGACGGCTGCGATCTTCGCCTTCCGCTCGCGCAGCCAGCCCGCCATCGTTCAGGTCAACGAGGTCGCCACCGCCACCATGACCGCGGCGAAGGGTGCGATCTATCCGGTCCACAGCATGATGCGCGACATGGGTGAGCCGTTCTCGCTCAACGATTACCTTCCGGCGGTCTCCGGCTATTACACCGACGCATCAGGCAATCTGTTGTCGTTTCCGTTCAACTCGTCGACGCCGATCCTCTATTACAACAAGACCATGTTCCGCGACGCCGGCCTCGATGCCGAGGCGCCGCCGAAGACCTGGCCCGAGCTCGGCGCCGCGGCAAAACGCCTGCGCGAACGCGGCGCGGTCTGCGGCTTCACCACGTCCTGGCCGTCCTGGATCCATGTCGAGAATTTTTCGGCGTTTCACAATCTGCCGCTGGCCACGCGCGCCAACGGTTTTGCCGGCCTCGATGCCGAACTGACCATCAACAATCCGGTCCTCGTCAAGCACGTCGCCCAGCTCGCCGAATGGCAAAAGACGAAACTGTTCGACTATAGCGGGCGCGGGCAGGCGGCCGAGCCGCGCTTCCAGAACGGCGAATGCGGCATCTTCATCGGCTCCTCGGCGACGCGCGCCGACATCAAGGCGAATTCGAAATTCGAGGTCGGCTACGGCATGCTGCCGTATTGGCCCGAAATTGCGGGCGCGCCGCAGAACTCCATTATCGGTGGCGCCACGCTGTGGGTGCTGCGCGACAGGCCGCGCGAGGAATACAAGGGTGTGGCGCGCTTCTTCGCCTATCTGTCGCAGCCCGGCGTGCAGGCCGCCTGGCACCAGAACACCGGATATCTGCCGGTGACCCGCGCCGCCTTCGAGCTGACGCGCGCGCAAGGCTTCTACGATCGCAATCCCGGCTTTTCGATCTCGTTCGAGGAGATCACGCTGCATCCGCCGACCGAGAACTCGAAAGGCATCCGGCTCGGCTCCTTCGTGCTGATCCGCGGCGCGATCGAGGATGAGCTCGAGCAGGCCTTTGCCGGCCACAAGAGCGCCCAAGCCGCGCTCGATGCCGCGGTCGAACGCGGCAACAAGCTGCTGCGCCAGTTCGAGCGCGCGAGCCCGGACCGGTAATGTTACGAATGAGCGTAGCTGTGGCCGCGAGCACGGTGCGCTCCCTCCCCCGCGTGCGGGGGAGGGTTGGGGAGAGGGTGTCTCCACTCGCGAGAGCCCCCCAGAGGAGAAAGCCCTCACCCGGCGCGTTGCGCCGACCTCTCCCGCAAGCGGGAGAGGTGCACCGTTTGCTTGGTTTGCAGCGATGACTACCGCTTCATTGCCGACTTTCGCCGACCCCAAGGCCTTTCGCGCCTGGCGTTCCCAGCCCCAGCAATGGCTCCCGATCGCCCTCGACATCGCGCGCAGCCACGGCCTCGACGTCGCTTCGTCTCATGTGTTCTCGACCGGCACCAATCTCGTGGTCGGGCTCGGCGATCATCTGATCCTGAAAATCTTCCCGCCGCTGCTGCGCGCGCAATTTGTCTCGGAGCGCGGCTCCTTGAAGCAGCTTGCTGGCCGGCTGCATCTGCCGATCCCCGAGATCATCGCGGAGGGGGAGCGCGACGGCTGGCCCTATCTCGTCATCACGCGCCTCACAGGCACGCTCGGTTCGGAGGTCTGGCCTTCATTGCCGGAGGCCGAGAAGGATCGCGTGCTGCGCCAGATCGGCGAGACCATCGCCGCCGTGCAGCGCGCGCCGCTCGGGCCGCTCGCAGAGATCGAGCCGCGCTGGGATGCGTTCATGCGCGCGCAGATGCAAGGCTGCAAGGCACGGCACACCCGACTAGGCCTTGCACCGAAATTCCTCGAAGGCCTCGATGACCTCTTGCGCGATGCCGCGACGGTGATCCCGATGGACGCGCCGCCGGTGATCCTGATCGGCGAATACATTCCGGAAAACTTCCTGCTCGCCTGTCACGACGATCAATGGTCGCTCGCCGGCCTGTTCGACTTCGGCGACGTCCGCGCCGGCTGGCGCGATTACGATCTGCTGGGCCCGAGCGCCTTCATGGCCGCGGGCTGGCCGGGGAGGGTGCGCAGCCTGCTGGAAGGGTTCGGCTACGCGAAGCCCGATTTCGCGCTGAAGCGGCGCCTGATGGCCTTGATGCTGCTGCACCATGCCAGCGATCTCAACAGCCACATCTGCATCGAGGGCTGGCAGGACAAGGCCGGCGATCTCGTGGAATTGCAGGATCTGATCTGGGCGGAGTGACAGCGCCAGCCGTCATTGCGAGCCCAGCGAAGCAATCCAGGCTGCTTCAGCGGAGAGACTCTGGATTGCTTCGCTACGCTCGCAATGAGGAGTTTGTTGCACGACCCCGATCCTCTCCAAGGGCCAGCCCGTGGATGAGGCGCCCGAAGGAGGTGGCGATAAATCGGGCTCCCTAGTGCGTCTGCTTAATATTTGATCAATGTCGCATCTTTGTATGCAATTTTCAGGTTTGATTGCGGTCATCCCTGTAATCGGAAATGCTCGTATGTTCGTTGCTTATCAGAGGCTTATGCGGCCTTCAGGTCTCCAATAAACCTTGGCACGAACCTTGCGATCCCCGTTCCAACCAAAAACGTTTGTGTTGGAGCGATTTCATGAAGCGTCGCGATTTTCTCAAGTCCGTGTCCGGATTGGCCGCCGGCGCAGCGCTTCCGACGGTGCCGCAAGTGATCTCCTCGGCCTATGCCGATGCGCGCTCGGAGACACTGCTGATCGTCTCGGAAGGCGGTCCCAACAATCTCGACATCCATGGCGTCGGCACCAACGTGCCGGGCTATGAGGTTTCCTGGAATTGCTACGACCGCCTGATCAGCCACGAGATGAAGAGCGGCCCCGGCGGCGTGCCCTATTACGATCGTGACAAGTTCAAGGGCGAGCTCGCCGAGGATTTCAAGATCGACGACATGTCGGTCACCTTCAAGCTGCGCAAGAACGCCAAATTCCACGACGGCACGCCCGTCACCGCCAAGGACGTGAAATGGTCGCTCGACCGTGCGGTCAGCGTCGGCGGTTTCCCGACCTTCCAGATGAGTGCGGGCTCGCTGACCAAGCCGGAGCAGTTCGTCGTGATCGACGACTACACCGTCCGGGTCGACTTCCTGAAGAAGGATCGGCTGACGATCCCCGACCTCGCCGTGATCGTGCCCTGCATCGTCAACTCCGAACTGGTGAAGAAGAACTCCAGTGAGAAGGACCCTTGGGGGCTCGAGTTCACCAAGCAGCAGACGGCGGGCTCCGGCGCCTACAAGGTGACGAAGTGGACCGCCGGGACCGAAGTGATCATGGAGCGCAATGACGACTGGGTCTGCGGTCCGCTGCCGAAGATCAAACGCGTGATCTGGCGCATGGTGCCGCAGGCCGGCAACCGCCGCGCGCTGCTCGAGCGCGGCGACGCCGACATCTCCTACGAACTTCCGAACAAGGATTTTCAGGAGATGAAGGCCAACGGCAAGCTCAACGTGGTGTCGCTGCCGTTCTCCAACGGCATCCAGTATATCGGCATGAACGTCACCAAGCCGCCGTTCGATAACCCGAAGGTGCGTCAGGCGGTCGCCTATGCGCTGCCCTATCAGAAGATCATGGACGCGGTGATGTTCGGGCTCGCCAACCCGATGTTCGGGGCGCCCCAGGACAAGCCGACCGAAGTCGCCTGGCCGCAGCCGCACAAGTACAACACCGACATGGAGAAGGCGAAGGCGCTGATGGCGGAGGCCGGTTACGCCGGTGGCTTCGAAACCACGATCTCGTTCGATCTCAACTTTGCCGGCGTCAACGAGCCGCTCTGCGTGCTGGTGCAGGAGTCTCTCGCGCAAATCGGCATCAAGGCCACCATCAACAAGGTGCCCGGCGCCAACTGGCGCACCGAGTTGAACAAGAAGGAGATGCCGCTCTTCACCAACGTGTTCTCGGGCTGGCTCGATTACCCCGAATACTTCTTCTACTGGTGCTATCACGGCAACAATTCCGTCTTCAACACCATGAGCTACAAGTCCGCCGAGATGGACAGACTGATCGACGGCGCGCGCACCGCGGCCGCCGCCGGCGACACCGCGGCCTATGATGCGGACGTCAAAGGCTTCGTCGATCTCGCCTACACCGACATCCCGCGCATCCCGCTGTACCAGCCCTTCGTCAACGTCGCGATGCAGAAGAACATCAGTGGCTATCAATACTGGTTCCACCGCAGGCTCGACTATCGCGCGATGGCGAAGGGGTGAGTGAGGTGAGCACGCTCTTCAGGCTCCCTCCCCCCTTGTGGGGGAGGGTTGGGGAGAGGGGTAGCCACGAACTCCGACCTCTCCCGGAGCCGCCCCCCTCCCTAGCCCTCCCCCACAAGGGGGGAGGGAACGCAGCGGAGCATGCGGCTAGCATCGTGCGCACTATCCGCCGGAGCACGCCATGCTCACCATGATCGGCAAGCGCCTGATGTTCGCTGTTCCCTCGCTGATCGGGGTCGTCATCGTCACCTTCCTGCTGACGCGCGCGCTGCCGGGCGATCCCGCCGCGTATTTCGCAGGCCCCGCTGCAACCAAGGAAGCCGTCGAGCAGATCCGGAAAAAACTCGGTCTCGACAAGCCGCTGATCGAGCAGTTCTTCCGCTACACCAACGACCTCGCTCATGGCGATTTCGGCAACTCTCTCACCACAGGCCAGCCGGTCGCGGCCGAGATCCGCAACCGCCTGCCGGCCTCGGCCGAATTGACCCTGCTCGGCCTCATCGTCTCTATCGTCATCGCCATTCCGCTCGGCGTGCTCGCGGCCACGCGGCCGGGCTCGTGGATCGATCATCTCTGCCGCGTCACGACCACGGCCGGCGTGTCGCTGCCGGTGTTCTTCACTGGCCTGGTGCTGGTCTACGTCTTTTATTTCCGGCTCGGCTGGTCGCCCGCGCCGCTCGGCCGGTTGGACGTGTTCTACAGCGCGCCGCCGACGGTGACGGGCTTCTATCTGATCGACACGCTGCTCGCGCGCGACGTCGAGGCCTTTCGCTCGGCGCTCAGCCAGCTGATCCTGCCGGCGACGACGCTCGCGATCTTCTCGCTGGCGCCGATCGCGCGCATGACGCGCGCCTCGATGCTGGCGGTGCTGGCGTCCGAATTCGTCCGCACCGCGCGCGCCAGCGGCCTGTCGCCGACGACCGTCATCGTCACCTACGCCTTCCGCAACGCCATGTTGCCCGTGATCACCACGCTGAGCATGGTGTTCTCGTTCCTGCTCGGGGCCAACGTGCTGGTGGAAAAAGTCTTCGCCTGGCCCGGCATCGGCTCCTACGCGGTGGAAGCGCTGATCTCCTCGGACTTCGCTCCGGTGCAGGGCTTCGTGTTGACGATGGCCGTGATGTACGTGCTGCTCAATCTCGTGATCGACATCTTGTACGGCGTGATCGATCCGCGCGTCCGGTTGGAAGGGTAGGGGGTCTCAATGAGTACCGTTGCGCCTGCCGTTGAACCCGCCAGTCCTGCCCGTACCTCCGGGTTCACTGCGATCCTCGAACAAACCCGCTACGTGCTGGGCGAGAACAAAGTCACCGGCTTTGCCTTCGCGCTGCTGATCCTGATCCTCATCGCCGCGATCTTCGGCCCCTATGTAGTGCCCTATGATCCGCTCGCCTCGGACACCGCAGCGGCTTTGAAGCCGCCGTCGGCGGCGCATTGGTTCGGCACCGACCAGCTCGGACGCGACATCTTCAGCCGCGTCGTGGTGGCGACGCGGCTAGATACCTTCATCGCGGTCGCCTCCGTCGTGCTGGTGTTCCTGATGGGCGGCCTCGCCGGCATCGCGGCCGGCTATTTCGGCGGCTGGACCGATCGCATCGTCGGCCGCATCGCCGATACCATCATGGCCTTTCCGCTGTTCGTGCTCGCCATGGGCATCGTCGCCGCGCTCGGCAACACCGTGCAGAACATCATCCTCGCCACCGCGATCGTGAATTTCCCGCTCTACGCGCGCGTCGCGCGCGCCGAGGCCAATGTCCGCCGCAACGCCGGCTTCGTGCAGGCCGCGCGGCTGTCAGGCAATGGCGAGTTCCGTATCCTCCTGGTGCACATTCTGCCGAACATCATGCCGATCATGATCGTGCAGATGTCGCTGACCATGGGCTACGCGATTCTGAATGCCGCGGGCCTGTCCTTCATCGGCCTCGGCGTTCGTCCACCCACCGCCGAATGGGGCATCATGGTCGCCGAGGGCGCGGGCTTCATGGTGTCAGGCGAATGGTGGATCGCGCTGTTCCCCGGCCTCGCGCTGATGATCGCCGTGTTCTGCTTCAACCTGCTCGGCGACGGCCTGCGCGACATCGTCGATCCCCAGCGGAGGACGTGATGATCGCTGGCGTCAGGCAAAAATTCTCCAATGAATCCAATGCCGCTTCTACTGTGCATGGGGTTGTTTTCGACTTTGTGAGCGATGGGAGGCCCGCATGACCGCCCCACCGCTGCTCGACGTCCAGGACCTCACCGTCGAATTCACCACCCGACGCGGCATCGTCAAAGCCGTGCAGCACGTCAACATCTCCGTCGCCAAGGGCGAGACGCTCGCGATCGTCGGCGAGTCCGGCTCCGGCAAGTCGGTGACGTCCTATGCGGTGATGCGCATCCTCGACCGTGCCGGGCGGATCGCCGAGGGCTCGGTGATGTTCTCCGGCATCGACGTCAAGGCCGCGAGCGAAGGCCAGATGCGCGATCTGCGCGGCCGCGAAGTCTCGATGATCTTCCAGAACCCGCGGGCGGCGCTGAACCCGATCCGCAAGGTCGGCGATCAGATCGAGGACGTCCTGCGCACCCATGTGCAGCAGGCTCAGGTTGCCGACCACGGCGAGAAGGCGATCGAGGCGCTGGAGCAGGTCAAGATCGCCCGCCCGCGCGAGCGCTATCACGCCTATCCGTTCGAGCTCTCGGGCGGCATGTGTCAGCGCGTGGTCATCGCGCTGGCGCTCGCCTGCAATCCGCAGCTCTTGATCGCGGACGAGCCGACCACCGGCCTCGACGTCACCACGCAAAAGGCGGTGATGGACCTGATCGTCGAACTGACCAGGCGGCGCGGAATGTCGACCATCCTGATCACCCACGACCTCGGCTTAGCTGCGGCCTATTGCGACCGCGTCGTGGTGATGGAGAAGGGCCGCGTCGTCGAGACCGCCAAGGCCGCCGACATCTTCGCGATGCCGCAGCACCCCTACACCAGGAAGCTGATGCGCGCGACGCCGCGTCTGGGTGTGTCCTTGCGGGATCTGTTGCCGGAGGAAGAGACCTTTGCCTCTCCCCACGTGCGGGGAGAGGCCGACACGCGCACAAGCGGGGCGACGGAGAAGGACCAACCCCTCCTCATCATCGACAAGCTGGTCAAGGAATATCCCCGCCAGGGCGCCACGGCCACGCTCGGAAAACTGTTCGGCCGCAAGCCGCCGGTGGAGCCGGATGTATTCCGCGCCGTCGACGGAATCAGCTTCTCGATCGGCCACGGCGAGAGCGTTGGCCTCGTCGGCGAATCCGGCTGCGGCAAATCGACCACGTCGATGATGGTGATGCGGCTCCTGGATCAGACCTCCGGCCTGATCCAGTTCGACGGCGAAGACATCGGCGGCATCGCGCCATCCGCCTTCGCCCGCCTGCCGCAGCGCAGCCGCATCCAGATGGTGTTCCAGGATCCGACCGACAGCCTCAACCCGCGCTTCACAGCCGCGCGTGCCATCGCCGATCCGATCATGCGACTGGGCGACATCAAGAGGCGCGATGCGCTCCGCGCCCGCTGCGAAGAGCTGGCCACCATGGTCGGCCTGCCACACAATCTGCTGGATCGCTTCCCGCATCAGCTCTCCGGCGGCCAGAAGGCCCGCGTCGGCATCGCCCGGGCGATCGCGCTGCACCCCAAGCTGGTCATCCTGGACGAGCCCACGGCGGCGCTGGACGTCTCGGTGCAGGCCGTCGTTCTGAATCTGCTCCAGGATCTCAAGGCGCGGCTAGGTATGAGCTATCTGTTCGTCTCGCATGATTTGAATGTAGTGCGCTTGTTGTGCGATCGTGTCATTGTGATGCGGACGGGTCGAATCGTGGAAGAGGGCACTTCCGAGAGGGTGTTGAGCGATCCGCAGGACGACTACACCAAGGAGCTGCTGACCGCGATCCCGCATCCGCCGCTGCCGGTGCATTGAGAGATTGTTGGGAGCGTGATGGCCGAACCGCTGGACGATTATATCGACGCCGTATCGAAAGCGCTGGCGCTGCCGGTCGAGGACGCCTGGCGGCCCGCGGTGCGCGCCAATCTCGAAGTCTCGCTGCGGCTCGCCCGCCTGGTCGACGAATTCGCGCTGCCGGACGAGACCGAGCCGGCGCCGATCTTCACGGCCTGATGCTGCCATGACCAGCAAGCCTGAGATGACGGCCGCCGACATCGCGAAAGCGGTGAGCGGGGGCAAGATGTCCGCGCTCGATGCCACCGAGGCCGCGCTCGCGCGCATCAAGCAACACGACACCATCCTTAATTCCTTCACCGATGTTACCGCCGATCGTGCCCGTGCGAAAGCGCGCGCCATCGATGCCGACATCGCCGCCGGCAAGACCGTCGGCCCGCTCGCCGGCGTGCCCTTCGCGGTGAAGAATCTGTTCGACGTTGCGGGTCTGCCGACCCGCGCCGGTTCGAAGATAAACCGCGACCTCGCGCCCGCCATGCGCGACGCCACGTTGATTGAGCGCATGGAGTTAGCCGGGGCCGTTCTCGTCGGCGCACTCAACATGGGCGAATACGCCTACGATTTCACAGGCGAGAACGTTCACGACGGCCCCTCGCGCAATCCGCATGATACGACGCGGATGACCGGCGGCTCCTCCGGCGGCTCAGGCAGCGCCGTCGGCGGCGCGCTGGTTCCGATTGCGCTCGGCTCGGACACCAACGGCTCTATCCGCGTGCCCTCCTCGTTCTGCGGCATTTTTGGTTTGAAGCCGACCTATGGCCGGCTGTCACGGGCACGCTCGTTCCCGTTCGTGGCGAGCCTCGATCATCTCGGGCCGTTCGCACGCGATGTCACCGATCTCGCGCTCGCCTATGACGCGATGCAGGGGCCCGATACCGACGATGCTGCCTGCACCACGCGCGGCCTCGAGCCGACGCTGCCGCTGATCGCCAATCCGATCTCGGATCTGCGCATCGCGATCGCAGACGGTCACTTTCAGAAGAACGTGTTTCCCGAAGCTGTCGAAGCCGTCAGTCGTGTCGCCAAGGCGCTTGGCGCGACCAAGGTCGTCGACGTGCCCGAAGCCTCGCGGGCTCGCGCAGCCGCTTACGTCATCACCACCACTGAAGGTGCCTCGCTGCATCTCGATCGACTGCGCAAGCGCCCGAACGATTTTGATCCCGCCGTGCGCGACCGGCTGATCGCCGGCGCCATGGTGCCGGCCGCACTGGTCGACCGCGCGCAGAAATTTCGCCGCTGGTATCGCGCGCAGCTCGCCGAGATATTCAAATCCGTCGACGTGCTGATCGCGCCCGCAACACCATGCACCGCGCCAAAGCTCGGCCAGGTGAATTTCAATCTCGACGGCGTCGAGCTGCCGTTGCGTGCCAATATCGGTATCCACACCCAGCCGATCTCGTTCGTCGGCCTGCCCGTGGTCGCGGTGCCGGTGCCGCTCGAGCCGCTGCCGATCGGTGTGCAGATCATAGCAGCACCCTGGCGCGAGGACATTGCGCTCCGCGTCGCCTACGCATTGGAAAAGATGGGTGTCGTCGCCGCGCCCAGCCCAAGGGGACTTTAAGAGGAATTCGAGATGGAGATCGATCTCCCCGACGTGATCGCGGAAGTCAAAGCCGCGTTCGAGCGCTATGAGCAGGCCCTCATCAGCAACGACGTCGCCGTGCTCGGCGAGCTCTTCCGCAACGATCCCCGTACGCTGCGCTACGGCATCGGCGAGAATCTTTATGGCTATGAGGCGATCTCCGGCTTCCGCGCCGGCCGCTCGCCGGTCGGTCTCATCAGGCGCACGGCCAAGACGGTGATCTCGAGCTATGGCCGCGACACGGCGGTCGCCTCCACGCTGTTCTACCGCGATACGGCACCCGGCAAGGTCGGCCGACAGATGCAGACCTGGATTCGCTTCCCGGAGGGCTGGCGCGTCGTCGCTGCCCATGTCAGCATCATCGACGAGCCGAAAGAGATCTGACTGCATGTCGCTTGATGATTTTCCGTCCGGGACCCTGCCGGCTGAGCCGGTGGTGCCCCGCGTCGACCGTGCTTCGCCATCGGTGCAGAAGATCACGCGTGCCGAGGAGCTGCGTCTTCAGCTTGCCGACGAGATCGTGCGCGGAGCTCTCGCACCGGGCGCGCCGCTGGACGAGACCGAGATCGCGCGGCGCTTCAGCGTCTCACGCACGCCGGTGCGCGAAGCGCTGCGCCAATTGGTCGCGAGCGGCCTGGTCGAGGCGCGCCCCCATCGCGGCGCGGTGGTGGCGCAACCGTCGATCGAGCGGCTGACAGGCATGTTCGAGGCGATGGCGGAGCTGGAAGCGCTGTGCGCAGGCCTTGCCGCCGAACGCATGTCTGCGGCGGAGCGTCACGGGCTCGAAGCGATCCACGAAGAGCTGCGCGTTCTCAGCTACGCCGGCAATCCCGATCGCTTCCACGAGGTCAACGAGCGCTTCCACAATGCGATCTATGCGGGATCGCAGAACGGCTACATCGCCGAGATCACGCTGGCGACCCGCGTGCGCGTGCAACCGTTCCGCCGCGCCCAGTTTCGCAATCTCGGCCGTCTCGCCAAGTCGCAAGCCGAGCACGACCGCGTCGTCGTCGCCATCATGCGCGGTGACAAGCAGGGCGCCGCCGCCGCGATGCGCGCGCATATCGAGCTGGTGCGCGGGGAATACGAGATCTACGCGGTGTCGGTGTGAGGCTACACGTGTGTCCCGGACGCGGTGCACGCGCAGCGCTGCTCCGCAGCGCCGGGACCCATCTATCCATTCCGCAAGTCGCTTCATGGGTCCCGGTTCAGCAGCGCATCACTGCGTGATGCACTGCGCCCCGGGACACGAGATTGTTTACGTCTTTGCGACTTCAGCCATATACTTCCGCCAACCACCATACGCCGTGATGTCGCGCGCCTGGCTCAGCACCTCCGGCTCGACGATAAAGCCCTTCACGTCGCGGCCATCTGCGAGCCTGATTGTCCCGATCGCCATCGGTGCAGGAATCGCGTTGACGAACTTGCCGAACGCCGCCGCCGACAGCGACCAGATCTCCAGCTCGATCGATGCGCCGTTGCCCGCTTCAACGCGCAGCAGGCCCGGCTTCGGCGGCGTGGTTTTCAGCGCATAGAGCTTGTAGTCCGGTGCGGTCCTTGCTGCCTCGATCAGCGTTGCGTTCAGCGCCTTCAATTCGCTGTTCAGCGCCATCCCGGAGAGATGGGCGCCGACCACGGCGATCGGGATGTCGTCGCTGCTGCTTGCGGGAGGTGTCACGGGCGGTGCTTGCACCACGCCCTTCGCGCCAAGCGTCAGCCCGGTATCCGCATGGAACACGCGGCCTAGACTCGCAAGCATCGCGTCGCGTCCCGCCGGCGCCAGCAGCGTGATGCCGAACGGAATGCCGTCCGCGCGCATCGAGGCCGGCACCGCGAGGCCGCAGAGATCGAGCAGGTTGACGAAATTGGTGTAGGTGCCGAGCCGGCTGTTGAGCTCGATCGGATTGGCCAGCACCTGCGCTGTCGTGTAGGTCGTCGGTGCCGTCGGCAGCACCAGCGCGTCGACATTCGCGAACGTCCGTTCGGCGATCTTGCGCAGCCCCTGGAGGCGATAAAGCGCGGAGAAGGTTTCGGCCGCCGTCAGCCGCGCGCCAGCCGCGGTGATCTCGCGCGTGATGGGATGAATCGCATCAGGGGCCGAGGCCAAGAGATTCTTGATCACGAGGTAGCGCTCGGCGACCCAGGGTCCTTCATAGAGCAGCCGCGCCGTCTCGTACAACGGCTCGAGGTCGAACTCGACCAGCGTGGCGCCCAGCGCGGTCCAGCGCTTCAGGGCTTCGCCGTAATCGGCCTCCGAATTCTTGTCGCCGAAGAAGATCAGCTGTCCATCGCGCGGCACGCCGAGGCGCAGATTCGTCGGGAACGGCGTGGTTGCACCCAGCGGCCGGTCGCGCGAGAATGGATCGGCCTGGTCCGGGCCTGCCATCACGGAGAGCGCGAGCGCGGCGTCGTCCACCGTCAGCGCAAACACCGAGATGCAATCGAGCGTGCGGCAGGCCGGCACGAGGCCAGCGGTCGAGATCATGCCGAGGCTCGGCTTCAGCCCGACGATGTTGTTGAGCATCGCCGGCACGCGGCCTGAGCCGGCGGTGTCGGTGCCGAGCGACAGCGGCACCAGGCCCGCACCGACCGCCACCGCGGAGCCCGAGCTGGAGCCGCCGGGAATGAGATCCTCGCGAAGCGAATTTTTGGGAATGCCATAGGGTGACCGGACGCCGACGAGACCGGTAGCGAACTGGTCGAGATTGGTCTTGCCGATGATGATCGCGCCGGCCGCGCGCAGCCGCTCGACCGCGGTCGAGTCGTGCATCGGCATGTAGGAGAAAGCCGGGCAGGCCGCCGTGGTCGCAAAGCCCAGCGCGTCGATATTGTCTTTCACCGCAACCGGTACGCCATAGAGCGGCAGGCTCGCCGCATCCTTTTCGGCGAGCTTCTCGGCTTCCGCGATCGCGTCCCTCTCGTCGCGCAGGCTGATGAAGATGGCTGGATCGTTGTGGTCTCGGATGCGCTGGTAGGTCCGCGCGACCGTCTGCGCCGGCGTCACCGTACCCGCGCGATGCGCGGCTACGATCGCAGCGATCGTTTCAGGCTGCTCAGCCCCCATGGCGATAAAACTCCGGCAACGTGTCTCACCCGCATTGAAGCAAGCGATGTGCCATTGTGTACATTATCCGGGCAGGCGCGGTGCCGCGGATACTATCGCAAGATCAGTGCCTTGGGCGATGCACTGACCGGCGAGCAGGCGGCCGGATCAGAGCCCTGTCCTGGGCATTTGCCCAAATCATGGGCAGCTCGGATCAGCTGAAGCCAGCAAGGATCTGAAGCAGGCGCTCCCGGTTCGCCTTACCAATCTTGTCTTCGACATGCCGCTCGTGCTCGGCAGCCAGCCGCTTGAACTTGGCAAGCGCCGTCTCGCCCTGCGCGGTGAGGTGAAGCGCGTGCGAGCGCCGGTCGGCCTTCGACTTGATCCGCTTCACCAGCTTGCGCTGCTCCAGGCTGTCGAGCAGATGCACCAGCCGGGCGCGCTCGATGCCAAGGCGTTTTGCCACCGCCATCTGCGACAGGCCCGGATTGGCGCCGATTACGGTCAGCACCGAATATTGCGTGGGCCTGATGTCGACCTCGCTGAGCGTCCTGATGAAGTCCTGGAAGATCCAGATCTGGAAGCGCCGCACCGCGTAGCCGGCATGCCCGACCAGCGCGTCGAGGCCAATCTCGTCCGCGTCGATCTGCGGCCTCAGGCCGTTGCTTTTTCGTTTGCGCGGGGAAGTTCGGGTTGCGGTGGTTGTCACATCGCTTCTCCTGTTGGGCGACCTTAGCGACTCGAGGTCCGAAGCGGAAGATTGTTGTTGACGACAACAATTGTCCTGCCCAACATTATGGCCAAGGCGGCCCGGAACGAGGCTGCGGCCGATCCGGGCGTCCGGGGGCGAGGAGGAAATCATGATGACCGCCACCCGCGGTGAGGCTTCGAGCCTGTTCGCAACGCCCAGGACCGTCGCGGAGCATCGCACGGACGGCAGCATCGTGCTGCGCTCTCCCGAGCCTTTGCGCGACAGCGCGCGCTGCGTCGGCGATTGGCTGGAGCAATGGGCACGGCAAGCGCCGGACAAGGTCTTCCTCGCCGAGCGCGATAGCGCCGACACGCCCTGGGCGACTGTGACTTACGCAGGAGCCTTGCGGCGGGTGCGCGCAGCGGCGTCCTGGATCCTGGCGCACCGGCTCAGCGCGGAACACCCGGTTGTCATTCTCTCGGACAACAGCATCGACCACGCGCTGCTCGCGCTTGCCGCACAGCATGTCGGCGTACCTTCAGCCGCGATCTCACCGGCTTATTCGCTGATATCAAGGGATTACGACAAGCTGAAAAGCATGATCGCGCTGCTTGAGCCCGGCGCGATCTATGTGTCCGGCACCAAGCCGTTTGCTGCGGCCCTCGCTGCGATCAAGCCGCTGCACAAGGCGCAGATCATCAGTGGCAATGCTGACGATGCTGATGCGCTTGCATTCCGGACCATTGCCGCAACGCCGGAAGCGCCGGAGGTCGCATCAGCCTTTGCCGCGGTCACGCCCGACACCGTTGCAAAGTTTCTGTTCACCTCGGGTTCAACAGGCACGCCGAAGGCCGTCATCAACACCCAGCGCATGCTGACCTCCAGCCAGCAGGCCAAGGCGCAGACCTGGACGTTCCTTGAGCGGGGCGACGACCTCGTCATCCTCGACTGGCTGCCGTGGAGCCACACCTTTGGCGCCAACCACAATTTCAACCTCGTGCTGCGCAACGGCGGCTCGCTCTATATCGATGGCGGCAAGCCGGCGCCCGGCCAGTTCGCGACATCGCTCGCCAATCTGAAAAGCGTTATGCCGACGGTCTACTTCAACGTGCCGCGTGGCTTCGACATGCTGATCGCGGCGCTACGCGCTGACGAGGAACTGCGCCACCGCTTCTTCAGCGACGTGAAATTCGCCTTCTATGCCGGCGCCGCGCTGCCGCAGAATCTCTGGGATGCTCTTGAAGAGCTCTCCGTCGAGACCGTCGGCCGCGCGATGCCGATGGTGTCGGCCTGGGGCTCGACCGAAACCTCGCCGTTGGCGACCGATTGTCATTTCCTCGCCGACCGCTCCGGCAATATCGGCGTGCCGATTCCCGGCACCGAGCTGAAGCTCGTCACCTCCGGCGACAAGCTGGAGGTGCGTGTGCGCGGTCCCAACGTGACGCCGGGCTATTGGAAGGCGCCAGAGCTGACCAAGCAGGCGTTCGACGAAGAGGGCTTCTATCTGATCGGCGATGCCGTGAAGCTCGCCGATGTCGAGCGGCCCGAGCGCGGCCTGTTCTTTGACGGCCGCGTGGCGGAGGATTTCAAGCTCAATTCCGGCACCTGGGTCAGCGTTGGGACGCTGCGTGTCGCAGGCATCGCAGCACTTGCGCCGTTCGCGCAAGATATCGTCGTGACCGGCCATGGCGGCGACGAGGTGCGGTTCCTGGTATTTCCGAACATCGCCGCGTGCCGCGCCCACGCCGGTCTGTCCGAAACAGCAAGCGTGAATGATGTGCTGGGGCATGACAAGGTCCGGACCGCGATAGCGCAAGGCCTGGCAAAGCTGAAGCAGCAGAGCGGCAACTCCTCCGGCCACGCCACGCGTGCGCTGCTGCTCGTCGAACCGCCGTCGGTCGACGGCGGCGAGATCACCGACAAGGGCTACATCAACCAGCGCGCCGTGCTGACGCGCCGCGCCGGTGCGGTGGAGCGACTGAACGACGATTCGTCGGCGGAGTGGATCGGCATCTAGCTCGCTTGGCTTACTGGGCCGCGGCTCTGCGGCGCGTCGTTGCCGCGCCTTGTCCGGGACAGGAGGTCTGGTGCTCGATTACGCCAGCCAACCTGCCGCAATATCCTGCATGATTATTTTGTTGCCTCGGCAACTAATATGTGCGAACCATTCCGAGTCAGCAATGACGGCGGGCGAACCGCCGCGTCTGATCTTGGAGGAAACAATGCGCGGCAGGAACGGTGCCGTCGGCAAACGCAGGTGCGTGTCAGGAGATGATGCCGGATCGCGCTCGGTGCGCGAGCTGTCACGCGTCTGTGCTGCCGGTCACCGCGTCGAGATTCTCGTGCAGGCGGCGGAGCAGGTCGATCAGCACCTCGCGCTCGTCCTTGCTGAGGCAGGACAACAGGCGTCGCTCGCGCTCGAACGCCGCCACGATGACCCTGTCATGGGTAGCGCGCCCTTTCGTCGTCAGCGCGATCGAATGGGTGCGGCCATCGTTGGGGTCGGTGCGGATCGAGACCAGCCCGCGATTCTCCAAGCTTGCCAGCGTTCGGCTCACCGGGCCCTTGTCGAAGCCGATGACTTGGCAAATGCGCGAGGCGGGAATGCCGGGCTCGATTGCCAGCAGCGACATGATCCGCCATTCCGTGACGTTGACGCCGAATTCCCGCTGATAAAATGCGGTCGCGCTGTTCGAAAGCTTGTTGGCGATGAAGGTGATGAAGGCCGGAACGTACCGGTCGAGGTCAAGCGTCGGCCCGCTCTCGGCAGGTGCGGGTTTCTGACGGGCTTTGGTCGAAGACGGTGGCATATCGGCCTTGTGACTCGCGGCGTGTCCGCAGACCTAAAGGCAAGCGCCGTCCTTTCACAAGATCAAAATGAGGGAGGTGTCCAATGAGCGCATCCGGCTCGGCCGCATCAGGCGTCCCGCATCTCGACGTCGATCCGTTCGCCATGGACTTTTTCGCTGACCCCTATCCAAGCCACGAGCGACTGCGCGAGGCGGGGCCGGTGGTCTATCTCGACCAATGGAACGTCTATGGCGTGGCACGCTATGCGGAAGTGCATGCCGTGCTGAATGATCCCGCGACCTTCTGCTCCAGTCGCGGCGTCGGCCTGTCCGACTTCAAGAAGGAGACGCCGTGGCGACCGCCAAGCCTGATTCTTGAGGCCGATCCGCCCGCGCACACCCGTACTCGCGCCGTGCTGTCGAAAGTGTTGTCGCCGAGTGTGATGAAGCAGGTGCGTGACCGCTTTGCGGCGGCGGCGGAGGAGCGCGTCGACGTCCTGCTGGAGCAGCGCAGCTTCGATGCGGTTGCCGACCTCGCCGAAGCCTATCCGCTCTCGATCTTTCCCGATGCGCTCGGCCTGAAACCCGAGGGACGCGAGCATCTCATTCCCTATGCGAGCGTCGTATTCAACGCCTTCGGCCCGCCCAATGAACTGCGCCAGGAGGCGATCGCGCGCTCGGCACCGCATCAGGCCTATGTCGCCAAGCAGTGTCAGCGCGAGAATCTTGCGCCGGGCGGCTTCGGTGCCTGCATCCATGCTCAGGTCGACGAAGGCGCGATCACCGCGACCGAGGCGCCGCTGCTGGTGCGCTCGCTGCTGTCGGCCGGCCTCGACACGACGGTCAACGGCATCGGCGCCGCGCTCTATTGCCTCGCGCGCTTCCCGGAGCAATGGCAGCGCCTGCGCGGTGATATCACGCTGGCGCGCAACGCCTTCGAGGAGGCCGTCCGGTTCGAAAGCCCGGTGCAGACCTTCTTCCGCACCACGACGCGCGAGGTCGAGCTGTCGGGCGCGCGCATCGGCGAGGGCGAGAAGGTGCTGATGTTCCTTGCCGCGGCCAACCGCGATCCGCGCCGCTGGGAGAGGCCTGACAGTTACGACATTACCCGCCGCACGTCCGGGCATGTCGGCTTTGGCTCGGGCATCCACATGTGCGTCGGCCAGCTCGTGGCGCGCCTCGAGGGCGAAGTGATGCTGACCGCCCTGGCGCGACGCATCGCGTCCATCGAGATCACGGGCGAGCCGAAGCGCCGCTTCAACAACACGCTGCGCGGGCTCGACAGCCTGCCTGTCACCATCACCCCGGCCTGACAAGGAACCCCGATGCCGACGATCAGCTTCATCCACCGCGACAGCAATTCCGAGCGCGTCGAGGTCTCAGACGGGGAAAGCGCCATGCAGGCAGCCACCCGCCACGGCCTCGACGGCATCCTGGCCGAATGCGGCGGCAACGCCATGTGCGCGACCTGTCACGTCTATGTCGACGATGCCTGGGTCGCGCGCCTGCCCGCGATGGCCGAGGACGAGGACGCGCTGCTCGAGGGCGCCGCGGCCGAGCGGCTGCCGAACAGTCGGCTGTCCTGCCAGATCAAGATCACGCCCGAGCTCGACGGACTCGTGCTGAGGCTGCCGGAGCGCCAGGTCTGAAATTCCAGCCGCGGCGGCAACGACCGGCGGGCAAATCAAACAGGGGAGGTAATGATGAAAGTTCTGCGGTGGACGCTCGCGCTCGCGGCAAGCCTGGTGAGTGGCATGGCGAATGCCGAGATCTCCGACAATGTCGTGCGCGTCGGCGTGCTCAACGACATCTCCGGAATTTTTCAGGACACCAATGGCATGGGCTCGGTGGAGGCTGCGCGCATGGCGGCGGAGGATTTCAACGGCGGCGGTAAGGGCATCAAGGTCGAGATCGTCTATGCCGACCACCAGAACAAGGCCGATGTCGGCAATGCCATCGCGCGCAAATGGCTCGACGTCGAAGGCGTCGATGCCATCGTCGACGTGCCGAACTCGGCCGTCGGCCTTTCCATCAACACGCTGCTGCGCGGCAGCCGCATGACCTTCCTGGCATCCTCGACCGCAAGCGCCGATCTCACCGGCAAGGCCTGCTCGCCCAATACAATCCAATGGGTCAACGATACCTGGGCGACCGGCAACACCACCGCAGCCGCGATGATGTCGCGCGGCGGCAAGGACTGGTATTTCCTCACAGTCGACTACGCGCTCGGCAAAGGCATCGAGACGGAAGCGCAGAAATATATCGAGAGCCACGGCGGCAAGGTGCTCGGCTCGTCGAAGCATCCGCTCGGCACGGCGGACTTCGCCTCCTTCCTGTTGCAGGCGCAGAATTCCAAAGCGGAGGTGATCGGCCTTGCCAACGCTGGCGGCGACACCATCAACGCCGTGAAGCAGGCGGCCGAGTTCGGCGTTCAGCAGGGTGGCCAGAAGCTGGTTGCGTTCCTGCTCTTCATCAACGACATCCACGGCATGGGCATCAAGGTCGCGCAGGGCCTCCAGCTGATGGAGGCCTTCTACTGGGACATGAACGACGACACCCGTGCCTTCGCAAAACGCTTCGCCGGGCGCCCCGGCATGAACGGCAAGATGCCGAGCGGCAACCAGGCCGGCGTTTATGCGTCCACGCTCGCTTTTCTCAACGCGGTCGCTGCCACCGGCAGCGACAATGCGAGGGATGTCGTGCCGGAGATGAAGAAATTCAAAGGCAGGGACAAACTGTTCGGCGACACCGCGATCCGCCAGGACGGCCGCGTCGTGCATCCGATGTATTTGTTCGAGGTGAAGAAGCCGGAGGAGTCGAAATATCCCTACGACTATTACAAGCTGGTCTCGACGATTCCCGCCGACCAGGCGTTCCGCACATTGGCGGAGGGCGGATGCGAGCTGGTCAAGTAGAAGGTCTTCTGCCCCGACGCTGGTCCCCCATAGCGCGGCAGAGCCGGTGCGTCCCGGACGCGAGCTCAAGCACTTGCCAAAGTACGAAATGGAGGTAATGATTATAACATATAACTAATAGGGAGGGTCCGTCGTGAGGATTGGCTTGATATCATCCGCTGCGCTGGCCGCGCTTCTGGGATCGACCGCGCTGGCTCGCGCCGACGGCGAGGCCTGCTCGCCTGTCACCACGGCGTCGCTTGGCATTTCCGGCATTGAGATTACCGGGTCCAAAACGCAAGACGCGGCCAATGGTCTCCCCAGGCATTGCATCGTGACGGGCCTTGCCAACCAGCGCACCGGGGTCGACGGGAAATCCTACGCGATTGGGTTCGAGATGCGGCTGCCGGCCGAGTGGAACGGCCGCTTCCTGCATCAGGTGAATGGCGGAAATGACGGCGTGGTCGTGCCCGCTCTTGGCAGCCTGCCCGACGGGGCGTCATCCGGCGGCACCGTGCCCCTGGCGCGAGGCTTTGCCGTGCTGTCGTCGGACAGCGGCCATTCCGGCGCAGACCCCGCGAACAAGTCGCTGGGCCTGACTGCGGGCGCGGCGTTCGGCCTCGATCCGCAGGCGCGCCGCGACTATGGCTATGCCGCCGACATGACGCTGTCACCGGTCGCAAAGCAAATCATTGCCGTGCATTACGGACGCAAGCCGGATCGCTCCTATATGGCGGGATGCTCGAACGGCGGGCGTCACGCCATGGTGGCGGCGTCGCGCATGCCGGAAAATTACGACGGCTTCCTCGTCGGCAATCCGGGCTTCGACCTGCCGCGCGCTGCGATCCAGCATGCCTGGGACGTGCAGGCCTTTCTGAAAGTCGATCCCGATCTGCGCAAGTCCATCACCAAGGAGGACGCTCAGCTCGTTTCCTCGCGCATTACGGAGGCCTGCGATGGGCTCGATGGCGTCAAGGACGGACTGACGGCCAATCTCGCCGCCTGTCAGAAGGCGTTCGACCTCAAGAGCCTGATCTGTGCGCCGGGGCAGAACAGCGCCTGTTTGTCCGAAGCCAAGGTCGATGCCCTGAAGACGAGCCTCGCTGGACCGAAGAATTCGAAAGGTGAGGCGCTCTACTCAAACTGGCCCCTCGATGGCGGAATCGGCACCGGCAATTGGCGCACCTGGAAGGTCGAGAGCCCCATCGCGCCCTGGAACAATTATCCGATCATCGCCACCATGGGCGCAGCGTCGCTGAACTACATCTTCTCGACGCCGCCGGTCGCGGTCGAAGGCAGCAACGAGAAGCTGGTTGAGGCATTGAAGGCCTATGACTTCGACAAGGACGCGCCGAAGATTTTCGCCAAGGACGCGACCTTCACGGAATCGGCCATGGACTTCATGACGCCGCCCGACGTCGATGATCCCCAGCTCGCATCGCTGCAGAAGTCCGGCGGCAAGATGCTGGTCTATCATGGTCAGGCCGATCCGGTGTTCTCGGTGAACGACACCATCCGCTGGTACGACCGGTTGAACAAGAACCTGCAGGGGCACGCCGACAGCGTCGCGCGCCTGTTCACGATACCCGGCGAAACGCATTGTGGCGGCGGCGTCACCCTCGACAAGTTCGATGCACTCACCGCACTGACCGACTGGGTGGAGAAGGGCAAGGCACCCGAGCGCATCATCGCGTCTGCCAGTCCCGCCAACAAGGAAGTCCCCGCGTCCTGGAGCCCGGGGCGCACGCGGCCGCTGTGCCCGTATCCGAGCTACGCGGCGTATTCCGGGCAGGGCGACAGCGAGGACGCCGCGAATTTCGTCTGCAAGACGCCGTAGCGCGTCGCGGCATCGGCATCGTCGTGCCCCGGACGCAGCGTCGCGACATCAATGCCGCGCCGCGTCCGGGAGGTGAGGGTGACTGTCATCCCACCACCTTGCTGCTGCCCTGCGTGATCAATCGCGCGGCCCGCTGGTCTCTCGCATAGATCCACAGCCAGCTCAGCGCGACGCTGAGACGGTGCCGGAGGCCGATCAGGAAGTAGATGTGGGCGATGCCCCAGATCCACCATGCGATCGTTCCGCGCAATTTCACCTTGCCGAAATCGATCACCGCGAGCCGCTTGCCGATCTGCGCGAGGCTGCCGGCGTGCTTGTAACGGAATGGACCCTTGCTCTCACCGCGCAGCCGCGCCCTGATGGTCTCGGCGACGTGGCGGCCCTGCTGCTTTGCGGCCGGTGCGATGCCCGGGACCGGCTTGCCCTCCCAGGCGTTGATGCTCACGGTGTCACCGATCGCAAAAATCTCGGGATGGCCGGGAATGCTGAGATCGTCGTTCACTTGCACGCGCCCGGCGCGATCGCTTGGCGCGCCCAGCCATTCGGCGGCCGGTGAGGCACGCACGCCGGCAGCCCAGATCCGCGTCTTGGCCTCGAGCAACTTGCCGCCGAACACGACGCCCTCGCGGTTGATCTCGGTGACGGCTTGGCCGAGCACGACCTCGACGCCGATCTTTTCGAGCGAGGCCTGCGCATAGGCGGAGAGATCGTCGGGGAAGCCCGCCAGCACGCGCGGGCCGGCCTCGATCAGCACCACGCGCGCTTTGTGGGTGTCGATGTTGCGGAAGTCGGCGGGCAGCGTGTGATGCGCCATCTCGGCGATGGTGCCGGCGAGCTCGACGCCCGTGGGGCCGGCGCCGACAATGACGAAGGTCAGCCGGGCGGCGCGCCGCGCTGGATCAGTCTCGCGTTCGGCGCGCTCGAATGCCACCAGGATGTGACGACGCAGCGTGGTTGCGTCCTCCAGCGTCTTCAGGCCTGGCGCCCACGTCTCCCACTCGTCATGACCGAAATAAGCGTGACGCGCGCCGGTGGCGAGCACCAGCGTGTCGTACGGCACCTCGCTGCCGTCGTCGATCAGGACGCGGCGCCTGTCCGTGTCGACGCCACTGACGGTCGCAAATAGCGTCGTGACCTCGCGCCGGTCGCGCATGAGATGGCGGATCGGCCAGGCGATCTCGCTGGTGGCGAGGGAGGCGGTCGCAACCTGGTAGAGCAGCGGCTGAAATAGATGATGGTTGCGGCGGTCGATCAGGGTGATCTCGACCGGCGCCCCTGCGAGCCGGTAGGTCGTCTCCAGTCCGCCGAAGCCGGCCCCGACGATGACGACGCGATGGGGATTTGCGGCCATGATGCATCCTCGAATCTCGCTGCTTCACTCACTTATTTAAGTGCGGATTGGGTGCCGTGGTCCAATAGCCGTCATCAATGACGGAATAGGCTTGGCGTATCGATATTCGCCGCGCAAAAGCGCCGCAGGCTTGAACGAAGTAAGTAGAATTATATTTCTTGCCATCCCCGTTTAGGGCGAAATATGGTGCAGAGGCGGGCGCTGACCCATTGGCGGCGCGACAGATTTTGCGTTCAATAGAGACAGACCCGGGAGCGGCGATCACCCCGTTTCCGGGATCCATAATAGGGAGGGGAGTTGTTATGAGGACGGCATTCTGGCTGGCGGGCGCAGCGGCGCTGGTGCTGGCGAGCCCGGCATTCGCCGGCGACACCATCAAGATCGGTTTCGTCTCGACCTTCAGCGGCCCGACCGCCGTGATCGGCAACGACATGCGCAACTCGTTCGAGCTCGCGCTCGATCATCTCGGGCGCAAGATGGGCGGCAAGCCGGTCGAGGTGATCTACGAGGACGACGGCCAGAAGCCCGATGTCGGCAAGCAGAAGACCGAGAAGCTGGTGCAGTCCGACAAGGTCGATTTCCTCGTCGGCTATATCTGGTCGAACGTGCTGCTCGCCTCGCTCAAGACCGCGGTGGACTCGCAGACCTTCATGATCTCGGCCAATGCCGGTCCGTCGCAGCTCGCGGGCGAGTTGTGCTCGAAATACGTTTTCTCGACCTCGTGGCAGAACGACCAGACGCCCGCCGCCGTGGGCCTTTACATGAACTCGAACGGCGTCAAGAGCGTGTTCCTGATCGGCCCGAACTATGCCGCCGGCAAGGACATGCTCGCGGGTCTCAAGAGCACGTTCAAGGGCGAGATCAAGGGCGAGGAATACACGGTCTGGCCGAGCCAGCTCGATTTCTCCGCCGAGCTCTCCAAGGCGCGCGCCTCCGGAGCCGAATCGATCTTCGTGTTCTATCCGGGCGCCGCCGGTGTGCAGTTCCTCAACCAATACGCGCAGGCTGGCCTGAAGAGCACGATGCCGCTCTACACCGCCTTCACCATCGACGAGCTGTCGCTGCCGCTCCAGAAGGAGAATGCGCTCGGCGTTCCCGGCGCGCAGGAGTGGGTCAACGATCTCCCCAACGAGCAGAACAAGCGCTTCGTCGCCGACTATCGCAACAAGTACACCGGTCTCCGCCCGACCTATTACGGCGCGCAGGCCTATGACGCCGCGCAGCTCATCAACAGCGCGGTGGTCGCCGCCGGCGGCGACACGTCGAAGAAGGATGCGATGAAGGCCGAGATGGAGAAGGCCAACTTCAAGTCGCTGCGCGGCGCGTTCAAGTACGGCAACAACCACATCCCGATCCAGAATTTCTATCTGCAGGACGTAGTGAAAGGCGCCGGTGGCGAGCTTTCGCTGAAAACCGTCGCCACCATCGTCACCGATGACCAGGACCGCTTCCACGACAAGTGCCCGATGAAGTGAGGTCTTCTCCCTCTTCCCGCGTTTGTCCGTCGAAGCTTCAGCGAAGGCAGATGCGGGGAGAGGGGCTCTCAGTTCTCCCGCAATGACGACGTGGATAGAGCGCTACACCCGTGGCATGCTCGCCGGCCGCACCTCGCGGGCCTGCGCCGCGAGCCTGATGCCGGCATTGGCTGCGCCAAACCCCTGATAGCTCCTGCGCTCGACGATCTCGAAGAAGAAGCGCTCGTCGAAAATATGGGTGTAGACCTGGAAGAATTCGCTGTCGCCCTCGCGGTCGTACAGGATGTGGTTGGCGCGGAGCTGCGCCATGACATCGGGCGCGAGGTCGTATTTGGCTTCGACGTCGTCGTAATAATTATCGGGAATATCGAGAAAGCCCGCGCCGCGGGCGCGCATCGCGGCGACGGTGGCGAAGATGTCTTTGCAAGCAAACGCGACGTGCTGCACGCCTGAGCCGAAAAACTCCGAGATGAAGCGGGCCGGCAGCGTGCGATTGGCGGAGGAGCCGTTGAGCACGAAGCGCAGGCTCTGGTCGCCATTGATGACAGCCTGGCTCTGCACGAGGCCTCTGGGGTCGGCGATCTCGATCTGCGGCAGCCGCTTCAGGTCGAGGATGCCGGTGTAGAACAGCAGCCAGGACAACATCTCGTCGTAGGGCATCGACTGCGCGATGTGGTCGACCGCGAGCAGCGCATCGCCACTGGCGTCGCTTGCGATAGATGCGAAATCCGTGTCCCAGTTCTTGCCGGCCTGATCGAGGAAGTAGAGCAGGCTGCCGCCGACGCCGTGGATCGCGGGAATTTCCAGCTCGCCCGGTCCGACCGGCTGATAGAAGGTGCGCGCCTTCAGCGTCTCGGCCCGCTGCATGGCAAGGCCGGCATTGTCCACGTCGAGCGCGATGGCGCAGACGCCGGGGCCATGCGTGACATAGTGCGAATGCGCAAAGCCGTCGGTCTCCGAATTGATCACCAGCTCGACCTTGCCCTGCGACCAGCGCTCCACCGCCTTGCTGCGATGCTTACCGGTCTTCCGGAAGCCGAGCTGTGAAAACAGATGCGCGAGCTCGCCGGCCTTGGTCTCGTTGACGGCGAACTCGATGAAGCCGGTGCCGCGGCTCTTGGCCTTCGGCGCCAGCGGCTCGCCGACGAGCTTCGGCCAGTCCGGAGCAAGTTGGTCTTGCAGCAGGATCAGCGAGCGCAGTCCGTCGAGCGCGGTCTGTGCAGCCGAGCCGGCGCGGAATTGGTCGTTGAAGATTTCCAGCGACCACGGGCCGGAATAGCCGGTCGCGGCGATCGCCTGCATGAATGCGCCGACCGGCAGGTCGCCCTGGCCGGGGAACGAGCGGAAGTGCCGGCTCCACGACAGGATGTCGAGCTCAAGCTTCGGTGCGTCGGCGAGCTGCACCAGAAAGATCTTGTCGCCTGGGATCGAGGCCATCGCGCGGGTCGGAAAGCCCGGCGCCAGGGCATGAAAGCTGTCGAGGATGACGCCGATCGCCGGATGATCGGCGCGCCGTACGATCTCCCAGGCATCGCGGTAATCGTTGACGTGGCGGCCCCAGGCCAGCGCCTCATAGCCGACGCGCAAGCCGCGCTTGGCGGCGAGATCGCCGAGCTCACGAAAATCATCGGCGGCGCGGTCGATGCCGCCGAGCGAGGCGGGCGACACGTTGGAACAGATCAGCAGCAGATCGGTGCCGAGTTCCTGCATCAGATCGAACTTGCGCATCGCGCGGGCAAAGTTGCGCGAGCGCTGCGGCTCCGGCATGCCCTCGAAATCGCGGAACGGCTGGAACGCGCAGATCTCGAGATTGAGGTCCTTGCAGAGCTTTGCGATCTCGCGCGGGCCCGCGCCGAACGACAGCAGATCGTTCTCGAAGATCTCGACCGCCTCGAAACCGGCCGACGCGATGGCACGGAGCTTTTCGTCCAGCGCCCCGGAGAGAGAGACGGTTGCGATCGAACGCTTGTTCATGCTGCCTGCTCCATTAACCGGCCCGGCGATATCTTTTGACCCGTGCGTGCCGCCTCGCTGACGGCTTCGACGACCGCGAGCGTGCCCATCGCATCCTCCACCGGGATCAGTGGTTGTTCCCGACCCGCGATCACGGCAATGAAATGCCGGAGCTGCTCGGCCAGCGGATCGAGTGCCGCCGGCGCGATCGCCTCGCGCGACAGCGGCATATACCAGCCGGGCTGCTGGGCGTAGGACCAAAGCTCCATGTTCGGCACGGCCAGCGAGCCCGCGGTGCCGGAGAAGAAGTAACAAGGCTGGCCCTGCTTCGGATACGCAGCGTTCTCGCCCGAGGAGAGCTCCCAACTCCACGGCGCCGGCGTCGTATCCGACACGGTCACCGTTGCCAGCGCGCCGCCGGCGAAGCGCAGCAGCAGGGCGGCGGTATCCTCGACGGTGAACCCGCGCGCCTCGTTCGAGGTCATCGCCTGCACCTCGGTGATCTCCCCGCAGATGAAACGAAGATTGTCGATGTCGTGAATGAGGTTGATGAGCAGCGGGCCCCCGCCGTGCTCACGCCGCCAGGCCACGTTGAAGTAATCATCGGGCTTCTTCAGCAGCCATAGTCCGGCCACGGCCGTGAGCCGGCCGAGCTTGCCGTTCGCCACGGTCTCGCGCGCGGCCTTGATGATCGGATTGTGGCGGCGGTGATGGCCGACCAGCATCGGCACGCCGGTCCGCCTGACCGCCGCACACAGGCGCTGCGCGGCGGCGACCGTGTCGGTCACCGGCTTCTCGATCAGTGCAGGCACGCCGGCCTGCGCGCAGTCGAGCGCCATCTGCAGATGCAGTGCGTTCGGGGAGGCGACGACCATGCCATCAGGTTTTTCCTGCTCCAGCAGGGCCCGATGATCTGCGTACCATCCGACGCCGCAGGCTCCAGCAAGCTCCATGGCCGCTGGCGCGGGGTCGGCGATGCCGGCGAGCACGCAGTTCGGCGAAGCGTCGATCAACTCCAGATGGCGGCGCCCGATCAGGCCGGCGCCGGCAACGGCGATGCGCAGGGGCGCGTTCATGCCGCGCTCTCCTCCATGGCGCCGCCGAGGAAGAGCTGGCCGATCCTGGGATCATTCAAGATGCGCTCGGCCTTGTCGACCATGCGGGTCTGGCCGAGCTCGAGCACGATGCCGATATCGGAGATCTCCAGCGCCGAGCGCGCGTTCTGCTCGATCATCAGGATGGTGACGCCGCGGTCACGCAGGCTCTTTAGAATATCAAAAGTCTGCTGCACCATCAGCGGCGACAGGCCGATCGAGGGCTCGTCGATCAGCACGAGCTTTGGCTCGAGCAGCAGCGAGCGGGCGATCTCGAGCTGCTTCTGCTCGCCGCCCGACAGCGTCGAGGCCTGCTGCGCGGCCTTGCGGCGCAGCGCCGGGAACAGGTCGAGCGCGGCCTCGATCCGCGTCGGCAGGTCGATGCCTTTTCCGGCCGCGACGCCGCCGAGTTCGATGTTGTGGCGCACCGAGAGCTCGGGAAAGATGTTACGACCCTGCGGCACGTAGCAGATGCCGGCATTGAGCAGCGCGCGTTGGCTCAAGTTCGTCACGTCGCGGCCGGCGAAACTGATCTTGCCCTCGCGCAACTTCAACAGGCCGAAGATCGCCTTGAACACCGTAGACTTGCCGGCGCCGTTCGGGCCGATGATCGTGGTGATGGTCGCTGGCGGCACCGAGAACGTCGTGCCGTTCAGGATCGTCATCTTGCCGTAGCCGCCGACGAGGTTGTGAACCGAGAGGATGGGATCGGTCATCGTTTAATGTCCCAAATAGGCTTCGATCACGGCCGGATTTTTGCGGACCTCGTCCGGCCGCCCCATCGCCAGCACCTTGCCTTCCGCCATCACCATCACGCGCGAGCACAGCGACATCACGAACTCCATGTTGTGCTCGATCACGACGAAGGTGGCATTCTTCTCGCGATTGATCGCGACCAGCCGCTCCTTCAGGTCAGACAGCATCGTCGGGTTGACGCCGCCGGCGGGCTCGTCGAGCAGCACCAGGCGCGGGCCGCCCATGAAGGCCATGGCGGCATCGAGCAGCTTTTGCTGCCCATAGGAGAGGCCGCCGGCAGGCTCGGCTGCGAGATGATCGAGCTTGAAGAAACCGATCATCTGGTTGGCGGCATCCGTCAGCCCGGCGTCGGAGCGGCCGATCAGGCGCGAGGCCATGTTGCCCTGGTGCTCCTGCCCGGCGAGGATCAGGTTCTCGCGCACCGAGAGCTTTGGGAAGACCTGAAGGAGCTGGAAGGTGCGGCTGACGCCGAGCTTGTTCAGCTCCGACGGGCGCAAGCCGGTGACCACCTTGCCGTCGAGCTTGACCTCGCCGTCCGTCGGCGTGAGCTGACCAAGGATGCAATTGAACAGGGTTGACTTGCCGCAGCCGTTCGGGCCGATCAGGCCAAGGATCTCGCCCTCCCGCACGTCGAAGGACACGCCGTCGACGGCGCTGATGCCACCGAAGTTCTTCTTGATGTTGGTGACTTCGAGCACCGCGCTCATTGTGCCGTCTCCAGGCGGGACTTTGCGACGGCGCGCAGCGCCGAGGCCGCCTTGGTGCGCCGTGCGGCAAGGTAACGGTCGAGGATCCCGAGAATGCCGGTCGGCGACCAGACCAGCAGTCCCATCACCGCGATCGCGTAGAGCATCAGATAATAGCCTTCGGTGAAGCGCAGCCATTCCGGCAGCAGCACCGCGATCATCGCCCCCAGGAAGGGACCGAAATAGAAGCCGGCGCCGCCGACGATCACCATCATCAGCAGATCAAGCGAGAGCTGCAGGTTGAAGGGAACAGGGTCGATGTATTGCGTCAGCGGCGCATAGAGCGCGCCGGCGACGCCGCCGAGCGCCGAGCCGATCGCGAACGCCATCAATGTGTAGCGGCGGGTGTCGATGCCGAGCGATTGCGCGCGCAGCGGGTTCTCGCGCAGTGCCATGAAGGCGCGGCCCCAGGGCGAGCGGATCAGCCACCAGACCGCCACAGACACCATCGCGAGCGAGCCGAGGCAGACATAGTAGAACGGCAGCGGCTTGTTGGTTGCGATTCCGAAGATGTGTGGGCGCGGAATGTTGGAGATGCCGTAGATGCCGCCGGTGAGCCAGCTCTCGTTGCGGAACACCAGGAACGCCAGGGTCGAGAAAGCCAGCGTGACGAAGGCGAGGTAGTGGTGCTGCACGCGCAGCGCGGGATAGCCGAGCACCCAGCCGACGCCGAAGCTCAAGACGATCGCAATCAGGATGGCGACCGGCAGGGGCCAGCCATGCGTCGTCATGATGGCGGCTGCATAAGCCCCTATGCCGACGAAAGCGCCCTGCGCCAGCGAGACCTGTCCGGCATAGCCGAGCGTGAGGTTGAGCCCCATCGCGGCGATCGTCATCACCGCCCACTGGCTCAGGATGAACAGACCGTAGCGATTGAAGTTCATGGGAATGACGATCAGGCCGCCGATGACGATGAGCCCGAGCGCGATCTTCAGGGGTTTGGCAAAACCGCTCATACCGTGCGCTCCTCGGCGCGGCCGAGCAGTCCTTGCGGCCGGAACAGGATGACGACGATGAGGAAGATCATCGGCACTGCGGCGCGATACTGGGTCGAGACGTAGGCGGCCGCCAGGTTGTCGAGCACGCCGATCAACAAGCCGCCGGCGATCGCGCCGCGGACCTGGTTGAAGCCCCCGACGATCGCCGCGATGAAGGCCGCCTGGCCGAGCACTTCACCGGAGGAGAATTTGGCCAGATAGATCGGCGTGATCAGCAGCGAGGCCAACGCGACCAGGAAGGCGTTGATCAGGAAGGTCAGCAGGATCATGCGCTCGACGGGAACGCCGATGATGCGTGCCACGGTCGGGTTCTGGGCTGCCGCCTGCATCTGATGGCCGAGCGAGGTGCGGTTGAGCAACGCGGTCAGGCCGAACACGGCGAGGATCGCGACGACGAGGACGCCGATGCTTTGCAGCGAGACGACGTGTCCGAGCACAGTGATGTCGCCGGTGGGCACGATCGACGGGAAGGGCGAAGCCTCCGCGCTGAAGAACTGTTTCACGGCTTCCTTGATGCCGATCGCCAGCGCCATGGTCGCGATCGCCAGCGGCAGCACGCCATGGCGCATCATCGGATCGACCAGCAGCATCTTGAAGGCGAAGCCGAGCAGGACCATCGAGAGCAGGATGCCGAGGATGATCGCGAGCCAGAACGGTGCGCCGACATGCATCGCCGCCAGCATCAGAAACGCCGGCAGCATCACGAACTCGCCTTGCGCGAAATTGATGGTCTGCGAGGTCTGCCACAACAGGGTGAACCCAACTGCGACCAGTGCATAGATCGCGCCGGTGGCCAGTCCCGCGACCAGAAGATCGAACAGATTGGACATGGGTCTTCTTTGATCGTTGGAGCTCGAGTAACTTGACGCCCATTCAGGTCTATCGCTCCCTCTCCCCGCGAAGAGCAGGGAGAGGAAGAAGGTCAGAGCCTCACTTCAGCTTGGGCAGCACCTGCTTCACCACCTGCTTGCCTTCGACGACCTCGACCAGGAAGCTCTGGCGATCGATGTCCCCGTTCTGATCGAAGGTGACGTCCATCAGAATGCCCGGTTCGTCCGCAGCCTTGATGGTCAGGCCGTGCAGCGTGTCGGCGAAGGCCTTGGAATCGACCTTGCCCATCTTCTCGGTGGTGGCCTTTACCATGTAGACGGCGAGATAGCCCTTCAGTCCGTTGTGGTCGGGGACATAATTGTACTTCTTCGAGAAGCGCTCGCGAAAACCCTTGATCAGGTCGACCGGCGCATCGGTGGTGAGGCCGACATGGCCGCGGGCGCCGTTGGCGGCATCGCCGGCAAGCTCGATCACCTTCTGGCCGATCAGCGTGGTCTCGCCCATCAGCGGCGCAGTGACGCCCTGGCGCTTCAGCTCCTTGAGGATGCGCGCGCTCTCTTCCTCGTTGAGATAGATGAAGACGGCGTCAGGATTGGCCGCCTTGATCTTGCCGACATCGGCGGCGAAATCGGCCTGGCCCGCCTCGGTGGAGAGATCGGCCACGACCTTGGTGCCACGAGCTTCGAGGTCCTTGATGATGACGTCGCGGCCGCCCTTGCCGAAATCGTTGTTGACCCAGACGACTGCGACCGTCTTCGCCTTCATGTCGTCGTGGATGTATTTTGCGACTTTCGGCATCGACGACTGCTGGCCGAACGAGGTGCGGAACAGGAACTTGTTGCCGGCCTGCGTCAGCTCGGCGGCTTCGCCGCCCATGATCTGCGTGATGCCGGCTTCAGCGGCGAGCGGGGCGGTCACCTTCACCGAGCCGGAATAGCCGGGTCCGAGCAGCACATAGGGCTCGGCGTCGAGCGCCTTCTGCACCTGGGCGCGGGCAACGCCCGGGTTCGATTGCGAGTCGGCGTGGGTGACCTCGAGCTTGCGGCCGAGCACGCCGCCCTTGGCGTTGATCTCCTCGATCGCGAGGTCGATGCCGTTCTTCCAGTTGGTGCCGACGGTGGCGCCGCCGCCCGAGAGCTCGGCGACGTCGGCGAGCTTGATCGCCTGGGCGTGGACGCCGGTTGCAGTCGCGAAGGCCAGCAGGGCGCCTGCCAATAGTGTGGATTTCATCTCATTCCTCCCTTTCGATGTTCGGTTCTGGTGGCGGCCTTGTATCCGACCGCTTCGGTTACGCTGCGTAATAGGCAGAGCTTCTTGCCGCCATCACCTCGTCAAAAGCCTCTCCCATGACTTGGGTCGACGGGGCAAGGCCGGTGAACAGCTCGAACGCGTCAGCCGCCTGGTAGATCGCGAGCTCTCGCCCGGTCATGATCCGCGCGCCCTTGGCTCGGGCTGCGGTCAGCAGCGGCGTGATCAGCGGCGAATAGACGGCGTCGGCGACCCACAGGTTTTCGCGCAGCAGCGAGGCCGGCACGGGGGTATCGCGGTTCGGCAGCATGCCGACCGGCGTGCCGTTGACGAGGCCGGTTGCTCCGTCGAGCGCGTCCTTGACGCTTCCGGCCACCCGCGCGCCGCCATGCCGGGCCAGCAGCGCGGCGAGCTTTTCGGCGCGGGCCGGCTCGCTGTCGAAGATACGGAGGTCGGCCACTTTCAGGCTCGCCAGCGCAAAGGCGATCGCCTTGCCGACGCCGCCGGTGCCGATCACGGCGACCGCGTTCCCCGTGGGCGCCAGCAGCGGCGCGACGGCACGTGCAAAACCCGTGGTGTCGGTGTTGTGGCCGATCAGCCTGTTATCCCTGACGACGATCGTGTTGACCGCGCCCATTGCGGCTGCACCCGGTGCCAATTCGTCGAGCAGCGGCACCACCGCTTCCTTGTAGGGAAATGTGACGTTGACGCCGGCAAAGCCGAGGCGCCGCACGCCCTCCAGCATCATGCGGAGCCCGGCCGCGTCCGCGCCGGCGACCTCGATGAGCTGATAATGGCCGCGCAGGCCGAGGGCCTCAGCGGCGTGCTCATGCATGGCGGGGGAGGCGGAATGCGCGATCGGCGCGCCGATCAGGCCGGTGAGGAGCTTTTTGCTGGCGGCGTATCCGCGTTTTGACATGGTTCGCTATCGTCTGGTGGGCGCATTCGGACCCAGCATGAGTGGAGAAATCCGCGTTATTCCAAGGGCGACGATAATCATTCCCCCGGCTAACACAATTACCCTTTTGTCCCGCAAACCTAACGTCATGTTATTTCTTCCGTCCGCGCCCCGCAGCAGCCTTGCCGTTGCCGCGGGAAGGCTCGACCGCGCGCATCTCGGCGCGAAGGGATTCGATGAAATACTCGACATGCAGCGACAGCGGCGCGCCACGCTTGACCGCAATGTAGGTGTCGAAACGGGTCGGCTCGGTGATCTTCAGGAGTTCGATCCCGGGATAGCCGCCATGAGCCACCGTGAACTGGTCGATGATGGCGATGCCGAGCCCCGCCTTCACCAGCGCGCAGACCGTGGTGCCGAAGCGGGCGCGGATGGTGATGTTGTAGTCGAGCCGGTTGCGCGCAAAGATCTCGGCCATGATCCTGCCGTAGGGATCGTTCGGATCGATCCCGATCAATGGATAGCGGGTGATCTCGGCGGCCGAGACCTGCTTGCGGCCGGCGAGTTCGTGGCCGGGCGGTACGATGCAATAGAGTTCGCCGGAGGCGAGCGGCATGAAGTCGAGTCCGGAGTGCTCCAGCCGGTAGCTCATCGCGACGCACTCGCCGCGGCCGAGCATGAGATAGTCGATCGCTTCCTCGAGCTTGAGGATATTGATGTCGATGCCGAGATCGGGATAGCGGCGGCGCACGCGCTCGATCGCGCGCGGCACCATCACCTGCGAGATGCTCGGCACCGAGCCGATGCGCAGCTCGGACAACCCGCCGCGCCCGATCTTGGAGATGATCTCGGAGAGATCGTCGACCTTCTTGTAGACGCCGTTGATCTGCTCGAAAATGTTCTCGGCTTCCGGCGTCGGGAAGTAGCGGCCGTTCTGGCGCTGGAAGAAGCGGATGCCGAGCGAACGCTCGGTGTATTTGACCAGCCGGCTGATGCCCGGGGCCGACACGTTCAGCAGCTTGGCCGCGCCGCCAATGGTGCCCGTCACCATCACGGCACGGATCACTTCAACCTGTCGCAGCGTCATCATGGTCCTGGCATCCGAAAGACGATCGTGGCGACGATCATCTCACGACAGCCGTCATGTCATCCAGCGGCAAGTGGAGCCTTGATGGGAGGGAAGAAGGACGGGTAACTTCGCAGTCACGCTGTTTCGAGAAAGACCAGTCCTCACATCGAAGGGTATCGTCGCGCGACCGGTCGCATCGGCGTCGTCTGCTGCCGCCCGCGTGCTAGCGCGCAGGGCTTTCCGGCGAAGCGCTGTCGACGAGCCTGGGGCGCTCGCTCTGCAGCACCTCGCGCGCGAACTCGATGATCTTCTGCTTGTTTGCCGTGTCGCGGACGGCGAAAAACACGCGGTTCAATTCCAGGCCGAGCACGCTGTCGAGGGCGATGTTCTCGTCTTCCATCGTGGCTCTCCCACTCCAGACGCCGTAGCTGTATCTGCACGCCACTTCCTCCACAAGTAGATTAAATCTTCGGTGCCAGCGCCACACCGGGATATTACGGACGCGGTGAATTGAGGCAGGCCGCCAAGACGTGCTATAGGGAGCGACGAGGGGCAGGGAACGCACCGATGTCCGCCGTGGATTATGGCCGCGAAGCGCTGGACTTCATCGAAGGGCTGGGAGCCTATGACAGGGTCCCGGAGGCCATGGATGCGCTCGAAACCGCGTTCGGTCGTTTCGGCTTTGAAACCATCATCGTGACCGGTCTGCCGAATCCTGACCAACGGTTCGCGCAGATGGTGCTCGCCAAGCGCTGGCCTGCGGGGTGGTTCAGCCTTTATACCAAGAACAATTACGACCGGGCCGATCCGGTGGTGCGGCTATGCCGGCTATCGGTCAACCCGTTTGAATGGTCGGAAGCGCCGTATGATGCGGAACGCGAGCCTGACGCGGCCGAGGTGATGAACCGCGCCACCGATTTTCGAATGTCGCGCGGCTTCATCGTGCCGATCCATGGGCTCACCGGGTATGAGGCCGCGGTGTCGCTCGGTGGCGTCCATCTTGATCTCAATACCCGCAGCAAGCCGGCTCTGCATTTGATGGCGATGTACGGCTTCGACCACATTCGCCGTCTGCTCGCGCCGTCGCCGCATCCGTCGACCCGCCTGACCCCGCGCGAGCGCGAGGTGATCGCGTGGGCGTCGCGGGGAAAATCCGCCTGGGAGATCGGCGAAATCCTGCACATCACTCAGCGTACCGCCGAAGAGCATCTTGCAACTGCTGCGCGCAAGTTGGGTGCGGTCAACCGTACGCATGCAGTTGCGCTCGCGATTCGTCACAAGATCATCAGTCCTTAGGCGATGTACTGGGAAATTTCCCAATACCGAATCCGCGCCTTTTCGCCGAGGTTACCCCCATTGAGGCCGAATGGGGGATTTCATGATTCACGCAATTTCCGCGCTGAACCGCCACCTTTACGAAGACGTGCTTGAGCAGCATTTCCGGTTGCGCCACGACATATTCGTCGAGGAACGGCACTGGGAGACGTTGCGCAAGCCGGATCGCCGCGAGATCGATTCCTATGACAACGAGGACACGGTCTATCTGCTCGCGTTGGAAGGGCGCCGCGTTCTCGGCGGGCACCGGCTTTATCCCACGACCAAGCCTTCCATGATGAGCGAGGTGTTCCCGCATCTCGCGGCCGTGCGCGGCTGTCCTTCGAATCCGCTGGTCTGGGAGTGGTCGCGCTATTTCGTCGTACGCGAACGCCGCGACGGCGCCCTCAATTTGCAATTGATGGCCGCCGTGCAGGAGTTCTGTCTGCATCAGGGTATCGCACAGGTCAGCGCGATCATGGAGACGTGGTGGTTGCCGCGCTTCCACGAGGCCGGCTTCGTCGTGACGCCGCTTGGCCTGCCTGCGCTGGTGGAGAATGCCTGGACAATGGCGGCGACCATCGACATTCGCCAGGCGACGGTCGATGCCCTGCATGATCGCATCGGCATGGCCTCGGTCGTCCATCAGGATGGACCCCGCCTCAATTGCATTGCCCGTGCCAACCTCTGCGGCCGCACCGCCGCGCAACGAAAGAGCGCCTGAGATGTCGAACATGATGCGAGACAGCCAGATCATGGCGCAGACCAAGGACGAGAATCTCGGCTACATGTCCGACATGGCGCTCGAGCTGGCGCAGATGGCGGAGGACACTGGGCTGGCGACCCTGGCCTATCTGTTCCGGATGGCCGCGCTGGAGGCCTCCACCGCCAACAGCGAGCTCAACGAGCCGGACGATCTCCCTCACCAGGTCACGTCGCACTAGACGTTCCCATCGCTTCGACAGGTGAATCACCCTCTCCCCGGCAACGGGAGGGGGTGATCGTTTGGGTGCGGCAGGCTGACCCAGCCGGTGCGGCTGTCTTCTCGCTGGGCCGGGCTTCGCAAGGCGGGCTTTGATCACATGCATCGGCATGCAACAAAGTGCATGTTTGGTGTCGAATCGCTCTTGCCTCGGAACGATACTGCCATTACCCATTTTTCCGCCTTGAAGAGGCAGGGGGAGCTCTTTCACTGATGGCGACCGTGTTCGAACATCGGCGCGCGTGCGCATGCGCCTGAAAGAGTTTTGATGCTGCTCGTCGTCGAACAGTTCTTGAACGGATTGCAGTTCGGTCTGCTGCTGTTCCTGCTCGCCGCCGGCCTGACGCTGGTGTTCGGGATCATGGATCTCGTCAACCTCGCTCACGGCTCGCTCTACATGATGGGCGCCTATTTCGCCGCGACTTTCGCGGCGTGGACCGGCAGCTTCCTGCTTGGCGCGCTGCTGGCACTGGGTGCGACATTGGTGCTCGGCATCGTGCTGGAAACGAGCGCGCTGCGGCATCTCTATGGACGCGACCATCTCGACCACGTGCTCGCGACGTTCGGCCTGATCCTGTTCTTCAACGAGGCCGTGCGTCTGATCTGGGGGCCGGCCGGCCTGGCGCTGCCGCTGCCGGCCTGGCTCACCGTGCCGGTGCCGATCCTGCCCGGCATTCACTATCCCGCCTATCGCCTCGCCATCATCGTCGTGGCTCTGCTGGTGGCGCTTTTGCTGTATCTCGGCGTGATGCGGACACGCATCGGCATGCTGATCCGCGCCGGCGCCTCCAACCGCGAGATGATCGGCGCGCTCGGCATCAACATCAAGCTGCTCTATACGCTGGTGTTCGGCCTGGGAGCCGCGCTCGCCGGTCTTGCCGGGCTGATGCAGGCGCCGATTCTCACCGTGCAGATCGGCATGGGCGAGAACATCCTGATCCTCGCCTTCGTCATCATCGTGATCGGCGGCATCGGCTCCGTTCGCGGCGCATTCCTCGCCGCGATCTTCGTCGGCATGATCGATACGCTCGGCCGCGCCTTTCTGCCCAATTTGTTGCGGCAAGTGCTGAGCGGCGCAGCCGCTTCCACCGCCGCGCCCGCCCTGTCCTCCATGCTGATCTATCTCCTGATGGCGATCGTGCTGGTGGTGCGGCCGGAGGGGCTGTTTCCGGCCAATCGACGATGAAGAGCTTGCGTCGATGAAGGGTTTGAGTGTGAGCAAGGCCGTCACGGCCCTGATGCTGGCAGGCCTCGTGCTGCTGCCGCTCTATTCGCATCTGTCCGGCAACATCTTCATCCTGACGCTGTTCACCCGCATCGTCATCCTGGCGCTCGCGGCGGCCAGCCTCAACTTGATCATGGGCTTTGGCGGCATGATGAGCTTTGGCCACGCCGCCTATCTCGGCATCGGCGGTTACGCCGTCGGCATGCTCGCGCAGGAAGGCGTCGGCTCCGGCTTCATCCAGTTTCCGGTCGCGCTGGCAGCCTCCGCGCTCTATGCGCTGGTGATCGGCGCGCTGTCTTTGCGCACCCGCGGCGTCTACTTCATCATGATCACGCTCGCCTTCGCGCAGATGGCCTATTACGTCGCCTCGGGGCTGGCGCGCTACGGCGGCGATGACGGCCTCACCGTCTACAACCGCAGCGAATTCTCCGGCCTCGTCAACCTGTCGAACCGCACGCAGTTTTACTACCTCTGCCTTGCCTGCCTGTTTGGGGTGATCTTCCTGATCTGGCGCATCGTCAATTCGCGCTTCGGTCTCGTCGTGCAGGGCCTGCGCTCCAACGAGCAGCGCATGCAGGCGATCGGCTTTCCCGCAAAGCGCTATCAGCTCGCCTGCTTCGTCATCTCGGGGACGATGTGCGGCCTTGCCGGCGCGCTGCTCGCCAACAACACCGACTTCGTCAGTCCCGCCGTGATGTACTGGACCCGTTCCGGCGACCTCATGGTGATGGTCATCCTCGGCGGCATGGGTACGCTGTTCGGCCCCGTCATCGGGGCGGTGGTCTATCTGCTGCTGGAGGAGTTCCTGTCGCAGATCACCGAATATTGGGCCCTGATCATGGGCCCGCTCTTGCTGCTGATCGTGCTGTTCGGCCGCGGCGGCATCATGGGTCTGCTCGGGAGGGCCAGTCGTGGCTGAGCCGCTGCTCCGCGTCGAAAAGCTGGTGCGCCGGTTCGGCGGCATCGTCGCCACCGACCACGTCTCGCTCGACGTCGCGGCGGGTGAGCTGCACGCCATCATCGGCCCCAACGGGGCGGGCAAGACCACGCTGATCAGCCAGCTGACCGGACACCTCGAGCCGCATTCCGGTAGCGTCACGCTCGCGGGGCGCGACATCACCTATCTGCCGGCCTACCGCCGCTGTGCGCTGGGACTTGCACGTTCCTTCCAGATCACCTCGCTGCTGCTCGACTTCACGGCCGCCGACAATGTCGCGCTGGCGGCGCAGGCCCATGCCGGCACCTCTTTCCGCTTCTTCGCCAATGCGCGGAAAGAGCAGGGCCTGCGTGATGCGGCTCACGCGGCGCTCGACCGCGTCGGCTTGCTGGATCGTGCCGATGTTGTGGTCAGCAGGCTGAGCCATGGCGAGCGGCGCCAGATCGAGCTTGCGGTCGCGCTCGCCAGCAAGCCGAAGCTGCTCCTGCTCGACGAGCCCATGGCGGGCCTTGGTGTGACCGAATCCCAGCGCATGGTGAAGCTGCTCCAGGAGTTGCGCAAAGAGGTCTCGATCGTGCTGGTCGAGCACGACATGCCGGCGGTGTTCGCGCTCGCCGACCGCATCTCGGTGCTGGTCTATGGCCGTGTTATCGCCTCCGGCGATCCCGCCACGATCCGTGCCAACGAAGACGTCAAACGCGCCTATCTCGGCGACCAGCATGTGGTGACGCACCATGGCTGACACGCTGCTCGACGTCGAAGGCATCGAGACCTGTTACGGCCTGTCCCAGGTGCTGTTCGGCCTGTCCCTGTCGATCAAATCAGGCGAGATGGTCTCGCTGATGGGGCGCAACGGCATGGGAAAGACCACGACCATCCGCTCCATCATGGGCCTGACGCCGGCACGCGCGGGCAGCATTCGCTTTACGGGCACGGAGGTCAGGCAGCTCCCATCCTACCGGATCGCCAAGCTCGGCATCGGCCTCGTGCCGGAGGGGCGGCAGATTTTCCCGAACCTGACCGTCCGCGAAAATCTGGTCGCGGCCGCCGCGGATCGCTTCGGCAGCGCCAATCCCTGGACGTTGGCTGCGATCTACGTGCTGTTCCCGCGACTCGCCGAGCGCGCTTCCAACATGGGCAACCAGCTCTCCGGCGGCGAGCAGCAGATGCTCGCCATCGGCCGCGCGCTGATGACCAACCCGAAGCTTCTCATCCTCGACGAAGCCACCGAAGGACTGGCGCCGCTGATCCGCGAGGAGATCTGGAGCTGCCTGTCGCTGCTGAAGAGCAGGGGGCAATCGATCCTGGTCGTCGACAAGAACGTCGACCATCTCGCCCGGATCTGCGACCGCCACACCATCATCGAGCGTGGCAGGACCGTGTGGAGCGGCACGTCGGATGAGCTGATGGCCGAGCCTGATCTGCAGCATAAGTATCTGGGAATCTGAGCTCCTGCTCTCTCCACCCGTCATTGCGAGCGCAGCGAAGCAATCCAGACTGTCTCTGCAGTGACAGTCTGGATTGCTTCGTCGCCAGCGCAAAATTGCTTCGCAATTTTGTCGCGTTCTCCTCGCAATGACAGAGCAGACGTGCGATCTTCAAAACATCTCGAAATATTCGCGATGTTCCCAGTCGGTTACCTCCGACAGGAAACGGTCGATCTCCGCGTTCTTGATGTGGGTGTAATAGTCGACGAACTCCGCGCCGAATTTTTCGCGGAAGAACGGATCGTCCTTGAGCGCGGCGACCGCGTCGCGCAGGCTCTTCGGCAGCAGCGGCGCCTTGGTCTCGTAAGGCGTGTCGGCTGACGGGCCGGGATCAAGCTTGCGGTCTACGCCGTCGAGGCCCGACAGGATTTGCGAGGCCATGTAGAGATAAGGATTGGCGGCCGGTTCGCCGACGCGGTTTTCGAGACGCGTCGCGGCGTCGTCCGCGCCACCGAGCACGCGGATCATCACGCCTCTGTTGTCGCGGCCCCAGATCGCGCGATCGGGCGCCAAGGAATATGAGCGGTAGCGCTTGTAGCCGTTGATGGTCGGCGTGGTGAACACGGTGGCCGCGCGGGCGTGATCGAGCAGGCCGGCGAGATAGGCGCGGCCGAACGCGCTGAGCGGCTGGCCGGCCTCTTTGGCCATGAACAGGTTTTCGCCACTCGTGCGCGAGACGACCGATTGATGCAGGTGCCAGCCGCTCGCGAACAGGTTCGGCAGTTTCGGCCGGCACATGAAGGTGGCGTGATAGCCATGCCTGCGCGCGATCTGCTTCACCGCGGAGCGAAACAGCACCATGTTGTCGGCAGGCTCCAGGCCCTTCTTCGGCGCGAAGGTGAATTCGCACTGGCTCGGCCCGAACTCGACCTCGACCGAGCGCAACGGCAGCCCGAGCGCAACGATGTCGCGGCGCAGAATCTCCAGCACAGGCTCCATTTGGTCGAAACGCTGCTCGGTGAGATACTGATAGCCGTGGCTGAGCAGGCTCACCGACGGCGGCGTGCCCGGCTGCCCGGCGTCCTCCGCGCGCATATGCGGGTCGTCGAGCCTGAAGATGTGGAACTCGACTTCGAGCCCGGCGACGAAATCATGGCCACGATTTCCGAGCTCGTCGACCACCCTGCGATAGAGCCCGCGCGTCGCGAACGGCACGGGGCGGCCGTCATTGAAATAGAGATCGCACAGCACCCAGCCTGTCGCCGGCGCCCAGGGCAGCACGCGGAACGTGGTGGTATCAGGCACCATCAGCACGTCGGCCGCGCCCTCCATCTCCTTCATGCCGAAGCCGCCGCCTGACGTGAACACCGGAAACACTGTGCGATGCGAGGTGTCCTTGGCGAGCATTGTGGTGGTGATGGAGCAGCCGCTTTCGAGCGAGGCAATCGCCTCGGAGGCGATGATGGTCTTGCCGCGCAAGATGCCGTGCTGGTCCGGGAAGGCGAGGCGGATGACCTCGAGATTCCTCTCCTCGACGAGACGCCGCATGCGGGCCGCCGCGTCCTTCTGCTCATCCGACCACAGCGCATGGCGCGCGACGAAAGTCACTTTGGTTGCTCCTCAGTTCACGCTGTGCGATGGTCGCACGATGTCCGCCACAGGCTCCGTCACTGCGAGGAGCCCGCGACAAAATTGCGAAGCAATCTTGCGCTGTTGCGACGAAGCAATCCAGTATCTTTCTGCGGGCATATTCCTGGATTGCTTCGCTGCGCTCGCGATGACGAGAATAGAGCTCACTCCGCCGCCGTCAGCCGGTGCACCTTGTCCTCGATCTCCTTCGGCACCGGCGCGGTCCATGGCGCGCCGCGGCGGCGCTTGACGTCGACTTCCATCCAATATGTTTCCCAGCCGCGCGTCGGCCCAATGCCGTCCATCGTCGCCGGGCCCTGGATGCTGCGCGCATTGGCTTCGTCCAGGAACAGCATCGGCTTCTCGCCGCCACCGACCTTCTCGATCTCCTGCCGCAACAGGCGGCGATATTGCACGATCGCCTTGTCGCTCGAACCGAGATGCTCCTTGGTGCGGTCCTGGATCGCACCCATCGATTCCACCGCCCATTGGTCGTGGACGTTGATATCGTTGCCCATGCCGGTATAGGTCGCGGTTCGCTGCTCGTGCGGATCGAATCCGTAATCGTTGTTGCGGTTCTTGCGGGAGATGTAATCCGGCAGCTGATAGAGCTCGAGCCGCTGGTCGCGCATCTTCTGCTTGTCGACCGGGTTCGTGTAGCTGGTGAAGATCGCGTACCAGTAGCAGTTCTCGTCGTCGACAGGCACGTGCCATTGCGTGATCGTCATCTCCGTGCTCATGGGGATGACGAAGCCGTGCGGGAAGAGCTGGTTGGTGACGCGCACATGCGTGCGCTCCTCGTCGATCTCGCGCAGCGCGATCAGCCGCAAGCCGTATTCGGTGTGCTCGACATTGATGATCGGCCGATCGTATTCGCGCAGGATTTTCGTCATCGGCAGGTCGCTGCCGGCAGAGGCGCCGCGGAACTGCTTGCCGTAGGCGGTCGAGGTGTCTTCGTCCTCGAAGAAACGATGCAGGTAGGAGGCATGCGCGGGATCGATGCCGACCTCCAGCGCCTGCAGCCAGTTGCAGGCCATGTGGCCCTTGAAGGCGAATGTGTGGGAGCCTGGCGCGACGAAGCAGTCGATCTCCGGAAATGCCGGCGGCGCGCCTTCGCCGAGATAGGCCCAGAGGATGCCGCTCTTCTCCACCACGGGATAAGAGCGCTGGCGGATGTTCTGGCAGAGCTTCGAATCCTTCGGCTCTGCCGGCGTCTCGATGCACTGGCCTGATGCGTCGAACAGCCAGCCATGGAAGGCGCAGCGCAGGCCACCATGCTCGAGCCGTCCGAAGGCGAGATCGGCGCCGCGATGGGCGCAGTGACGATCCATCAGGCCGTAGCGCCCGGACTCGTCGCGAAACAGCACCAGGTTTTCGCCGAGCAATTTGACCGGACGGATCGGCCGCGCCCCCTCAAGTTCATCGACGAGGGCCGCCGGCTGCCAGTAGCTCCGCATCAGCCTGCCACACGGATCTTTCGGGCCGGTGCGGGTGATCAGGTCGTTCTGTTCCTGGCTCATCATGGCGAGTGCATCCTCTGTGGGTTCGCGTCTGTTCGCCTATTGAACGAATGGGCGAATTATGACATGCCTTGGATCGGCAGCAAGCACTATTTTGCAGGATGATCGCGGCCTCATGCCCAAGCTGAAGCGGAGCGAGACTGGCGAGCGCGCGACGGATTTCGTCGAAGCTCTCGATCGCGGCCTGCGCTTGCTGCAGTGCTTCGGCACCAATGCAGGCCCGATGACGCTCAGCGATCTGGCCCGCGCTGCCGATCTGCCGCGTGCGACGGCGCGGCGCATGCTCTTCACGCTCCAGCGCGGCGGCTTTGTCAGTGGCGATGGAAAACTGTTCTCGCTGACGCCGCATGTGCTGACGCTGGCAACGTCCTATCTGCGCTCCAACCAGCTGGTCACCGTGCTGCAACCGGTACTCGATCGCGTCGCAACGGCCGCGAACGAAATCTCCTCACTCGCGGTGCTCGACGGCGACGACGTGGTGTTCGTTGCCCGCAGCAGCCCGGCGCGGATGTTCTCAGGCGGATTGGAGATCGGCTACCGGCTGCCGGCATTCTGCACGTCGGTCGGCCGCGCCATGCTGGGCCAGCTCGACGATGCCGATTTGCGCGCCCGCCTGAAGACGATGAGGCGCGAGGCGCTGACGACGCAGACGGTCACCGACCCCCACACACTGCTCGCGCGCATCGCACAGGATCGGGCTCAAGGCTATTCGCTGGTCGATCGCGAGGCCGAGCCGCATTTCCGCTCGATCTCCGTGCCCGTGCGCCGCTACGACAACGTGATCGTCGCCGCCATCAACATGGGCGCTCATGTCGATCGCGTGCCGAGGCAAGAACTGATCGACCGCTTCCTGCCGCTGTTGCGGGACAGCGCGGAGGCGGTGCGATCGCAGCTGCTATAGCCCGGAGATCGCTTCGCTCATCCAGGCTACGGCTCCGTGCTCTATCGCGCTTCCGCCTCGCGCTCCATGTCGCGGCCGGACAGGTCCTCGCCTTGCATGTTGGCATAGTCACGCGCCATCTCACGCATCAGGAACTTCGCCGGGACGTCATGGTAGCTGCCGCGGTCGTTGACGTATTGCATGTAGGCCCGCCCTTCGCCGTCGAAGGGATGCAGCAGCGCGTCGGTGTGACCGTCGAAATCGAGCGGCGCCACGCCGACCTTGGCGCATAACGTGTCATTGAAGGTCGGCGTCGCCTTGCGCCAGGCGCCGTCGACATGCACTTCCGTAAAGCCGTGCCAGGTAAAGATGTCCGTCCCCATGCTCGCGCGCAGCTTCTCGGTGGTGAGATGGTTTTTTACGTCGGCAAAGCCGACCCGTGCGGGAATGCCGTGGACGCGGCAGGCGGCGGCATAGAGCGCGGCCTTGCCGACGCAATAGCCCTGGCCCGCAACGAGCACGCTCGAGGCGCGAAAGGTCTCCGCGGCGCGCATGTTGACGTAGGGGTTATAGCGGATGCCGTCGCGCACAGCCTTGTAGAGCAGGCTTGCCTTCTCGCGCGCACTCGCCTCCGCGCGCACGGCATCCCTCGCGAATTGCTGCACGCTGGGATGGTCGCTGTCGATGTACTCGCCGGGATCGGTGTAGAGGCGGCGGATGGTGTCGGGAAAGATGTCGGTCATGCCGGGAGCTTAGCAGGCGATTTGCTCGGAACTCAATTCATCCGATGCATGCCGCGTCGCGCCAGAATTTGCGTTGACGCGCTGCCGCCGTATCAAGGCCGGTTGCGCATCCAGTCGGCGAGGCCCGATATCGCGCGATCGAGGTCCTGCCGTGCGGCGGCGTCCGTCACCGTCTCTTCCATCGCACCTCGCATGCAGAGCATCCAGGCATCGCGCTCGGCATCGCCGATGGCAAAACCGAAATGGCGCTGACGCAGCCGCGGATGGCCCTTTTCGGGGGTGTAGAGGCGCGGGCCGCCGGTCCATTCGGTGAGATAGCGTTTCAGCACGTCCCTGATGAGGCCGAGGTCATCCGCATGCATGGCGCGGATCACCTTCGCCTCCGGCAGCGTATCCATGCGGTCGTAGAAGCGGTCGACCAGACGTTCGATCGTGGCACTGCCGCCGATCCGCTCGAACATGGACGTGGTGACGTCGCTATCCGTCATCTCTACAGCGCCACGCTACGCAGCCCGAAGCTGCGGGCTTCGTTCTGCAGCACCGGGCGCACCGCATCGATCAGCCGTGCCGCCGCCGCGTCGACGCTGAGCCCGGCGGTATCCACCACCGCCGTCGCGCGCGCATAGAGTGGTTCGCGGCTGAGCAGGATGTTGCGGAGCTCGGCCATGGCGGAGCGGTCGTCGGCCATCGGCCGCAGATCGCCCTGGCGGCGGACGCGGGCCATGTGTTCCTCCGGCTCGGCTTTGAGCCAGATCGTGTAGAACGAGGTCAGGATCTGGTCGAAGGTCAGCGGCTCCGAGACGATGCCGCCGCCGGTCGCCAGCACCATCAGCTCGTTGCGCGCAAGCAGCTGTTGCAGCGCTGCCTGCTCCATGCGCCGAAAGCCTTCCTGGCCGTAGAGCGCGATAATCTCGGCGACGGAGAGCCCGTTCTGCTGCTCGACTTCCTTGTTGAGCTCGACGAAGCTCCAGCCGATCTTCTTTGCCAGGATCTTGCCGAGCGTGGATTTGCCGGCGCCGCGCAGGCCGATCAGCGCGATGCCGCAGAACGGCGCGCGCCGGGCTGCGGTTGCGCTGCCGCCGGCGAGCAGGTCCTTTGCTTGCGCGATCTGTGCCGGCGTCGCTTTGCGCAGGAGATCGCGAAACATCTGCCAGTCCGGCGTCGGATCGGCCGAGGGGAGCAGATCTTCCAGATGCGCGCCCATCGCGCCGGAGACGCGGCGCAACAGCACGATCGAGACGTTGCCCTTGCCGCTCTCCAGCTGAGCGATGTAGCGCTCCGAAATCCCTGATACCTTGGCGAGCACTTTGCGCGACATGCCGCGCACCGCGCGCATGGTGCGCACGCGCTGGCCCAGTTGTTCGAGGAATTGGGATTCGGCGTCGGGACTGTCGGTCATGAGCCTTCTTTACAGGTGTCCTGCGGCGCGTTTTAATGAAACATAGTGCCTGCTGGCATTGACAGCAAGCCGCCGCAGTGTCTTTCTATGAATTATAATTCTAAATTCGGGGGAGACGACCGTGAGCGAGGGATCCTACAACGCGGTGACCTGGCTGCTCGACCGCAATGTCGAGGAAGGCAGGGGAGGCAAGCTCGCCTTCGATGACACCGTCTCGCGGCTCACCTATGGCGAGCTCCAGCAACAGACGCGGCGCGCCGCCAACATGCTGCGCCGGCTCGGCGTCCGCCGCGAGGAGCGCGTGGCGGTGATCATGCTGGATACGGTCGACTTCCCGGTCGTGTTCCTGGGTGCGATCCGCGCCGGCATCGTCCCGGTGCCACTCAACACGCTGCTGACGTCAGATCAATACGCCTACATTCTGGCCGACTGCCGCGCCCGCGTGCTGTTCGTCTCCGAGGCGCTCTATCCCGTCATCAAGGACGTGGTCGGCCGCATGCCCGATCTCGAACATGTCGTGGTCTCCGGCGCCAAGCAGAACGGCCACAAGCAGCTCAAGGAAGAGCTCGCCGGCGAGAGCGAGCAGTTCACCACCGCCGCGACGCATCCGGATGAGCCGGCATTCTGGCTCTATTCGTCCGGCTCGACCGGCATGCCCAAGGGCGTGCGCCACATCCATTCGAATTTGCAGGCGACCGCCGACACCTACGCCAAGCAGGTGCTGGGCATCCGCGAGAGCGACGTCTGCCTCTCCGCGGCAAAACTGTTCTTCGCCTATGGCCTCGGCAATGCGCTGACCTTCCCGATGTCGGTCGGCGCCAGCGTGATCCTGAACAGCGAGCGGCCGACGCCGGCGCGCATGTTCGACCTGATGAACCGCTACAACCCGTCGATCTTCTACGGCGTGCCCACATTGTTCGCGGCGATGCTGAACGACGAGGCGATGAAGGCCGAGCGCGGCGGCAAGGCGCTGCGCATCTGCACCTCCGCCGGTGAAGCGCTGCCGGAATCGGTCGGCAACAGCTGGAAGGCGCGCTTCGGCGTCGACATTCTCGACGGCGTCGGCTCGACCGAGCTCCTGCATATCTTCCTGTCGAATGCGCCGGGCGACATCAAATACGGCTCATCGGGCAAGCCGGTGCCGGGCTATGCGGTGCGGCTCGTCAACGAAGCCGGGCAAGACGTGGCCGACGGCGAGGTCGGGGAACTGCTGGTCGATGCGCCCTCCGCAGGCGAGGGCTACTGGAATCAGCGCCACAAGAGCCGCCGCACGTTCGAGGGCCCGTGGACCCGCACCGGCGACAAATATGTTCGCGACGCCGATGGCCGCTACACGTTCTGCGGCCGCGCCGATGACATGTTCAAGGTGTCAGGCATCTGGGTCTCGCCCTTCGAGGTCGAGAGCGCGCTGATCACGCATCCGGCCGTGCTGGAAGCCGCGGTCGTGCCTGAAGCCGATCCGGAAGGGCTGTTGAAGCCGAAGGCCTTTGTTGTGCTGCGCCCAGGTGCCAAGCCGACGGACCTGCAGGAGATGCTGAAGGAGCACGTCAAGCAGAAGATCGGCCCATGGAAATATCCGCGCTGGATCGACGTGGTGGACTCGCTGCCGAAGACGGCGACGGGAAAAATCCAGCGGTTCAAATTGCGCGAGGTTGCGAACTAATCGCATATCTCACGGCGCGACTGAATCAGAGTGACAGCATGATCCATCTCCTTCCCACCGGCTTTCTCAGCATCGATGGCGCTGATCTCGAATACAAGTGGCTCGCGCCGCAGGTCGCCGACGCGCCGACCATCGTCATGCTGCACGAAGGCCTCGGCTCAGTCGGCTTGTGGGGCGACTTCCCCGAGAAGCTTCAACAGGCCACCGGCGCCGGCATCTTCGCCTATTCGCGCGCCGGCTACGGCCGGTCGAGCGCTGTCGCGTTGCCGCGTCCGCTCGATTACATGCAGCGTGAGGCGCTGGAGGTGCTGCCAAAGGTGCTCGACGCGATTCCCTTCAAGCGCGGCCTGCTGCTCGGCCATTCCGACGGCGCCTCGATCGCAGCGATCTATGCCGGCTCACATCAGGATCATCGCTTGCGAGGCATCGCGCTGATCGCGCCGCATTTCATCGTCGAAGACATCTCGGTGAAATCCATCGCCGCGATCAAGACGACCTATGAGACCACGGACCTCAGGACAAAACTGGCGCGCTGGCACAAGGATGTCGACAACGCGTTCTATGGCTGGAACGGCGCCTGGCTCGATCCGAAATTCCGCGACTGGGATATCTCGGACTTTCTCGCCTACATCCGCGTGCCCGTGATGGTTCTGCAAGGCGTGGACGACCAGTACGGTACGCTGCGCCAGGCCGAGATCGCGCAGGAGGAATGCTACTGCCCGGTCGATCTGAAGATCATTGCGGGTGCAGCCCATTCGCCGCATCGCGAGGCGGCTGGGCCGACGCTCGAAGCTATCGCGCAGTTTGCGAAGGCCGCCTTGCGGGACGATCCCGGCCTGCAGGCGGCATGAGGCTCATCGGATGGATGAAGCAAAGTGCATATAAGTCCCAAATTCGGGACTAGACTTACTTAAGAAGATGCATTATTGTGCATCTAACGCTCCAGACCGCATAATCAAGCTCAAGGGTGGCCCATGGCCGGGGAAGATCGTCGTCTCGCAGGCGGCGCGACATTCATCGATTTCCAGACCGAACCGTCCCGCTACAAGCACTGGAAGCTGGCGGTCGAAGGTAGCGTCGCGACGCTGACCATGGACGTCGACGAGAATGGCGGCCTGTTCGAAGGCTATCTGCTCAAGCTCAATTCCTACGATCTCGGCGTCGACATCGAACTCGCCGACGCGCTTCAGCGGCTCCGCTTCGAGTATCCCGAGGTGAAGGTCGTGGTGATACGCTCGGCCAAGAACCGCGTGTTCTGCGCCGGTGCCAATATCCGCATGCTGGCGGGCTCCACGCACGCCCACAAGGTGAACTTCTGCAAGTTCACCAACGAGACCCGCAACGGCATGGAGGACTCGTCTGAGAATTCCGGCCAGCGCTTCATCACTGTGGTAAACGGCTCCGCCGCCGGCGGAGGCTATGAGCTGGCGCTTGCGACCGACCACATCATCCTCGCCGACGACGGCGCCTCTGCCGTCGCGCTGCCGGAGGTGCCGCTGCTCGCGGTGCTGCCCGGCACCGGCGGTCTCACCCGCGTCGTCGACAAGCGCAAGGTGCGCCGCGACCACGCCGATTTCTTCTGCACCATCGAGGAGGGCGTCAAGGGCAAGCGTGCCGTGCAATGGCGCCTCGTCGACGAGATCGCGCCGAATTCGAAGCTCGAGGCGAAGATCGCCGAGCGTGCCAAGGAGTTCGCGGGCGCTTCGAAGCGCCAGGGCAGCGGCAAGGGCGTCGCGCTGACCCCGCTCAAGCGCGTGATCGACGAAAACAGCATCCGCTATGGCTTCGTCAACGTCGACATCGATCGCGCCGCACGTATCGCGACCATCTCGATCAAGGCGCCAGAGGTCGCGCCGCCCTCCGACATCGACGGCATGATGGCGCAGGGTGCCTCGTTCTGGCCGCTGCAAGTGGCGCGCGAGCTCGACGACGCCATCCTGCACCTGCGCATCAACGAGCTCGAGATCGCCATGCTGGTGTTCAAGAGCCATGGTGACCGCGCCCATGTGCTCGCATCCGACGCCTTCCTCGAAGCCAACAAGGCGCATTGGCTGGTCAACGAGATCAGACATTACTGGAAGCGCGTGCTCAAGCGCATCGATGTCACCTCGCGCACGCTGGTGACGCTGGTCGAGCCGGGTTCGTGCTTTGCCGGCACGCTCGCCGAGCTCGTTTTCGCCGCCGACCGCTCCTACATGCTGATCGGCACGCGTCAGGGCGACAATCAGCCGCCGCCATCGATCGAATTGTCGGCGATGAACTTTGGCCCCTACCCGATGAGCCACGGCCTGACGCGGCTGCAGTCGCGCTTCCAGGCCGATCCATCGGACGTAGAGCGTGCGGAAGCCACGATCGGGACGAGCCTGGACGCGGAGGAGGCCGAAGAGCTCGGCCTCGTCACCTTCGCGCTCGACGATATCGACTGGGACGACGAGGTCCGCGTGTTCCTGGAGGAACGCGCCAGCTTTTCGCCCGACAGTCTCACCGGCATGGAAGCGAGCCTGCGTTTCGTCGGTCCTGAAACCATGGAATCAAAAATCTTCGCGCGCCTGACCGCCTGGCAGAACTGGATCTTCCAGCGCCCCAACGCGGTCGGCGAAGAAGGCGCGCTGCGCCGCTACGGCAGCGGCCAGAAGCCGAAATTCGATATGACGCGGGTTTAAGGAGAGCACGGCCATGAACATGAACATCATGAACGTCGACTACTCGACCAAGATTCCGAACAATGTGAATCTCGCCGAAGACCGCCAGGTGCTCAAGGCACTGGAAGGCTGGCATCCCGGCTATATGGATTGGTGGAGCGACATGGGGCCGGAAGGCTTCCAGGAATCGCTGGTCTATTTGCGTACCGCTTACTCCGTCGATCCGCGCGGCTGGGCCAAGTTCGATTACGTCCGCATGCCCGAATATCGCTGGGGCATTCTGCTGGCGCCGCAGGAAGAAAATCGCGTCGTGCCGTTCGGCGAGCATTATGGCGAGCCGGCCTGGCAGGAAGTCCCCGGCGAGCATCGCGCCATGCTGCGCCGCCTGATCGTGATCCAGGGCGACACCGAACCCGCCTCGGTCGAGCAACAGCGCCATCTCGGCAAGACCGCGCCCTCGCTCTACGACATGCGCAATTTGTTCCAGGTCAACGTGGAGGAAGGCCGTCACCTCTGGGCGATGGTCTATCTGCTGCAGAAATACTTTGGCCGCGACGGCCGCGAAGAGGCCGACGAGTTGTTGCGCCGTCGCTCGGGCGATGCCGATGCGCCGCGCATGCTGGGCGCCTTCAACGAGGCGACGCCGGACTGGCTGTCCTTCTTCATGTTCACTTACTTCACCGACCGCGACGGCAAGATGCAGCTGCACTCACTGGCGCAGTCGGGCTTCGATCCCCTGTCGCGCACCTGCCGTTTCATGCTGACCGAAGAAGCGCACCACATGTTCGTCGGCGAGACCGGCATCACCCGCGTCGTGCAGCGCACCTGCGAGGCGATGAAAGCCGCAGGCATCACCGATCCCACCGACATCGCGAAGGTCCGCGCGCTTGGCGTCATCGATCTCCCGACCATCCAGAAGAAGCTGAACCTGCACTACACGCTGTCGCTCGACCTGTTCGGCTCGGAAGTCTCGACCAACGCGGCGAATGCCTTCAACGCCGGCATCAAGGGCCGCTACCACGAGACCCAGATCGAGGACGATCATCAGCTCAAGAATTCCACCTATCCGGTGCTCAAGCTGATCAATGGCGAGATCAAGCTGGTCGACGAGCCGGCGCTGACCGCGCTCAACATGCGCCTGCGCGACGATTACAGCCAGGATTGCGTCAAGGGCCTGCTGCGCTGGAACAAGGTGATTTCGACCGCGGGCTATGACTTCAAGCTGACCCTGCCCAATGTCGCCTTCCACCGCCACATCGGCGAGTTCAAGGACGTGCACGCCACGCCCGACGGCATCCTGATCGACAATGCCACCTGGGCCAAGCGCAAGGACGAGTGGCTGCCCTCGAAGAGCGACGGCGACTTCATCACCTCGCTGATGCAGCCGGTCACCGAAAGCGGCAAGTTCGCCTCGTGGATCTCGCCCCCGAAGGTCGGCATCGACAACAAGCCGGGCGATTTCGAATACGTGAAGATCGAGTCGTAAGCGTTAGGGTCGACGTCCTCGCAGCACAAATGGTGTCATCACCCGCGAAAGCGGGTGATCCAGTATTCCAGAGGCCGCAGTGATCGAGCCGATGGACCGCGGCGTACTGGATGCCCCGCCTTCGCGGGGCATGAAAGCGTGCGTGGAGCGGGTGGGCCGCGCCGAGCCCCTTTACCCCGCGATCTCCAATCCGGCATTCGCATACACAACACCGCCGTCGACCGCGATGGTGTTGCCGACGACGTAATCGCCCGCGCGCGAGGCGAGATAGATCGCCACGCCCGCCATATCCTCGTCGGTGCCGATGCGCCGCGCCGGAATGCGTTTTGCGACCTCATCCGAATGATCGCGCGCGGCGCGGTTCATGTCTGACTTGAACGCACCCGGTGCGATCGCGGTGACGTTGATGTTGTCCTTGATCAGCTTCGTTGCCATGCGCCGCGTCAGATGAATCACCGCGGCCTTGCTCGCGGCATAGGAGTAGGTCTCGCCGGGATTGACGAAGATGCCGTCGACCGAGGCGATGTTGATGACCTTGGCGGGCCGCTCGTGCGAGGCCGCGGCGCGCAGCGGCTTTGCCAGCGCCTTGGTCAGGAAGAACAGCGATTTGACGTTGAGGTCCATCACCTTGTCCCAGCCGCTTTCGGGGAATTCGTCGAACTCAGCGCCCCAGGCTGCGCCGGCATTGTTGACGAGGATGTCGAGCTTCGGCTCCAGCTTGATGATCTCGGAAGCCAGCTTGTTGCAGCCTTCGACGGTCGAGATGTCGATCGGCAGCGCGATGCATTCGCCGTCATATTGCGCCGAGAGCTCTTTCGCGGTGGCTTCGCAGGGACCGGCCTTGCGCGCGGTGATGTAGACCTTCGCGGCGCCGGCACCGAGAAATCCGGCCGCGATCATCTTGCCGATGCCGCGCGAGCCGCCGGTCACGAGTGCGATGCGGCCTTTGAGCGAGAACAGATCGTTGGACATGGTGCCTCCCTTGGTTGACGACGTTTTGAGCGCCGCGGGGAGGGGAGTCAACTCGGCGTCGTTCCGGCCCGCGCCGGGACGATCATCAAGCCGCCGCGATCCGGCGGAAGCCGTTCCACATCGCGGTCGCGGCGCCAGAGGTCAGCACCGGCAGAATGCGTGCGTCCTGATAATTTCCGTTGAGCGAAACGCGCGGCAGCGCGGTCATGTGCCCCGCGTTCTCGGCGAACAGCATGCCGGGTCGTGTCGTCACTGCGGTCTTGAAGCCGGCGGATGCGGCCAGTGCGAATTCGCGCGCCCCCGCGGCCTCGCGGTCGCCATAGGGGTAGGCGAGATGGAGCACGTCGCGGTCCAGCGCCTGCGCGATCCGCGCCCGGCTCACGGCCATCTCCTGCGCGGCGATCTCCTCGCTTTGCTTGGCGAGATTGCAATGGCTGACGCTGTGAGCGCCGATCGTGATCAGCGGATCGGTCGCGAGCCGTTTCACCTCGTCCCAGGACAGGCAGAGGCTGCGGCACACGGCTTCCATGTCGATGCCATGGGCGGCGCACAGCGCCTCGATCTCGCGCTTCAGATCATGCTCGCCCGGCAACGCGCGCAGCCAATCGTGCAGGTGATCGAATGTCGCCTGCTTTGCGGCCGGCGTCGATGCATCGAGCCGAAGCGCGGAATGGCCGATCTTGACGTCGACCTGCCCGGCCTTGGCGACGACCGCTTCCAGAGCGACCCACCACAACCGTCCAGTGCCCTCGGCGAAGTCGCTGGCGACATAGATGGTCGCCGGCGCGTCGAATTCGCGCAGCACCGGCAATGCATGGTCCCGGTTGTCGCGATAACCGTCGTCGAGGGTGAACGCCGCGAAGCGGCGATCGAACCGGCCCTGAACCAGCCGCTCGTGCAGCTCGTCCATGCTGACGATGTCGATCTCGCGCGAACGCAGATGGCACAGGGTTGCCCGCAGGAAATCGGGGGTGACCTCGAGATGCCGGTTCGGCTGAAACGCGCCCTCTCGGGCCGGCCGCACATGGTGCAGCATGAAAATCGCGCCGACGCCCGACAGCAGCGGACGCAGCAGATGATGCGCCCCGCTGAAGTAAAGTGCACCCAGCCCGGCGCGAATGACGTTGTTACGGAGTTGTTTCATACCGGCCGGCCGGCCCCCTGGGCATTTCGCCGTCAATTTAAGGAACGACCCTTGAAGAAAAAGTTATTCCAATTGTTTCACGCGCAGTCCCCTAAACGGCCCCATTTCCGGTTTGACAGCCTGCCAAGGGTTTGTTTTGTCTCCGGTTCCAGAGTTCGGGTCGTCGAATGCAGATGCTTTTCAGGTGGGCCAGCAAATGGTGGCCGGGGCTGATTCCCCTGGCCGTCATGTGGGGATTTGCGGCCTGGAATAACACCTTGCCTGTGGAGGCCGACCTGTCGGCCCGTAGCTCGGCCGCACTCAAGGACACCGTCCTGGACAAGACCCGGATCGCAGTCGACGGCCGTGACGTAAGCCTGGCCGCGGATGCCTTTTCCGAGGAGGGGCGCCGCGATGCCGTGACCACGGTCGAGATGGTGCCGGGCGTGCGGCTGGTCGACGACCAGACCCGCCTTGTTCCCGAAGCAAAACCCTTCGTCTGGAACGCCGAGCGTGACGTGGTGCGGGTGACGCTGTCGGGCTCCGCCCCGTTGCCGTCGATGAAGGCGCGACTCACAGAGGCCGCGCGCAAAGAGGTCAACGGGACCGAGGTCGCCGATCAGATGGGCCTGGCCCGCGGCGCACCGCCGCGCTTCGAGGCGGCCGCGATGCTGCTGCTCGACCAGATCGGCAAGCTCAAGGACGGCAAGATCACGATCTCGGACACCAAGGTCACCCTATCGGGCATGGCGCGCGATCTCGGCGGCCGCGAGGCGATCGCCGCGGCGCTGAAGAATCTCCCCGAAGGCTTCTCGATCGCCGCCAACGAGATTAAGGCGCCCCCTTATATCTTCCAGGCCTACAAGGATCCGGTTGCCGCCACCGTGACGCTGACCGGCTACGTGCCCGACAACACCGTGCACGCAGCGATCGCAACCAGCGCCTCGCGAAAGTTCTTCGCGGAGAAGGTGGTCGACAATCTCAAGGCCAGCATCGGCGCGCCCAGCTCTTTCAATACTGCCGTGGTCGCAGCGCTCGGCGCGCTGTCGCGGCTGTCGACCGGCACGCTCGTGGTATCCGATCGCGAGGTCAAGCTGTCAGGAGATGCGTTGTACGAAGGCGCCGCCAACGACATTCGCGCCGGTCTCGGCAAGGACTTTCCGAAGACCTGGCAATACAAGCCCGAAATCACCGTGAAGCCCGCGGCGGGGCCTGTCGACGGCACCGTCTGCCAGCAATTGTTTTCCGAACTGCTGGCCAAGGGCAAGATCCGCTTCGAGCCCAAGCGCGCCGACATCGATCCTGACTCCGCCGGCATTCTCGATCATCTGATCGAGACGGCGTTGCGTTGCCCGACCACCAATATCGAGGTCGCGGGTCATACCGATGCCGACGGCGAGGATTCCTTCAACCAGGCGCTGTCCGAAAAGCGCGCGCAGGCGGTGATCGCTTATCTGGTCAAGGCCGGCCTGCCGGCCGATCGCTTCACCGCCGTCGGTTACGGCAGCACGCAGCCTGTCGCCGGCAACGACACCGACGACGGCAAGGCGCAAAACCGCCGCATCGAATTTCTGGTGAGGTGACGATGCCCTATCTCGTCTCGTTCCATATGGGCTGGCTGATCGGCTCGGCTCTGCTGGGCTTCTGCATGGGCTGGATCTCGGTGGTCCAGCGCGGCAACGGCACCTCGAAAGTCACGGCGCGCTGGCTCGCGGCGTTGGTTGCGGGCCTGGTTGCGGCCTCCTTTGCGCATGTCGTCCCAGGCCGTTTCGGCTACTGGCTCGATCTCGGGCTGGTCTTGTTCGCGTGCTACCTCGTCGGCTGCACCATCGGCGCTTGGCTGCGTTATTGGGTGGTCTCGCGCAGCCAGCCTGTGGCACCAAAAATTCTATAATCAATTGATCTCAAACGGGATTGTCGAGATAATATGTCTTCGCTTGACATCAATACGTACGTACGTATTATATTCCCTATGCCAAAGCCATCGCTCAAAGACGCCATCCTCGACGCCGGCCTGAAGGTCATGTTCCGGACCGGCTATCACGGTACCAGCGTGCGCGACGTCACCGCTGCAGCGGGCGCTCCGCAGGGGTCCTTCACCAACCATTTCCGCTCCAAGGAGGCGTTCGCCTCCGAGGTGCTCGACCGCTATTTCGCTGTCACCAGGGGGCTGGTCGCGGAGGCGCTCGAGGACACCTCGCTGACGCCGCGCGCGCGGCTGAAGCGCTATCTCGACATCATCACTGGCCGTCTCGAGGCCGACGGCTACGGTCGTGGCTGCCTGATCGGCGATCTCAGCCTGGAAGCGACCGGCAGCAGCGAGCTGCTGCGCGCGCGTCTGGCGCAGATCTTTGCCGAATGGCGCGTGCCGTTCGCCGCCTGCATCAGGGATGCCCAGACCTGCGGCGAGATCGCCTCCGATTTCCCGCCCGAGGAGCTTGCCGATTTCCTGCTTGCGTCCTGGCAGGGCGCGATCCTGCGCATGAAGGTCGATCGCAACCCCCAGGCGCTCGAGCGTTTCAAGACCATCGCATTCCAAACCGTGTTCAAGGAGCTGACATGACCAAGCAGATCGAGATTCAGATTCGCAAAGCGTCCGTCCTCGGAAGCAGCATGGCCTATCGCGAGACCGGCGCGGAGGACGCGCCCGTCGCGCTCTTCCTGCACGGCAATCCGACATCGTCGCACATCTGGCGCAACATTCTGCCGCTGGTGGCGCCGGTCGCGCATTGCATCGCGCCCGACAACATCGGCTTCGGCCAATCCGACAAGCCGGACATCGCCTATCGCTTCTTCGACCTCGCCCGCTATCTCGATGCCTTCATCGAACAGCGAGGTATAACGTCCGCCTATCTCGTCGCGCAGGATTGGGGCACGGCGCTCGCTCTTCACCTTGCTGCGCGCCGGCCGGACCTCGTGCGCGGCCTCGCCTTCATGGAGTTCATTCGCCCGATGCCGAGCTGGCAGGATTTCCATCATACCGAGGTCGCCGAAGAGCAGGACCACGCAGAGGCTGCGCGGGCGGCCTTCCGCAAGTTCAGGACGCCGGGCGAGGGCGAGGCCATGATCCTGGAGGCCAATGCCTTCATCGAGCGCGTGCTGCCCGGCGGCATCGTGCGAAAGCTCAGCGACGAGGAGATGGCGCCGTACCGCGCGCCCTTCCCGACCCCGGAGAGCCGCCGACCCGTTCTCGCACTTCCGCGCGAGCTGCCGATCGCGGGCGACCCCGCCGATGTCTACGCGACACTTCAGTCGGCGCATGCGGCGCTCGCCGCATCGTCCTATCCCAAGCTGCTGTTCTCAGGTGCGCCCGGCGCCATCGTCTCGCCCGCCTATGCGGAGGCGTTCGCAGCCTCGCTGAAGCATTGCGCTCACGTGCATCTCGGCCCCGGCCTGCACTTCCTTCAGGAGGATCACCCCGAGGCGATCGGCCGCTCCGTCGCGGGCTGGATCGCCGGCATCGAAGCAATGCGCCCGCAGCTTGCAGCGTGAAGGAGCGCGAAATGTCTGACGTGACCATTATCTATTGCCGTCCATGCGGCTACGAAAAGCATGCAAGAGAAGCGGCCGCGGCGCTGCGCCGGCAACTGGCTTTGGAACCGGATCTCGTGCCAGGCAAGGGAGGCGTCTTTCAGGTCAAGCTTGGCGAGCGGATTGTCGCAAGCCGCAGCAAGGGCCACTTCCCGGGCAGTGACGAAATCGTCGCTGCAGTCATCGCGGCGCGGCGCTGAAGCGGGGAGACGTGGCCGATGTCAATTGTCTGGACCGACGATCCCGCCGGCATCAGCTGGGATGAGCTCTCCGCGCTTTACCGGGTTGCCCCGCTCGGCAACAAGGCGCCCGCCGATCTCGCGCTCGTGTTCGGTAACAGCATGTTTCTCGCCTTCGCCCATGACGAAGGCCGCCTTGTCGGCGCCGGACGTGCGCTGGCCGATGGCCGCGATTGCGCTCATCTGTGTGATGTCGCAGTGCACCCGGACTATCAGGGGCAAGGTCTCGGCCGCGAGCTCGTCGCGCGGCTGCTGGCGCGATGCCGTGGACATCGCAAGATCATCCTCTATTCGGTACCGGGCAAGGAAGGCTTCTACGAACGCCTCGGATTCCGCCGGATGACGACGGCCATGGCGATTTTCGACGACCAGGCCAGCGCGTATCAGCGCGGCTATCTGACCGCGCCTTAGGTGGTCCTGCGTCCTGGGCTCGCTGCGCCGCACCCAGCGGCGCACTGCCCCTCTTTCAACAGGCCGGCCCCATTCATAGATTGATTTCTGCTTAAGGCGTGACGGAACATTGTCGGGCCGAAATCATCAAAACTTCATGGCGTCTGCGCAGGATCGCCATGGAGATTCGCGCCGAGTCTTGCCGCCGAAAGCGCCAAACCGTGCATCAGGAGCCTGCAGCCTGCCTAAAACATTGAAGGCACGTGATTTTGTTCACATTGGCGAATTCCACTCCGCCGCAAAACGCGCTAGTGGAGGGGCGGGGGGCATGCGCGATGCCGGAGCCGGCGGCGAGGGACCGTCGAGCGCCTGTGCGTCATCCGCCCGTTCGCTGGCCACCCCGGCCGCTGAAGCGTTGTTCGAGGTCTAGATGCTGGAAGCCATACGCAGGGCGATGACGTTTCTGCGCCAGAAGCAAATCCTGCATAAGCTTGGAGTTGTGATCAGCGTCGCGGTCATCGGCATCGCTTGCTATGTGCTCTACCACATGCTGCGCGGCATCGACGTCAACGAGGTGATCGAAGCCATCAAGAGCACCGAGCCGAGCCAGATTGCGATGGCAGGCCTGTTCGTCGCTGCGGGCTATTTCACCCTGACCTTCTACGACCTCTTCGCGGTGCGTGCGATCGGCCATTCCGAAGTGCCCTACCGCATCAACGCGCTCGCCGCCTTCACCAGCTATTCCATTGGCCACAATGTCGGCGCATCCGTCTTCACCGGCGGCGCGGTGCGCTATCGCATCTATTCGGCCTATGGCCTCAACGCGATCGACGTCGCAAAGATCTGCTTCCTCGCCGGCCTCACCTTCTGGCTCGGCAATGCCGCCGTGCTCGGCCTCGGCATCTCCTATCATCCCGAGGCCGCCGCCTCGATCGACCTGCTGCCGCCCTGGCTCAACCGGACCATCGCGATGATGATCATCGCCGCGCTGGTGGGATACGTGGTCTGGGTCTGGACCCAGCCGCGGGTGGTTGGACGCGGCCCCTGGACTGTCGTGCTGCCGGGTGGCCCGCTGACGCTGCTCCAGATCACGATCGGCATCATCGACCTCGGCTTCTGCGCGCTCGCGATGTATGTGCTGGTTCCGGACGAGCCCAATCTCGGCTTCGTCGTGGTTGCCGTCATCTTCGTCTCGGCGACCCTGCTCGGCTTCGCCAGCCACTCGCCCGGAGGGCTTGGCGTGTTCGATGCCGCCATGCTGGTCGGCCTCTGGCAGATGGACCGGGAGGAGCTGCTCGGCGGCATGCTGCTGTTCCGGGTGCTCTATTATCTCTCCCCTTTCGTCATCTCTGTAATCTTGCTGACGTTTCGCGAGGTTATCATCGGCGCTCGATCGAAGCGCCTGCAGCAGGCGGCCCTCAAGCTCGACCCCGGCCCACCACGGGAAGCCGCTTATGTCAGAAAGCGCAGCGACGGCGGCGCCTGACCGGCGCAGGTCTCGAATCTAGACTCCCTAGGAGAAGTCCGCCCCGATGGCGATCGACGCCCCATCTTCTCCCCCCGCTCAGCCCTGGTCCGACCGGCTGCGGCACTCGACAATTATCCTGATTGCCGCTGCGCTGGCGCTGTCGACCGTAGTTTCGCTCGGCGAATTGTCGGCGCTGCACGCCGCGATCATCTTCCTCTGCATCGCGGCTGCGGCGCTGATCCCGTGGCGGCTGCATGATACCGTCGCCTCGCGCGAAGACGTCAGGCGCGTCAATCCTGTTGAGACCGCCGCGGTGGCCGCTGTCGTCGCCGGCATGCCCGATCCCGCCGTGCTGCTCGACCGCGCCGGTCGCGTCATCCACCTCAACGCCGCCGCGGCCCAGCTTGCGCCGGCACTGCGCAAGAACGAGCTCGCCCAATTCGCGCTTCGCTCGCCTGAAATCATCACCGCGCTGCGCGAGTCCATTGCGACAACCGAGCCGCGGCGTGCGACCTACCTCGACCATGTGCCGGTGGATCGCTGGATGGAGCTGATCATCACCCCGGTGCCGGTGCCGACCAATTTCGGCGGCGCCGATAAATGCATGCTGATGACCTTCCACGACCAGACGCCGCTGCGCCGGGTCGAGGAGATGCGCGCCGATTTCGTCGCCAATGCCAGCCACGAGCTGCGCACGCCGCTCGCCGCGCTGTCCGGCTTCATTGACACGCTGCAGGGCCAGGCCAAGGACGACCCCAAGGCGCGCGAGCGCTTCCTCGGCATCATGCACAATCAGGCCACGCGCATGGCGCGCCTGATCGACGATCTCTTGTCGCTGTCGCGGGTGGAGCTGTCGGCCCATGTGCGGCCGGATACCCTGGTCGACCTGCTGCCGATCATTCGTCAGGTCGCCGATGGGCTCGAGCCGCTGGCGCGCGAGCGCCAGGTCGAGGTCGAGACCCATCTGCCTGATGACCCGGTGATGATCGCCGGCGATCGCGAAGAACTGCTGCGGCTGTTCGAGAACCTGATCGAGAACGCGCTCAAATACGGCGCTTCCGGAGGACGCGTCATCGTGTCGCTCACCACGACGCCAACGACTGATGGAACTCAGGAGATCCGAGCCACGGTGCGCGATTTCGGTCCCGGCATCGCACCCGAGCACCTGCCGCGCCTGACCGAGCGCTTCTATCGGGTGGATGTCGGCGACAGCCGCTCGCAGGGCGGAACCGGGCTCGGATTATCGCTGGTGAAACATATTCTTAACCGCCACCGCGGTCGCCTTGTGATCGAAAGCGTGCCCAAACAGGGCGCCACTTTCACTGCCTGTTTTCCCTCGGCCAAGACTTTAGTATAAGACAAAAATGCAAGCGATTTCAATCGCTTGATGGTGTCATCCGACTGTCACGAAACCTTCGTAAAAGCTCAGCCGACCGCTCCTAAAGGGGCGGCGCGGGGAGCGCGATCGGGCGCGGATGGCGCTTCGCTCCCCTGTATGGAGACCAGCATGAATTTCATCAAGACGATCGTCGCTGCCGGCTTGGTCGCCGCCACGACGACGGCGGCCTTTGCAGCCGACATCACCGGTGCCGGCGCGACGTTCCCGTTCCCGATCTATTCGAAATGGGCTGATGCCTACAAGAAGGAGACCGGCAACGGCTTGAACTACCAGTCGATCGGTTCCGGCGGCGGCATCAAGCAGATCCAGGCCAAGACCGTGACCTTCGGCGCGACCGACATGCCGCTCAAGGCCGAGCAGCTCGAGAAGGACGGTCTCGCGCAGTGGCCGATGGTGATGGGCGCGATCGTTCCCGTCGTCAACCTTGAAGGCGTCAAGGCCGGCGAGATGGTGTTTGACGGCGAGACCCTCGCCAACATCTATCTCGGCAAGATCACCAAGTGGGACGACGCCGCGATCAAGAAGCTCAATCCCAACGTGAAGCTGCCGTCGGAGGCGATCACCGTGGTTCGCCGCTCGGACGGTTCGGGCACCACCTTCAACTTCACCAACTATCTCTCCAAGGTCAGCGCCGACTGGAAGAGCAAGGTCGGTGAGGGCACCGCCGTCGAGTGGCCGGTTGGCGTCGGCGCCAAGGGCAATGAAGGCGTGTCGGGCAACATCAGCCAGACCAAGAACTCGATCGGTTACGTCGAGTACGCCTACGCCAAGCAGAACAAGCTGACCTACACCAAGTTGGTCAACAAGGGCGGCAAGACCGTTGAGCCCACCACCGAGGCGTTCCAGGCGGCCGCAGCCAACGCCGACTGGTCCAAGGCGCCCGGCTATTACGTCATCCTGACCGACCAGCCCGGCGACAAGTCCTGGCCGATCACGGCGGCGACCTTCATCCTCATGCACAAGGATGCCACCGACAAGGCGGCCTCGCAGGAAGCCATCAAGTTCTTCCGCTGGGCCTTCAAGAACGGCGCCAAGGCGGCCGAGGAGCTCGACTACATCCCGATGCCGGACAGCGTTGTCCAGCAGATCGAGAAGACCTGGTCTGCCGAGATCAAGAGCTGAGCCCAGGCTCCCGTGTCCCGGACGCGGTGCGGCATGAAATGACGCACCGCTGAGCCGGGACCCACAAGAGGTGGCCCCGGATCTGCGTCGCACCGCTTACGCGCTGCGCCGCGTCCGGGGCACGAGACCGATCAAACAAGAACGAGTAAATTGGTACAGGGGATCGGCGTGGCAGAGATGGCTGTTCAGAGCGACGTAATCGACGACGCCGGACCGTATGACCGCGCCAAGGCCTTGAGCGCGTTCAAGCTCGGCGATGTCACCTTCTATTGGATCACCCGGCTCTCCGCGATCTCAGTTCTCCTCATCCTCGGCGGCATCATCCTGTCGCTGATCGTCGGCGCCTTTCCGGCGATGAAGGAATACGGCTTCGCGTTCCTGTGGACGCAGCGCTGGGCGCCCTCGGCGGATCCGCCCGTGCTCGGCGCGCTCGGGCCGATGTACGGTACGCTCGTTACCTCCTTCATCGCGATGCTGATTGCCATTCCCGTCGGTCTCGGCATTGCGATCTTCCTGACCGAGCTCTGCCCGCAATGGCTGCGCCGTCCGATCGGCATGGCCGTGGAGCTGCTCGCCGGCATTCCCTCGATCATCTACGGCATGTGGGGCTTCTTCGTGCTGGGCCCGTTCCTGGCCAACACCTTCCAGCCCTTCATGATCAAGATCTTCGACGGTGTCCCCGTGCTCGGCGCGATCTTCGCCGGCCCGCCGTCTTACCTCAGCCTGTTCAATGCCGCGCTGATCCTCGCCATCATGGTGCTGCCCTTCATCACCTCGATCTCGGTCGACGTGTTCAAGACCGTGCCGCCGGTGCTGAAGGAGGCCGCCTACGGGGTCGGCTGCACCACCTGGGAGGTCGTGCGCAGCGTGGTGATCCCCTACACCCGCGTCGGCATCATCGGCGGCGTCATGCTGGCGCTGGGCCGCGCGCTCGGCGAGACCATGGCGGTGACCTTCATCATCGGCAACTCGTTCCGCATCTCGTCCTCGATCTTCGCGCCGGGCACCACGATCTCGGCGGCGATCGCCTCCGAATTCGCCGAGAGCGACGGCCTGCACCAATCCGGCCTGATCCTGCTCGGCCTGCTGCTGTTCGTGCTGACGTTCTTCGTGCTCGCGGGCGCCCGGCTGATGCTGATGCGATTGGAAAAGAAGGCGGGGACCTGACGCCATGAACCCGATTTATGCGAGCCGCCGCCGCAAGGACATCGTCGTCCGCGGCCTGTGTATTGCAGCCGCCGCCTTCGGTGTCACTTGGCTGGCGCTGATCCTAATGACGTTGCTCTATAACGGGGTCTCGGGCCTGAATGTCGAGCTGTTTGCAGCAGACACGCCACCTCCGGGCTCGACTGAAGGGGGCCTGCGCAACGCGATCGTCGGTTCGATCATCATGACAGTGATCGGCGTTGGCATCGGCGCGCCGCTCGGCCTGTTCGCCGGCACCTATCTCGCCGAGTACGGTCGCAACGACAAGCTGACCTCGGTGATCCGCTTCATCAACGACATCCTGCTCTCGGCGCCCTCGATCATCATCGGCCTGTTCATCTATGGCGCGGTGGTGGTGCCCATGCGCGGCTTCTCGGCGATCGCAGGCTCGCTCGCGCTCGCCGTGATCGTTATCCCAGTGGTGCTGCGCACGACGGAGGACATGCTGCTGCTGGTGCCGAATGCGCTGCGCGAGGCGGCCTCGGCGCTCGGCCTGCCGCGCTCGCTGGTGATCAAGCGGATCGCCTACCGCGCCGCGCGCTCCGGCCTCATCACCGGGGTGCTGCTCGCGACCGCCCGCGTCGCCGGCGAAACCGCGCCGCTGCTCTTCACCGCGCTGTCGAACCAGTTCTTCAGTCTCGGCCTGAACAAGACGATGGCGAACCTGCCCGTCACCATCAACAACTTCGTCCAGAGCCCCTACGCCTATTGGAAGCAGCTCGCCTGGAGCGGTGCGCTGCTGATCACGCTCACCGTGCTTGCCCTGAACATTGGCGCCCGCATCCTCGGCGCCGAGAGGACCGCAAAATGACCGACCTGTCCGTATCCGTGAGCTCCAACGCTCATCTGGCCTCGCAGCAGCCGCTGCCGGAAGCGCCGGCGAAGGTGACAGTGCGCAACCTCAACTTCTATTACGGCGAGCACCACGCGCTGAAGAACATCAACCTGACGCTCGGCACCAACCGAGTCACCGCCTTCATCGGCCCGTCCGGCTGCGGCAAGTCGACCCTGCTGCGCATCTTCAACCGGATGTACGACCTCTATCCGGGCCAGCGCGTCACCGGCCAGTTGATGCTCGACCAGACCAACATCCTCGACCCCAAGCTCGACCTCAACCTGCTGCGCGCCCGCGTCGGCATGGTGTTCCAGAAGCCGACGCCGTTCCCGATGACGATCTACGAGAACATCGCCTTCGGCATCCGTCTCTACGAGAAGATCTCGAAGTCCGAGATGGACGACCGCGTCGAGAAGGCGCTGCGCGGCGGCGCGCTGTGGAACGAGGTCAAGGACAAGCTCAACGCCTCCGGCCTGTCGCTTTCCGGCGGGCAGCAGCAGCGTCTCTGCATCGCCCGCACCGTGGCGGTGCGGCCCGAAGTGATTCTGTTCGACGAGCCCTGCTCGGCGCTCGATCCGATCTCGACCGCCAAGGTCGAAGAGCTGATCCAGGAACTGTCCGAGAACTACACGATTGCGATCGTCACCCACAACATGCAGCAGGCGGCCCGCGTCTCCGACAAGACCGCCTTCATGTATCTCGGCGAGCTGATCGAGTTCGACGACACCAGCAAGATCTTCACGTCGCCATCCGACCGGCGTACGCAGGATTACATCACCGGCCGGTTCGGCTGAGGAGACGGAACATGGGTTCTGAACATACCGCAAAGGCCTTCGACACCGACCTCCAGGAGCTCACCCGTCTGGTCGCCGAGATGGGCGGCATCGCCGAGCGCATGATCGTCGATTCCGTCGATGCGCTGATCCGCCGCGACGTCGCGCTCGGTCAGCGGGTCGTCACCATCGACGCCGAGCTCGACACGCTGCAGAGGAAGATCGAGGAGCGCGCCGTGCTCACCATCGCGCGCCGCCAGCCGATGGCGGTCGATCTGCGCGAGATCGTCGGCGCGATGCGCGTTGCCACCGATCTCGAGCGCATCGGCGACCTCGCCAAGAACATGGGCAAGCGCGTCGCGGCGCTGGAGACCGACTTCCATCCGCTCAAGCTGTTCCGCGGCCTCGAGCACATGACCGACCTCGTGCAGCAGCAGGTCAAGTCGGTGCTGGACGCCTATGCGGCGCATGATCTGCCGGCGGCGATGGCGGTGTGGAAGGGGGACGAGGAGGTCGACGCCATCTGCACCTCCCTGTTCCGCGAGCTCCTCACCTACATGATGGAGGATCCGCGCAACATCTCGTTCTGCATCCACCTGATGTTCTGCGCCAAGAACATCGAGCGGATCGGCGACCACGCCACCAATATCGCCGAGACCGTGTTCTACATGATCGAAGGCCAGGCCATCACCGACAAGCGGCCGAAGGGCGACATGACGACGTTCGCCACGACGGTCCCGAACACCTGATTACGCAAGGAGCGACGACCCGATGGGCGCACGCATCATGGTGGTTGAGGACGAGGAAGCTCTGACCGAGCTTCTCCGCTACAACCTCGAAGGCGACGGCTATGACGTCGAGACGGTGATGCGCGGCGACGACGCCGACACCCGTCTCAAGGAGCACATCCCCGATCTGATCGTGCTCGACTGGATGCTGCCGGGGCTGTCCGGCATCGAGCTGTGCCGCCGGCTGCGGACGCGGTCCGACACCAAGCAGCTGCCGATCATCATGCTCACCGCGCGCGGCGAGGAGAGCGAGCGGGTGCGGGGGCTCGCCACCGGCGCCGACGATTACATCGTCAAGCCGTTCTCGGTGCCCGAGCTCTTGGCGCGCGTGAAGGGCCTGCTCCGCCGCGCAAGCCCCGAGCGGCTCGCAACCGTCCTCGCCTTCGGCGACATCGAGCTTGATCGCGAGAAGCGCCGCGTGGCGCGCTCGGGCCGTCCGATCGATCTCGGCCCGACCGAATACCGCCTTTTGGAGTTCTTCCTCGAGCATCCCGGCCGCGTGTTCTCGCGCGAGCAGCTGCTCGACAGCGTCTGGGGCCGCGACATCTATATCGACGAGCGCACCGTCGACGTTCATATCGGCCGGCTGCGCAAGCTGCTCAATCTCGGCCGCGAGCAGGACCCCATCCGCACCGTCCGCGGTGCCGGCTATGCGCTGGACGATCGCTTTGCGAAGGCCGAGCAGACGTAGGTTTGCGCAGGTGAGTTGCGTACGACGGCTGCGGCGGTCTCAGCCGTCGCCGACACCGAGTCCGTTGAGCCGTGATCGTGTCACGGCTGTCGTCGTTGTCAGCTAAATTCGTTCAGCTCACCGCGCGCCCGGCTTCGCCGGCGCACGCCGGCGATCGGCGGCCGGCTGATACGCAACCCGCGAGTGCTGGGCGCAGTAGGGCAGGCCGGACAGCGCCTTTCCGCCGCAGAAGAAGAAATCCGGGCTCGAGGGATCGCCGACCGGCCAGTGGCAGGTGGCCTCGTTCAGCTCGAGCAGCGACAGCCGCTGGCTCATCGGCACCACGTTGTCGTAAGTGACGGGCTCTGCCTCGACCTCGACCTCGAAGGCCTGCGCCAGCGCGGTGTTGCCGCGCGCCATCGGCCGGCTCACCCGCATCATGTGCTGCGCGGGCCGCGCTTTGCGCGGCCGTGGAGCTGCCGACGTCGGGCTCTTGGCGCGGCCGGACAGGCCGAGCCTGTGCACCTTGCCGATCACGGCGTTACGGGTGACATTCCCAAGCTCGGCGGCGATCTGGCTGGCCGAAAGTCCGGCCTCCCAGAGCTTTTTCAGCTGCTCGACGCGATCGTCGGACCAGGTCAAAACCGTCATTGCACCCTTTCCTTCGCCGCGCGCCGCCATCTTCGGGGCGGCACGACGAATGCCTAAGTCTCGAAAAACCCGTGCCGTCAGAATCCCTTAAGGCTCGCCGGGCGCGCGAGATGCGCCCGAACGTTTACGCCGGTACATGAGGACTTCTGGGATCAGGACTGCTGCACGAGATGTCGTATCTGACAAGCCAAACGCTACAATATGGCGCGACTCACGCGCAAGAGTCCGCCGACTCGCTTCCACATGTTCCGTGGCGAAATTCCCGCAAAAACGCCACCGCAAGACTACGGAATCAGCGTTTCGCGAGGCTTTCCGGGCGGCATTGACACCGGTTTCACCAGGCCTAAGATAGTCGCGCGTGCCGCCCTTAAAAGGCGGCACGTTTCGTTTTCCGGGCCGGTCAATGGTGCGTTGCGCAATGCACCCTTCACCGTCCGCAACAATCAAGTGATCGTCATGACCAGCAGCGCAGCGCCGCATTTGCTCCCCGTTTTCGCCAGGGCCGACATTGGTTTTGAGCGCGGCGAAGGCGTCTGGTTGATCGCGACCAACGGCGATCGCTATCTCGATTTCACCTCGGGCGTCGCGGTGAATGCGCTCGGCCATGCCCATCCTGCGCTGGTCAAGGCGTTGCAGGAGCAGGCAACCAAGCTCTGGCACATGTCGAACCTGTTCCAGAGCCCTGATGGCGAGAAGCTCGCCGCGCGCCTGTGCAGCGAGAGCTTTGCGGACTTCGTTTTCTTCTGCAATTCCGGCGCCGAGGCGCTGGAGGGCGTCATCAAGCTGGTGCGCCACCATCACTTCTCCAAGGGGCACCCGGAGCGCTACCGCATCATCACGTTCGAGGGCGCCTTCCATGGCCGCACGCTGGCGACGCTCGCCGCGACGGGCTCTGCAAAATATCTCGAAGGCTTTGGTCCGCCGATGGACGGCTTCGACCAGGTGCCGCATGGCGACCTCGAGGCCGTCAAGAAGGCGATCGGCCCGCACACCGCCGGTATCCTGATCGAGCCGATCCAGGGTGAGGGCGGCGTGCGTTCGGCGCAATCAGGCTTTCTCAAGGCGCTGCGTCAGCTCTGCGATGAGAAGGGTCTGCTGCTCGCGTTCGACGAGGTGCAGACCGGCATGGGCCGCACCGGCGATCTCTTTGCTCACCGGCGCACGGGCGTCACGCCCGACGTGATGTCGCTGGCGAAAGCGCTCGGCGGCGGCTTCCCGATCGGCGCGATACTGGCGACCGCCGATGCTGCCGCCGGCATGGGCCCCGGCTCGCACGGTTCGACTTTCGGGGGCAATCCGCTGGCGATTGCGGCCGCGAATGCCGTGCTCGACGTCATGCTCAAGCCCGGGTTCTTCGACCACGTGCAGAAGATGTCGTTGCTGCTCAAGCAGAAGCTCGCCTCCGTGATCGACCGCCACCCCGATGTCGTCAGCGAAGTGCGCGGCGAGGGGCTCCTGATCGGCATCAAGGCCGTGGTGCCCTCCGGCGACCTGGTCGCAGCGCTCCGCAACGAGAAGCTGCTCACCGTCAGCGCCGGCGACAATGTCGTGCGCTTCCTGCCGCCGTTGATCGTCACCGAAGCCGAGATCGAGGACAGCGTCGTCAGGCTCGAACGCGCCTGCACGGCGCTGTCCGGCAACAAGCGGGCGGCAAGCTGATGAGCAAGTCACCCAAGCACTTCCTCGATATCAACGAGCTGCCGCTGTCGGAGCTCAAGAGCATGCTCGCGGCCTCCTCCGCCATGAAGGCGAAGCAGAAGGCGCATCAGCCGGTCAGGCCGCTCGAAGGCAAGACGCTGGCGATGATCTTCGAGCGGCCGTCGACCCGCACCCGCGTCTCGTTCGATGTCGCCATGCGCCAGCTCGGCGGCGAGCCCATCATGCTCACCGGCGCCGAGATGCAGCTCGGCCGCGGCGAAACCATCGCCGACACCGCGCGCGTGCTGTCGCGTTATGTCGATGCCATCATGATCCGCATCCTCAATCACGAGGCGCTGCTGGAGCTCGCGGCGAACGCCACGGTGCCTGTCATCAACGGCCTGACACGGCGCTCGCATCCCTGTCAGGTGATGGCAGATCTGATGACCTTCGAGGAGCATCGCGGCCCCATCGAAGGTCGGACGGTGGCCTGGACCGGCGACGACAACAACGTGCTGGCGTCCTGGGCCCATGCCGCCGAGCGTTTCAAGTTCAAGCTCAATGTCGCGACACCGCCGGAACTCGCTCCGAAGAAGGTGATGCGCGACTTCATCAAGGCCACCGGCGCATCGATCGTGATCGGTACCGATCCGGAAGCCGCCGTGAAGGGCGCCGATTGCGTCGTCACGGACACCTGGGTGTCGATGGGCGACAAGGAAGGCGAGCACCGCCACAACGTGCTCAAGCCCTATCAGGTCAATGCCAAACTGATGTCGCTGGCCAAGCCCGATGCGCTGTTCATGCACTGCTTGCCCGCCCATCGCGGCGAGGAGGTCACCGACGAAGTGATCGACGGCCCGCAATCGGTCGTGTTCGACGAGGCCGAAAACCGCCTGCACGCGCAGAAGGGCATTCTGGCCTGGTGCTTTGACGCGGTGAAGTAGCCTTCCTTGTAGCCCGGATGGAGCGCAGCGAAATCGGGGGGCCGGGGATGGACTAGTCCCGGATTGCGCTGCGCTCCATCCGGGCTACGCAGGCCGTCGTTCCATCGACGGAATGCGGGCGTACCTCTTTCATTTTGCATCGACCGATCCCAGATAGAGCGCCATGGTTTCCCAATCCCCCGACATGAAAACCGGACCCGAGGGCCCGGTTCGCGCGCCTTCGGCGGTTCCGATCGACGATGCCGTGCTGCCTTACGAGGTCGACGCGCTCGACGTCCGCGGCCGCCTGGTGCGGCTCGGCCCCGCGCTCGACGACATCCTGACCAAGCACGATTATCCTGCCCCGGTCGGCAAGCTGCTCGGCGAGGCCATCGTGCTCACGACGCTGCTCGGCTCTGCGCTGAAATTCGAGGGCCGCTTCATCCTGCAGGCCCAGACCGACGGTCCGGTGTCGTTCCTGGTGGTGGATTATCAGGCGCCGGATCGCCTGCGCGCCTATGCGCGCTTCGATGCCGAGCGTCTCGGCGATGCCAAGGATTCCGGCGCGCTGCTCGGCCGCGGCCATCTCGCCATGACCATCGATCAGGGGCCCGACATGAGCCGCTACCAGGGCCTGGTCGCGCTCGACGGCGGCAGCCTGGAAGATGCCGCGCACGAATATTTCCTGCGCTCCGAGCAGATCCCGACGCGCGTGCGTCTTGCGGTCGGCGAGGAGTGGCGCTCGAGCGACGGTGGCAAGCATCGCTGGCGTGCCGGCGGCATGCTGATGCAGTTCTTGCCGAAGGCGCCTGAGCGCGCGCGGCAGGCCGACCTGCATCCCGGCGACGCGCCCGAAGGCGCCGAGGTGCATAGCATCGCCGAGGATGATGCCTGGGTCGAGGCGCGCTCGCTGATCGAGACTGTCGAGGACGTCGAGCTGATCGATCCCGATCTCTCCGGCGAGCGGCTGCTCTACCGCCTGTTCCACGAACGCGGCGTGCGCGTGTTCAACCCGCTTGTGCTGAAGGCGCAATGCTCCTGTTCGCGCGACGCGGTTGCGTCGATGCTGAAGAGCTTCTCGCCGGATGATCGCATCGCGATGGTCAAGGACGACAAGGTCGTCGTGACCTGCGAGTTCTGCAGCTCGGTCTACCAGTTCACGCCGCACGAGGCGGGCGTGGAGAGCGCCTAGGCGCCACGTACGTCATTGCGCACCATATACTTGGTGTCATCGCCCGACTTGATCGGGCGATCCAGTACTCCGAGACGGTAGCGATGAAATCGAGAGGCCGCGACGTACTGGATGCCCCGGTCAAGCCCGGGCATGACAGTTGTGGGTGCCGTCCGCTCTAGTTCAACACCCGCTTGTTGTCAGGGCTGTCGAGCGAGAACGTCGGCACCTCGATCTCGAAACGCTCGCCGGTCTCGCTGACCATCTGGTAGCGGCCGGTCATGAAGCCGGAGGCGGTCGAGAGCGGGACGCCCGAGGTGTATTCGAAGCGCTCGCCGGGGGCGAGGGTCGGCTGCTCGCCGACGACGCCTTCGCCCTTGACCTCCTGCTGCCGGCCGGAGGCGTCGGTGATGATCCAATGCCGCGTCTTGAGCTGCACGGTCTCCTCGCCGGAATTGGTGATGACGATGGTGTAGGACCAGAAATAGCGCGAGCGGTCGGCCGACGACTGCTCCGGAACAAAGTTCGGCTCGACGGTCACTTCGATCTGGCGGGTCACGGCGCGGTACATGGTTGCCATCATAACGAAATCCTCGTCCGGAACCAAATGCCGCGGGGGCTTTGGCGACATCGTCCCGCCAGAATTAACGGGGAAGTACACCCCCAAGATACACCCGTATGTGATCCGGCCGCTTTGCGAGGCGGCGACCGGACCGATACACTCCCTTAGAAACGTCGCGATTTGCGGAAGGGTTTTTGGGCCCCGATGACCATTGCCGATCAAGTGACGGGATCGATCGCAGGAACCGCAAGCGCCACCCCCGCGGGTGCCAAGCCCGTGGAGGCGAAGCTGCGTGCGCCGGCGATCACGCTGCCCGCCATCGGCGAGCGCGAGCTCAGGCTCGACCTTTTTCGCGGCCTGGCGCTGTGGCTGATCTTCATCGACCATCTGCCGCCGAATTTGCTGACCTGGTTCACGATCCGCAATTACGGCTTCAGCGACGCCACCGAGATCTTCATCTTCATCTCCGGCTACACCGCCGCGTTCGTCTACGGCCGCGCCATGCTGGAGAACAGCTTCGTGGTCGCCACCGCGCGCATCCTGCGCCGGGTCTGGCAGATCTATGTCGCCCACGTCTTCCTGTTCACGATCTTCCTCGCCGAGATCTCCTATGTGGCGACCAGCTTCGAGAACCCGCTCTACACCGAAGAGATGGGCATCATGGATTTCCTCAAGCAGCCCGACATCACCATCGTGCAGGCGCTGCTCTTGCGCTTCCGTCCCGTCAACATGGACGTGCTGCCGCTCTATATCGTGCTGATGCTGGCGCTGCCGCTGATCCTGTGGTCGATGAAGTGGAAGCCGGACGTCACGCTGGCGCTGTCGGCCCTGCTCTACGCGGCGACGTGGGAGTTCGACCTCTACTTCTCGGCCTATCCGAACGGATTCTGGGCGTTCAATCCGCTGGCATGGCAATTGCTGTTCGTGTTCGGGGCCTGGTGCGCGCTCGGAGGTGCGCGACGCATGTCGCGCATTCTCGCCTCCCCGGTGACGATGTGGATCTCGATTGCCTATCTCGTCGCAGCGTTCTGCGTGACGCTGACCTGGTACGTGCCGCAGCTGTCGCACTACATGCCGAAGCGGCTCGAGCAGTGGATGTATCCGATCGACAAGACCGACCTGGACGTGCTGCGCTTCACGCATTTCCTGGCGCTGGCGGCGCTCACCGTGCGCTTCCTGCCGCGTGAGTGGCCGGGCCTGAAATCGCCGTGGCTGCGGCCGCTGATCCTGTGCGGCCAGCATTCCCTGGAGATCTTCTGTCTCGGCGTCTTCCTGGCCTTTGCCGGCCATTTCATCCTGGCCGAGGTCTCCGGTGGACCGGCCATGCATGCGCTGATCAGTCTCGCCGGAATCCTGATCATGTGGGCGGTGGCTTGGGTGATTTCGTGGTACAAGCGCGTGGCTGACAAAAGCGGTGCGAAAACCAAAAACGCCGTCGGCAACGCCGATCTGGCGGGAGGGGGCTGATGAAGGCGAAGGTACTCCTGAGCCTGATCCTGCTGTGCGGTGGCCTCGCCGCGCCGTCGGCGCGCGCCGAGGATGCTGCGCCTGCTGCTCCGACCCTGCCCGCGGCGTGCGAATTGCCGTCCTACCTGCTGACAAGCGAAAGCCAGCTCCACAAGGTCGCCGACACCGTCAAATCAGGCAAACCGCTCGAAATCCTGGTCGTCGGAAGCCGCTCGACGACCATTCCGTCGTCGGAGAGCAGCTCCTATCCGGCGCGCATGGAGGCGATCCTCAAGGAGAAGCTGCCGCCGTCGGAGGTCGTGCACGTCTCCGTAGAAATACAGAGCAAGAAGACCGCGGAGGAGACTGCCGGAAGCTTCGTTAAGCTGATGGAAGCAAAAACGCCTACTTTGGTGATCTGGCAGACCGGGACCGTGGATGCTATCCGATCCATCGATCCCGACGAGTTTCGCAACGCGGTGACCGAAGGGGTCGCTGCGTTGCAAAATGCAGGGGCTGACGTCGTCTTGATGAATTTGCAGTACAGCCCCCGCACCGAAACCATGATCTCGGCGCCGCCTTATCTTGATAATATGCGGGTGGTGGCGCAGGAGCATGATATCCCGCTGTTCGACCGTTTCGCGATGATGCGGCAGTGGAATGATCAGGGTCAGTTCGACCTGTTCAGCCCGACCCGCGGCCCAGAGCTGGCGAAGCAGGTCCATGATTGCATCGGCCGGGCGTTGGCACAGTTCGTGATCGACGCCGCCCATCTGGGGCCGGCCGAGCAGCAAAATTGAGGTCTAGCGTTAATGAGTTCTCTCCGCCCTTTTTGCCTGTCGACACGGCTGGCTGCGCCCGCAGCGGCGGCGCTGCTGATGCTGATGCCCATCGTGCAGACACCCGCTCGCGCGCAAGCCGCGCAGACGACAGCTGCTCCACAGCAGGCGGCTGATCCCGCTCCGCCGTCACCGTCCCAGACGACCGTCGCCGCAACCGGCCAGCCGGCAGGCGAGCAGCGCGGTCTCACCTCGCGCGCCATCGACAAGGTGAAGCAGGTCGCGAAATCCGCCGGCGATATTTTCAGCCGCGTGCCCTGCCTGTCGCCGAAGGGCGTCTCGAAGACCATGGGCTCCTTGCCGCATGTCGCGAACAAGCTCATTGCCGGCAAGCCCGTCGTGATCGTCGCGTTCGGCTCGTCCTCGACCGCGGGCTTTGGCGCGAGCTCGCCGGACTTCAACTATCCGAACCGCCTCGCCGTGCAATTGCGTCGGCAATATCCGACCGCCGATATCACCGTCATCAATGCCGGTGTCGGTGGCGAGGACGCGCCCGAGATGATGAAGCGCCTCCAGAAGGAGGTGATCGACGTGCATCCTGACATGGTGATCTGGCAGGTCGGTACCAATGCCGTGCTGCGTAACCTCGATCCCGGCGATACGGCGAAAACAGTGGAAGAAGGCATCAGCCGGATCCAGGCCGCCGACGAGGCCGACATCGTGCTGGTCGATCCGCAATATTCACCTGCCGTCAACAAGCGCGCCGAGAGCGCGGGCAAGATGGTGAAGTTGCTCGGCAAGGTCGCCGAGCTGCGTCACGTCGGCATTTTTCCGCGCTTCGAGGTGATGCGCGACTGGCACGAGAAGCAGGCGCTGCCGGTCGAGAGCTTCGTCATCGCCGACGGCCTGCACATGAACGATTGGGGCTATGCCTGCTTCGCCCAGTTGCTCGGCGACGACATCATCCGCTCGGTCGGCCAGATCAAGCTTGGCGTCAACGTGCCGGCGGATGTGCGGACCTATCGGCCGATGTAGGCACGGGTGCCGCAAGGTGGGCAAAGGCGCGCTCCTCGCGCGCCGTGCCTGCCGTCTCTCAGCTTAATCGCCGCAATTGGTGGGCACGCTGCGCTTTGCCCACCCTACAGAACTCGTTTCTCACGCCTTCTCCAGCGCCGCGGTCAAATCCTCGATCAGATCATCCGGATGCTCGAGCCCGGCCGAGAAGCGGATGAATCCCTCGCCGATCCCGAGCTCGGCGCGTACCTCGGGCTTCAACCGCTGATGTGTCGTCGTCGCCGGATGGGTCACGAGGCTCTTGGCATCGCCGAGATTGTTCGAGATCTTCGCGAGCTTGAGCTCGTTGAGCACGCGGAAGGCCGCGGCCTTGCCGCCCTTCACCTCGAAGCCGACCAGCGTCGAGCCGCCTCGCATCTGCTTCTTGACCAGCGCCGCCTGCGGATGATCCTCGCGGCCGGGATAGACCAGCCGCGCAATCTTTGGATGGCTTGCCAGCACGTCGGCGATGCGCGCGGCGGTGTCGGTCTGCGCGCGCACGCGCACGCCGAGCGTCTCCAGTCCCTTGAGCAAAACCCAGGCGTTGAACGGCGAGATCGACGGGCCGGTCTGGCGCATGAAATTGTGGATGTGCTCGGCGATGAAGGCTTCCGACGACAGGATGATGCCGCCGAGGCAGCGGCCCTGGCCGTCGATATGCTTGGTCGCGGAGTAGACGACGACGTCGGCCCCGAGCGCGAGCGGGCTCTGCCAGATCGGCGTTGCGAACACGTTGTCGACGATCAGCCGCGCGCCGGCCTGGTGCGCGATCTCGGCAATGCCAGGAATGTCGAGCACGTCGAGCGTCGGGTTGGTCGGGCTTTCCAGGAAGAACGTCTTGGTATTGGGTTTCGCCGCCAGCTGCCATTCGTCGAGATTGGCACCGTCGACCAGGGTGGTCTCGATACCGTAGCGCGGCAGCAGGTCCTGCAACACATAGAGATTGGAGCCGAACAGCGCGCGCGACGCCACCACGTGATCACCGGCCTTGAGCGGCGCCAGGATCGCCGTCGTCACTGCCGCCATGCCGGTCGCAGCCGATCGCGCGGCCTCGGCGCCTTCGAGCTCGATCATGCGGCGCTCGAACATTGCGATCGTCGGGTTCGAATAGCGCGAGTAAATGAAGCCGGGGTCCTCGCCCTTGAACCGCGCCTCGCACTCCTCGGCGCTGTTGTAGACGTAGCCCTGCGTCAGGAACAGCGACTCCGACGTCTCGCCATATTGCGAGCGCAGCGTGCCGGAATGGACCAGACGGGTTTCGGGGCGGTAAGCAGCAGGCGACTTCGACATAGGACCCTCCGATATGACCGTCTCGTCAAAAACGGTCACAAAAAAAACCGGCCTGGATATCTCCACGGGCCGGGATCACAGAGGTCCCCGGCCTGTTTAGCGACTTATTTAACGTGGCTGCAAGCCGGCCGGCTCAAATCACCACGGGATAAGTGATGCTCATATTCCGCAATGCCCTTTCCGTCAAGGCGTCCATCGGATAGCCGTAAATGCTGGTATTTTCGCATGTCCGGATGCGTTTGCCCCCTGACGAGGATTCCCGGTTGAGTTTCACGGTCGCCGCCGACGCCAATGGTATCCTGCCCGACCGCATGATCGCGGCGATGGCGGAAGAGGGCCTTATCCTGCCCGCCTACGATTTCGTCGAAAGCCAGATCCAGCCGGCGAGCCTCGATCTGCGCCTCGGCGACATCGCCTATCGCGTGCGCGCGAGCTTCCTGCCCGGTCCCGGCGCCACCGTCGCCGAGCGCATCGACCAGTTGAAGCTGCACGAGTTCAGCCTCGCCGACGGCGCGGTGCTGGAGACCAACTGCGTCTACATCGTGCCGCTGCTGGAGAGTCTCGCGCTGCCGCCGGAGATCGTCGCTGCCGCGAACCCCAAAAGCTCCACCGGCCGCCTCGATGTCTTCACCCGCGTGATCGCCGATGGCACCCGCCGCTTCGACATGATCGGCGCCGGCTATCACGGTCCGCTCTACGCCGAGATCAGTCCGAAGACGTTCCCGGTGCTGGTGCGCGAGGGCTCGCGCCTCAGCCAGGTGCGCTTCCGCACCGGCGATGCCATCCTCACTGCCGACGAGCTCGATGGCCTGCATGCCGCCGAGCGCCTGGTCGATGTCGACGATGCCGATCTCACGGGCGGCGTCGCCGTCTCCGTCGATCTCTCCGGCGAGAAGGGCAGTGGCTTCGTCGGCTATCGCGCCAAACGTCACACCGGCGTCGTCGATGTCGATCGTCGTTCGGGCTATGCGGTGGAAGATTTCTGGGAGCCGATCTCGGCGCGCCCCGACGGCAGCCTGATCCTCGATCCCGGTGAGTTCTATATCCTCGCCTCGAAGGAAGCGGTGCAGGTGCCGCCCGATTATGCCGCGGAGATGGTTCCGTTCGATCCGCTGGTCGGCGAGTTCCGCGTGCATTACGCCGGATTCTTCGATCCCGGCTTCGGCTATGCAGGTGCCGGCGGGCAAGGATCGCGCGCCGTGCTGGAAGTGCGCTCACGCGAAGTGCCGTTCATCCTCGAGCACGGCCAGATCGTCGGCCGCCTCGTCTACGAGAAGATGCTGTCTCGCCCCGATGCCATGTACGGCCAGCGCATCGGTTCCAACTACCAGGCGCAGGGCCTGAAGCTGAGCAAGCATTTCCGGGTGTAGTGTGAGCCTCGCGCTCCGCTGTCATTCCCCGCGAAAGCGTCGCGAAAGCGGGGAATCCAGTACGCCGCGGCTTCTCGACTTGATCACCGCCGTCTCGGAGTACTGGATCGCCCGATCAAGTCGGGCCATGACACCGAATTTGTGTCAGGATGTATGAAATCCAACGAGGTCTCGCCATGACCGATCAACTCGACGCACACATCCTCAACGACGTCGCCGATGCGCTGATCTATTCGGATCGCTCCGGCACCATCATGCGATGGAATCGCGCATCCGCCGCACTGTTCGGCTTCGCGGCAGACGAAGCGCTCGGCCAGAATCTCGATCTGATCATCCCCGAGCATCTGCGCGCCGCGCACTGGAAGGGCTTTGAGGCCGCGCTCGCCAGCGGCGCGATGAAGCTTGCGGGCAAGCCGACGCTGACCCGCGCGCTGCACAAGAGCGGACGCAAGCTCTACATCGAAATGACCTTCGCGCTGGTGCGTGACGCGGGCGGCAACGTGCTCGGATCGGTCGCGATGGCGCGCGACGTCACCGAGCGCGTCGAACGCGAGCGCGCCGCCAAAGCTTCGTAAAATTGAAGCTTCGCTAAACTAAGGCTCCGCAATCGGGCCGTCGCAAAATTCGTGATGCGGAGTTGACCCAGGACCGCAATTCCACGGGCCGAAATGCGCTGCCGCAGAGCACGCCTGCACCTGACGCAGGAGGAATCGGCGGCCGGCGTGCTAACAATTGCCGGACGCGCCTTTCGCGCGAGTGAATTGATTAGCACACCTATGCATTGCCGCGCCGCAGATGGCGCATTTGCCCGGGAGACGAAATGACGGACATCGCCGAGATCCCGGTCGATGAGCAGGAACGTCCGCTGCCGCCGTCCCCGCGCCCCGTGCGGAGTGCGCTGACCGACGGGCCGATCCTGCGCACGCTGCTGGGGCTCGCCTGGCCGAACGTCGTCGCGCTGTCCGCCGGCACCTGCGTGGTGATCGCGGAGACCTCCTATATCGGACGTCTCGGCGTCGAAGCGCTGGCCGCGATGGCGCTGGTGTTTCCGACCGTGATCCTGACCATGACGATGTCGGGCGGCGCCATGGGCGGTGCCGTAGCTTCCGCCATCGCACGCGCGCTCGGCGCCGGCGACCGCGAGCGTGCTGGGACGCTGGCCGCGCATGCACTCCTGATCGGCATCACCTTCGGTCTCGTGTTCATGCTGGGCATGCTGATCTTCGGGTCCCAGGTGCTCACCATGCTCGGCGGGCGCGGCAATGTGCTGACTCATGCGATCGCCTACACGCAGGTGTTCTTCGGCGGGGCGGTGCTGCCCTGGCTGCTCAACACCATGGCTGGCGTGCTGCGCGGCACCGGCAACATGAAGCTGCCGTCGCTGTTGATCCTCAACTCCGCGGTCTGGCAGATCGTGCTCGGCGGCACCTTGGGCCTCGGGCTCGGACCCGTCCCGCAGCTCGGCATGCGCGGCGTCGCGGCCGGTGCGCTGATCGCCTATTCCATGAACATCTGCATCATGGGCTGGTATCTGTTCTCGGGCCGCGCGCGCGTCGTCCCCAAGCTGCGCGGGCTTCGCATCCAATGGGCGATGTTCTTCGACATCCTGAAGGTCGGCGCCATCGCCTGCTTCTCGCCGCTGCAATCGGTGCTGACGATCTCGATCTTCACCCACTTGCTGGCGAAGTTCGGTACCGCGATCCTTGCCGGCTACGGCATTGGCGCGCGGCTGGAATTTCTGCTGACGTCGATCGCGTTCTCGTTCGGCATCGCCTCCGTGCCGATGATCGGCATGGCGGTCGGCGCCGGCCGCATCGCCCGTGCCCGCCGCATCGCCTGGATCGCGGGCGCGAGCGCCTTCGTTGCCGTCGGCACGCCCGCCTGCCTCGTCGCACTGTTCCCCGATCTCTGGGTCAACATCTTCACCCACAGTGCCAATGTGCGCGCGACCAGCCATCAATATCTGTCGACGGTAGCGCCGTTCTACGCCTTCATCGGCCTCGCCTCGACGATGTACTTCTCGTCGCAGGGAGCGGCCAAGGTGATCGGTCCGGTGCTGGCGCAGACCGCGCGGCTGATCTACATCGCGACCTGCGGCTGGTGGCTGTCGACGCACGAAGCCACCGCGCAAAACTTCTTCTGGCTCGCCGCAAGCTCGATGGTCGTGCTCGGCCTGCTCTCGAGCTCCAGCGTGGTGCTGACCCGCTGGGGTCCGCGCGAGGCGAAGCCGGCGGTTCGTCCGGCGCTCTCGGCCGCCGATTAGCGGTTCCTGTGGCGGCGATGGCCGCAACAGCTGACCTCGGGGGATCGGACAAGGCTAGCCCGACGGAAACGCCTTGTGCATGGCGGTCACGGCCGCCTTGGTCTGCTCCTGCACGTAAGGGGCAAGCTCGTTCGGCAGCATGTCGATGATCCAGACCAGGCGACATTTCGCCTCGCCAACGGCAATCACCTGCACCGAGGCGCTGTAATGCTTCAGCCGTTCGCTGGTGATCGCATAGACCAGCCGCTGCCGCGCATCGTCGCAATCGACCAGCGTCTCGCGCGCCACCGAGCCGTTGGCGAAGGTGACGATGCGCGCATCGCCGTCGAGCTCGCAAGCGGTGACGAATCCCGGCACCAGCCGCCGAGGCAGCGCGCCGAAATCGCGCACCGCATCCCAGACGTCGCGGGCCGGGGCGGGGAGGGCGATGTCGTTGTGGATGGAGGCCATGTTGTTCCTCTGGAGAAAGATCCCGTAGGGTGGGCAAAGGCGCACTTGCGCCGTGGCCACGACCTATTGCTGTTTGCACGTGATGGTGGGGACGCTACGCTTTGCCCACCCCACGAAATTTTGCGTGTTGCGATCACTCACGTACAAACCGCCTCGATGTTGTTGCCATCAGGGTCGATCAGGAACGCCGCGTAGTACGTCGGGCTGTAATCCTTGCGCGGCCCGGCGCCGCCATTGTCGCGGCCGCCGCTCTTCAGACCTTCGCTGTGAAACGCCTTCACCGCATCATGATTCCCGGCGCGAAATGCGATATGCGCGCCGTCGGCCTTGCGGCCCTTGTTCAGATGCAACCAGAGCGCCGGCTCGCCCTTCGGCCCGAAGCCGGCATAGCCGTCGCCGCTCGAGCACAGCACGTAACCCAGCGGCGCCAGCACGGCGGTGTAGAAACGCGTGGCGGCGTCGAGGTCGGCAACGCGCAGCCCGATATGGTCGTACATGGTCATCTCCATTGCAAAGCGCGCCGCAAGCGGCGTGCGCCGAAGACGACCTTAGTCAGTTGAGGGCGAGCGGCTCTTGGAGAATCTTGCGCCTGCCCTTCGAGGCCTGCCGGAACCTGGTCGGCGACACGCCGGCGGCGCGATGGAAGGTGCGGACGAAATTGGAGAGGTCGCCGAACCCGACATCATAGGCGATGTCGGTCACCGCGATGTCGTCCTCCGTGAGCAGGCGCGCCGCATGCCGCAGCCGCGAGCGCACCAGATATTGATGCGGCGTGACGCCGAGCACGTTGGAAAACAACCGCAGGAAATGGAACGAGCTCAGCCCTGCCAGGCGCGCGATCTGTTCGAGATCGACCTCGGCATGGGAGTTGTCGTCGATCCACAACGCGGCCTCCACCGCGCGGCGGCGGTCGCGCGCCGTCGTCGTCATCTTTTTGCGCGGCGTGCCCGAGACTATCTCGACAAAGCGGGCGGCCAGAAGCTGCCCGATCTCGTCGAGGCCCAGATCGCTGTTGCCATCTGCCGCGGCTTGCGCGAGCTCGCCCAGCACCATCAGCGCGGGCAGCGGCGGCGTCGCGCCGACCTGCCAGGTCTCGCGCCGCCCGCCGAGAGCATCGACGAGCTCCTCGCTGAGGAAGAACGACAGGCAGACATCGCCGCAGACGTGCTCATGCGTGCAGGTGTATTCGTCGCCGGGCGCACCGACCAGCAGCGAGCCCGCCACCAGCTCGAAGAAGCCGGCGCGGCAATGGCAGCCGAAGCTTCCCGCGCGGACATAGGCGATGGAGTGGCCGGTGCGGCACTCGGCAAACGGCTGGTCGTCCGGTCCCGCGTCGCAGCGAAACTCGGAGACCGTCATCGCGTCTGACGTCAGCAGCGTGGTCGCATCCATCCCCGGTATTTAGGAGGGCGCGCGCGGCGGAGCAACGGGCAGCAGCACATCGAACAGCGTCTTGCTGGCAATCGGATGGGCGCCTTCGAGCGACAAGAGACGTCGCTTCGAGATCACCCCGCCGTAAGGCGAGATCCTGTCGGCGTAGCCGCCCGCTTCCAGCACCCGGTGGCAGGGCACGATGATCATGTAGGGATTCCGGGAGATGGCCTGCGCCACCGAATGCGCCGCGCCCGAGGCGCCCAGCGCCTTGGCAATCTCGTGATAGGTCCGCGTCTCCCCGCGCGGGATGGTGCAGGCATATTCATAGACGCGCCGGTTGAAGGCCGACACGCCGCCGGCATCGAGACTGACGTCGGAAAAATCGGGATCGCTGCCTTGCAGCAAGGTCACGATGCCCTCGATCGCCAGCTCGGTGTTGAGCGGCGGCGCCTGCTCGCGCGCCTCGGGATGGACCTGGAAAATCCGGCGGCGGGTGTCGATCTCCCGCGCCTCTGGCAATTGCACGGCCACTACGCCGGAATTGCTCCAGACGATGCCGCAGCGGCCGATCGCCGTGTCGAAAATTGCGTAACCGCGCCCCACCATGCACACGCCCCACTCAGTGCACGTTTCTTCCCCAAGGCTCGATCATAACACTGCCACAATCCGGCGCACCCAAAATCTTGCCAGGACGTTAACGTCGGTACGGCCTGACGCGCCAAAGCTCTTGGCGCCGGACACCGTCTCGGCTAATCAGGATGAGTGCGCGATACGCGCATCAGGCGGGCGTAGTTCAATGGTAGAACGGCAGCTTCCCAAGCTGCATACGAGGGTTCGATTCCCTTCGCCCGCTCCAATTCCTGGGACGAGCAATGGCCGACAAGGACGAAAGCGCGCGCGTGGTCGCGATCGCCTGTGATCACGGGGGCTTTGCCCTCAAGGAAGCCCTGAAAGTCGCGCTGCCCGACGTGACTTGGCTGGACCTCGGCACCGATAGCGCCGCCTCCGTCGATTATCCCGATTTCGCCCACAAGCTGGCCGAGACGATCAAGGCCGGTAAAGCCGGGCGCTGCATCCTGGTCTGCGGGTCCGGCATCGGCATCTCCATCGCCGCCAACCGCCACGCCCATATCCGTTGCGCCCTCGTGCACGATGTCACGGGTGCACGGCTGTGCCGCCAGCACAATGATGCCAACGTTCTGGCGCTGGGCGGCCGGACGACCGGCGATGTGGTCGCGAAGGAATGCGTCGAGGCGTTCCTGAGCACGGCCTTCGAGGGCGGCCGCCATCAAAAGCGCATCGACAAGCTGGGCCCCTGCTAAAGCCGCTTGCTTGACCGCCCGGTCGTCCGCGGCGTTCGCCCGCCATCTCCGCCTGTCCGCTCCTCGCTTCTGCATCCTGATCGTTGCTCCCCGGCGCGCAAAGATTCCAATATATTAGCCTCTCGCTCCCCGCACACCCCGTTCCTCCGGCCTAATCTCCTCTTGCCCGGCGGATGCGGTCCATGTGCCGGGGCGTTGCGGATCAGAGGCCATGGACCAGCAAAAACTCGACAGGGCGATCGGTCGCCGATTGAAGATTCTGAGAACGCAGGCCGGCATGACCTTGAACGACCTCGCGGCGCGCTCCGGTGTCAGCCGGGCCATGATCGGGCGGGTGGAGCGGGCGCAGAGCAGTGCCACCGCGGCGCTGCTCAACAAGCTTTGCGCCGCGCTCGACGTCACGCTGAGCGATGTGGTCGCGCTGGCGGAGAAGCCGCCCGAGCGGCTGGTGCGCCTGGCCGACCAGCCGCAATGGCGCGATCCCGACAGCGGTTACCGCCGCCGTCATGCTTCGCCCGCCGATGCGGCAAGCGGCATCGAGATCATCGTCGTCGACCTGCCGGCAGGCGCGCGCGTGGCCTACAGCCCGTGGGGGCGCAGTGCCTTCACCCAGCAGCTTCTGATGCTGGAGGGCGCGATCTGCGTCTACATCGATGCCAAGACGCTGCGCCTGCGCGAGGGCGATTGCCTCGACTTCGACGTCATGCGCGCGATCACCTTCGAGAACGAAACCAGGCAAGATGCCCGCTACGTCATCATCACGCGGCGCGGCACCTCTTACGGGAGAATGTGATGTCGCTGATCGTCCGTGACGCCACGCTCGAGGATGCCGAGGATATCCTCGCCATCTATAATTTCGCCGCCATCAACACCACCGCGGTGTGGACCGACGGCCCCGCCGATCTCGCCTCGCGGCGCGAATGGATCCGCGCACGTCGGGAGGCCGGCTATCCCGTGCTGGTCGCGATGAAGGGCAGCGACGTCGTCGGCTTCGCCTCGTTCGGCGACTTCCGCCCCTTTCCCGGCTATCGCCACACCGTGGAGAATTCGGTCTATGTCGACGAGCGGCATCATCGGCTCGGCATCGGCCGCAGCCTGGTCGCCGCGCTGATCGAGCGCGCCAGTGCGTTGAACAAGCACGCGATGATCGCCGGCATCGAGGCTGCCAATGTCGCCTCGCTCGGATTGCATGCATCGCTTGGCTTTGTCGAGGTCGCCCGCATGCCCGAGGTCGGCTGCAAGTTCGGCCGCTGGCTCGATCTCGTCTTCATGCAGAAGACGCTTGCAAGTGACGTGAGGCCCTGACGATGCAGATCCGCACCGGCGATACTTTCGATCCGCGCGTCGTCGCGCTGCTCGACCACCATGTCACGGCGGCGCGGGCGCAGACGGCGCCCGGCAGCGCGCATGCGCTCGATCTCGCAGGCCTTCGCGCCAGCGACGTCGCGTTCTGGACCGGCTGGGACGGCGAGACGCTGGTGGCGACCGGCGCGCTGAAGGCGCTCTCGGTCGACCACGGCGAGGTGAAGTCAATGCACACGCTCCAGACCGCGCGCCGCCGCGGCTTTGGTGGCCAGATGCTCCGTCACATCATCGCCGAGGCCCGCAGGCGCGACATCAAGCGGCTGAGCCTCGAGACCGGCTCGTGGGACTATTTCAAGCCGGCGCATGCCCTCTATCATGCCCATGGCTTCGTGCCCTGCGCCCCGTTCCAGGGCTATGTCGAGGACCGCAACAGTCTGTTCCTGACGCTCGACCTCACGGGCCCGGCGACGCGATAATTCAGGGGCGCGTCTCCTCGATCTTGTCGAGCACGCGCTCGGGGGCGATGTCCTGGGACGCCTCCTTCAGATCGCGCTCGGACTCCGGCTTGACGTCGAGCCGCTCGGCGATCTGGGTCAGAAGGCGGGCGACCTTGGTCAGTTCGTGCTCGGCCAGCAGGCTGATCTGGAGGTCGAGATCGGCGCGCTTGCCTGCGGCCGCGGTCATGCGGTTCTGCGAAATCAGCACGAATGTCGACAGGAAGATCGCCTCCACCGACGCGACCATCGCCAGCACCACGAAGCTCTCGTCCCAGGCCGGAATACCCGGCAGCCAATGCAGATTGGCGATGATCCAGAAGCCGAACACGGCAAGGTGCAGGTAGACGAAGCTCATGCTGCCGGTGAAGGCCGTGATGGCGTCTGCGACCTTGTCTTCGCTGCTCGCCGCCCGCTGCTCCCGGCGGCGGCGCTCGACCAGGGCCCGGATGTTGCGCTCGAGGGTCGGGCTCAGTCCTTCGCCGGGATCGTGTGTGATGTCGTTACGCACGCGGCGGCAACGGCTCAGCGAATGAGCCGTTCCTCGCTGCCGGAGAGCAAAAATGCGCGCCACCCCTCAAAATGAGTTGCGCACCTCAAAACACCTCTGCTAGCCTTCAGCCATGGCTGACGAGACCGTTTCCGCCGCGTTGACGTTGAAGGACATCGCCCGCGAGGCCGGTGTCAGCCTCGCCACTGTCGACCGCGTCCTGCACAACCGCCCCGGCGTACGGCCGGAGACGGTCCGGCGCGTCCAGGAGACGATCGCGCGGAACTCCTTCCAGCCGCATGTGGCTGCGGCCGAGCTGGCCCGCGGCCGCGCCCGCCGCTTCGCCTTCGTCATGCCCTCGGGGCCGAACCCGTTCATGCAGCAGATCGAGGCCTATCTCGGCGAGATGTCGGCCTGGCTCTCGGCCCGCCGTCTCAGCGTCGAGATGGTCACGACCGACGTGTTCGACCCGTCCGTGCTCGCGGCATCGCTCGAGACCCTGTCGGGTGACTATGACGGCGTGGCCGTGGTGGCGCTCGATCATCCCGGCGTCCGCGCCGCCATCAACGATCTCGTCGAAGCCGGCACCAAGGTGGTGACGCTGGTCTCGGACGTGCCGTCCTCGCGCCGGCACCATTATGTCGGCATCGACAATATTGCGGCCGGCCGTACCGCCGGCGCGCTGGTCGGGCGGCTGGTCGGCCAGAAAGCCGGCAAGGTCGCGATCGTCGCGGGTTCGCAGGGCCTGCGCGATCACGCCGAGCGCATCTTTGGCTTCAACCAGGTCATGGCATCGGAATTCCCTGACCTCAGCGTGTTGCCGGTGCTGGAAGGGCGCGACGAGGATGCGCGTTCCGAGCAGCTGCTGGCGCGGCTGTTAGGCACGCATACCGACATTGTCGGCCTTTATAACGTCGGCGCGGGCACGCAAGGCGTAGCCAGCGCGTTGAGTGGGGCTGGTCGCGAGAAGCACGTGGTGTTCGTCGGTCACGACGTGACCGCGCTGACGCGCCGGCTGTTGCTGCAGGGCTTGATGGATGCGGCGATCTCGCAGAATCCGGGACACGAGGCGCGCGCGGCGGTGCGCGTGCTGCTCGCGCTCGCCCGTGGTGAGCCGATCCTGAGCGAGCAGGACAAGATCAGGATCGACATCGTGATGCGGGACAATCTGCCGTAGCGGCGACGAGGAAGTGGACGGTCCGCGGAACAGGCGACGGAGATCGCCGGGCGGGCCAGCAAGGGAGGACGAAGTGTATCTCGGACTGGACATCGGCACGTCAGGTGTGAAGGCGGTGCTCGTCAGCGAAGCCGGCGCGGTCGTCGCGACGGCGGCGCGCGAGCTCTCGCTGTCGCATCCGGCGCCGCTGTGGTCCGAGCAGGATCCGGATGCCTGGATCGATGCTGCGATCGGCGCGGTCGACGATCTCGCGCGGCTGCATCCGCGTGAGACCGCGCGGGTGGCGGGCATCGGCCTGTCGGGCCAGATGCATGGCGCGACGCTGCTCGGTGCGGACGGGCGCCCGCTGCGTCCCGCCATCCTCTGGAACGATGGCCGCTCCCAGGCCGAGTGCATCGAGCTCGAGCGCCGCTGCCCCTCGCTGCACGCCATCGCCGGCAATCTGGCGATGCCCGGCTTCACCGCGCCAAAGCTGCTGTGGGTCGCGCGGCACGAGCCGAAGATATTCGCGCGCATCGCCAAGGTGCTGCTGCCGAAAGCCTATGTGCGCTATCGCCTGACCGGCGAGATGGTCGAGGACATGTCGGACGCGTCGGGTACGCTGTGGCTCGATGTCGGTCTGCGGCGCTGGTCGGCGCTGCTGCTGCACGCCACGGGCCTCGATCTGCACCACATGCCGCGCCTCGTCGAGGGCCGTGCCGCGAGTGCCGTGCTCGCGCCCGAATACGCGCAGCGTTGGGGCATGGCGAAAGACGTCGTGGTCGCGGGCGGCGCGGGAGACAACGCCGCGAGTGCGATCGGCCTCGGCGCCATCGCGCCGGGCGATACGTTCCTGTCGCTCGGCACCTCCGGCGTGGTGTTCCGCGTCACCGATCGCTTTGCGCCAGCGCCTGAAGCGGCGGTGCACGCATTCTGCCACGCTCTGCCGGGTCTCTGGCACCAGATGGGTGTGATGCTGTCGGCGGCGGCTTCGCTTGCCTGGCTCGCCGGCGTGATGGAGGTGCCTGCCGCGGCTCTGCTGGCGCCGCTTGGCGAGCGCGTCGACGAGCCGAGCCCCGTCAAATTCCTGCCCTATCTCGACGGCGAGCGCACCCCCCATAACGATGCCGCCGCGAGCGGCGCCTTCGTCGGCCTCCGCGCTGCGAACGGGCGCAGCCAGATCGTCCAGGCCGTGCTCGAAGGCGTCGCCTTCGCGGCGCGCGACAATCTGGCGGCGCTGAGCGCGGCGAGCGGGCCGATCACGGAAGTCGATCTCGTCGGCGGCGGCTCGCGCTCGCCGCTCTGGGCGCAAATTTGCGCCGATGTGCTCGGCATTACCGTGCACCGGGTCGAGGAGGGCGAGGTCGGCGCTGCCCTTGGCGCGGCGCGACTCGGCCGGCTTGCCGCCACGGGCGAAGATCCGGCGCAAGTGTGCGCCCGTCCGCGACGGCTCGCCAGTTTCACGCCTCGCGCATCCGCTGCGTCCGCCTATGACGAGGCCTATCGCAGCTGGCGCAAACTCTATCCCGCATTGAAGGAGACTCTTTAAGTGAACGCGCCAGCCAAATTCTTCGATGCAAGCACGCCTGTCGCCTTTGCCGGACAGGATGTGGAAAATGCGCTCGCCTTTCGCTGGTACGACAAGGACCGCATGGTTCACGGCCGCAGGCTCGAGGACCACCTGCGCTTCGCGGTCTGCTACTGGCATTCGCTGTGCTGGCCGGGCGGCGACCCGTTCGGCGGCGAGACGTTCCTGCGGCCCTGGCACCACGGCTCGGATCCGATGGCGATGGCGCGCGCCAAGGCGGATGTCGCCTTCGAGCTGTTCCGCCTGCTCGATGTGCCCTTCTTCACCTTCCACGACGTCGACGCGGCGCCGGAAGGCAATTCGCTCCGCGAATCCGTCGCCAATCTCAACGCGATCGCCGATCTGTTCGAAACGAAGATGGCCTCAGCCAAGGTGCGTCTGCTCTGGGGCACCGCGAACCTGTTCACGCACCGCCGCTACATGGCCGGTGCGGCGACCAATCCGGACCCCGATATCTTTACCTATGCTGCCGGACAGGTTCGTGCCGCCCTGGAGGTGACGCATAGGCTTGGCGGCCAGAACTACGTGCTCTGGGGCGGCCGCGAGGGCTACGAGACGCTGCTCAACACCGATCTCAAGCGCGAGCTCGATCAGCTCGGCCGCTTCGTGTCGCTGGTGGTCGAGCACAAGCACAAGATCGGTTTCAAGGGGCCGATCCTGATCGAGCCGAAGCCGAAAGAGCCGACCAAGCACCAATATGATTTCGACGTCGCCACCTGCTACGGCTTCCTGGCGCGCTACGATTTGCTCAAAGACGTCAAGCTCAACATCGAGCAGAACCACGCCATTCTCGCCGGCCACTCCTTCCATCACGAGGTCGCGCTGGCCGAGGCGCTCGGCGTGTTCGGCTCGCTCGACATCAACCGCGGCGACGATCTGCTCGGCTGGGACACCGACCAGTTTGCGATGAATGTTCCCGAGCTGGCGCTGGTGTTCCACGAGATCCTGAACCGCGGCGGCTTCACCTCGGGCGGGCTCAATTTCGACGCAAAAATCCGCCGCCAGTCGATCGATCCCGATGACCTCCTCCATGCCCATGTCGGCTCGATGGATGCCTGCGCGCGGGCGTTCCTCGCCGCCGCCGACATCCTCGATGCCGGTGCCCTCACCGGACCGTTGGTCAAGCGTTACGAGGGATGGGCCGGCCCGGAAGGCCGAGCCATCCTCGGCGGCCAGCGTTCGCTCGCCGATCTCGCCGATCGCGCGCAGGAGCCGGGCTTCGACCCGCAACCGCGCTCGGGGCGGCAGGAATATCTGGAATCACTCGTCAATCGCTACGTCTGAGCGAGGTTGCTGATGGCAAGAGCTGAAACAACACCGATCATCGAGCTCGCCGGCATCGGCAAGGAGTTCGGCGCCATCCGTGCGCTGCACGACGTCGACATGCAGGTGCGCCCGGGCGAGGTGGTCGGGCTGATGGGCGACAACGGCGCCGGCAAGTCGACGCTGGTCAAGATCATCGCCGGCAATTTCCGCCCGACCCACGGCGAGATCCGCTTCGGCGGCAATGCCGTCCATTTCAATCGGCCGATCGACGCCCGCGCGGTCGGCATCGAGGTCGTCTATCAGGATCTCGCGCTCGCGGATAATCTGACCGCGGCTGCCAACGTGTTTCTCGGCCGCGAGCTGAAGCGCAAGTTCGGACCCATCGCGCTGCTCGACCACAAGGCAATGGCTTCCCGCGCGCTGGAGCTGTTCGGTGAGCTGCGCTCGGAAACGCGGCCCGACGATCTCGTCAAGCAGATGTCGGGTGGCCAGCGTCAGGCCGTCGCGATCGCGCGGACCCGGCTCTCCAATGCCAGGCTGGTGATGATGGACGAGCCGACGGCGGCGATCTCGGTCCGCCAGGTCGAGCAGGTGCTGGGCCTGATTCACCGGCTGAAGGAGCAGGGCGTCGCCGTGATGCTGATCTCGCACCGCATGCCCGACGTGTTCGCGGTGTGCGACCGCGTCGTCGTGATGCGCCGCGGCGAGAAGCGGGCCGACAAGCCGATCCACGAGACCTCTCCCGAGGAAGTCACCGCCCTCATCACCGGCGCGAAGGAGGCGGCGTGATGGCCATGCCCATGGAATCTCCCGTCACGTTCTCCAACGTCGGCAAGAGCAAATGGTGGCAGCGTGGCATCTTCGCCTCCCAGACCGGCTATGTGCTGCTGGCGCTGGCGGTGCTGCTCGTCGTCATGCACTTCGCCAGCCCCTATTTCTTCACCGAAGGCAATATGCAGAACGTGGCGAAGAACTTTTCCTTCGTCGCGATCGCGACCCTCGGCGTCACCTTCGTCATCATCACCGGCGGGATCGATCTCTCCGTGGGATCGATGATGTGTTTCTCCGCGATCATCACCTCGATGGTGATGACCGAGCTTTCGACGCCCGGCGGGTTCGGCGCCTCGTTGTTCGTTCATATGGCAGCTGACGGCAAAACCGTGCTCGCCAACGTTCCGGGCCTGATCCTGCTGGTCTCGGTGCTGGCGGGACTTGTCGTCGCCTTGATCGTCGGTCTGGTCAACGGCTTCTGCATCGCAATGCTGGGGCTGTCGCCCTTCGTCACCACGCTCGGCATGCTCTCGATCGTGCGTGGCCTCTGCTATGTCGTCACCAACGGCCGTGGCAGTTTTCCGGGCGGGCCCGATGCCGACTATTTCTATGCGCTGACATCGGGCGACGTGCTCGGCGTGCCCGTTCCCTTCATCTATCTGGTGATTCTCGCGCTGGTGATGGCCGTGGTGCTGCATCACACCTCGTTCGGTCGCCATGTCTTCGCGCTCGGCGGCAACGAGAAGGCAGCGGAACTCACCGGCATTCCGGTCGTGCGGGTGAAGATCGAGGTCTATGTGATCTGCGCGCTTGCCGCCGGCCTGCAGGGGATCATCATCTCCGGCTGGCTCGGCTCCGCGCCGGCCAACATGGCGACCTCCTACGAGCTCAACGTGATCGCGGCCGCCGTGATCGGCGGCGCGAACCTCGCCGGCGGCATCGGTGGTCCGCTCGGGGCCATCGTGGGCTGCGTGCTGCTGGAAGTCATCCGCAACGGCCTCGTGCTGGCGCAGGTCTCTTCCTACTGGCAGCAGGCGCTGGTGGGCGTGATCATCATCCTGGCCGTGCTGGTCGACCGTATCCGTTCGCGGATGATTTGACGTGACGTCGTTACGGGAAGGCAACGAAAATCCTGCCTGTCCGCTTCCCGGACGAATCTTTCAGAGGATAGGCGCCAAACAAGGGTGGAGGAGACCATGAGGAAAATTCTTCTTGCCGGCATCGCGGTGGCGATGATGGCGACGCCGGCACTTGCCGCGAACTACCGTTTCGTGATCGTGCCGAAGGCGATGAACAATCCGTTCTTCGACTTCGCACGCGACGGCTGCGAGAAGCGCGCCAAGGAGCTTGGCAACATCGAGTGCATCTACAAGGGTCCGGTCGAGCATGAGCCGGCGACGCAGGCGCAGATCATCCAGGACTTCGTCACCCAGAAGGTCGACGGACTTGCGATCTCGGTAGCCGACGTTGCCGCCATGACCAAGTCGATCGAGGCGGCGTCAGCCGCCGGCATCCCCGTCATCACCTTCGATGCGGACGCGCCAGGCTCCAAGCGCATCGCCTATATCGGCACCAACAACAAGGAATTCGGCCTCGCGCTCGGCAAGCAATTGCTCAAGCTCCGTCCCGACGGAGGCAAATACGCCATGGTTTCCGGTGGTCCCGGCGCCAAGAACCTCGCCGAGCGTGTCGATGGCGTCCGCGAGGCGCTGAAAGGCTCGAAATGGACCGAGGTCTCGGGTTCGCCGACCTTCTGCAACGACGATCCCGCGCTCGCCGTGCAGCAGATGACCGATCTGCGCACCGCGACGCCCGACCTCGCCGCGATCGTTCCCGTCGGCGGCTGGCCGATGTTCGCGCCCGAGGGCTTCAAGGCCTTCGCCAGCAGGTACAAGAAGGATATCGACAGCGGCAAGTTCACCCTCGTCGTCGCCGATACGCTGAAGATGCAGCTCGAGCTGCTGCGCGATGGCTACGCCAATGCGCTGGTCGGTCAACGTCCGTTCGAGATGGGCGAGAAGGCGATGGATACGCTGCTCGCCATCAAGAAGGGCGAGAAGGTGCCGGAAATCGTCTACACCGGCCTTGATCTCGTGACCAAGGACAACGTCGCGCAGATGTTGAAGTAGCGGATGCTCCAACAGGAGTGCTGCCAGCCCCGCACTCCTGTTGCTCTCTCCCGCTTGCAGCCTCCGCAAGCGGGAGAGATACTCGCGTTGGGAAGGAACAAGAAGAATGAAACGTACGCGATTGGGCTCCCTCGACGTCACCGCAATCGGTCTCGGTTCCGCCCCGCTCGGCGGATTGTTCAGCCCCGTCAGCGACACCGACGCGGAAGCAACGCTTGCAGCCGGCTGGTCGGCCGGCATCCGTTTCTACGACACCGCGCCGCTCTACGGCTTTGGCCTCGCGGAACGGCGGCTGGGCGCCTTCCTGCGGCGGCAGCCGCGGGAGTCCTATGCGATCTCGACCAAGGTCGGTCGCCTGTTGCGCGTGCCTGATGGCGCGGCGGTGGAGGATGATCACTACAAGGGCACGCCGCGTGAGCGGCCGGTCTTCGATTTCAGCCATGACGGCGTGATGCGGTCGGTGGAGGAGAGCCTGGTCAGGCTCGGGCTCGACCGCGTCGATGTCCTGCTCGTGCACGATCCCGATGATCATTATGACGAAGCCGTGGGTGGCGCCTTCCGCGCGCTGGAGCGGCTGCGCGCCGACGGCACGATCAAGGCGATCGGTGCCGGCATGAATCAGTCGGAGATGCTGGTTCGCTTCGCTGAAGCCGTGCCGGTCGACTGTTTCCTGCTCGCTGGCCGCTACACGCTGCTCGACCAGGGCGCGCTCGACGCGCTGTTTCCGGTCTGCACCGCGAAGAACATCGGTATCCTGCTCGGCGGCATCTACAACAGCGGCATCCTGGCGAATCCGCATATGGGCGCGAAGTTCAACTATGAGGATGCCGATCCGGCGCTGGTCGGGCGCGCGCTCGCGCTCGATGAACTCTGCCGCAAGCACGGCACCGAACTGAAGGCTGCCGCACTCCAGTTCTGCATGGCTCATCCTGCGGTGACGGTCGCGGTGATGGGGGCGCGCAACGCCGCCGAGGTCGCCGACAACATCGCGATGTCGGAGCGCAAGGTGCCGCAAGCCTTCTGGCAGGAGCTGCGCGCGCGTGGTCTCGTCGACGCGCGGGCGCCGCTGCCCGGCGGAGCGTGAGCCGTGATCATCGACGCCCACCAGCATTTCTGGGATCCTGCGCACGCCTGCTATCCCTGGATGAACGGCCCCGAGCTCGCGCCGATCCGCCGCCCCTTCGGCCCCGCCGATCTCGCGCCATTGCTGGAGGCGAACGGCATCGATGCCAGCATCGTGGTGCAATGCCGCTCCTCGGTCGCGGAGACCGAGGAATTCCTGGGCGTCGCGCATGCTACGCCCTCCGTCATCGGCGTCGTCGGCTGGGCCGACCTGACCGATGCTGCGCTTGGTGCCACGCTCGATCGCCTGCGCACACTGCCGGGCGGCGCAAAGCTGGTCGGTATCCGTCACCAGGTTCACGATGAAGCTGATCCCGACTGGCTGCTGTGTGCCGACGTCCAGCGCGGGCTGGCGGCGTTGTTCGCCCGCGATCTCGCCTACGATTTCCTCGTCCGCACCCGCGAGCTGCCGGCGGCGATTGCGACCGCGAAAGCGTTTCCGCAAGCCCGCTTCGTGCTCGACCATTCGGCAAAGCCGCCGATTGCGGACGGGGGCAGCGCCGAATGGGCCGACCGCATCGCGGCGGTTGCGGCATGCGGCAACGTCTGGTGCAAGGTCTCGGGCCTCGCGACGGAAGCGAAATGGAGCGATTGGGATGCGGAGCGGCTGTTTCCCTTCGTCCGGCATGTCGCGAATTGCTTCGGCGAGGACCGCCTGATCTTCGGCTCCGACTGGCCGGTGTGCCTGCTCGCGGGCAGCTACGGCGAGATCAAGAGCGCGCTGGAGACGTGTCTGGCGAAGCTGGGCGCGAGCGTACGCGAGAAGGCGTTTGGGGTGAACGCGAAGGCCGCGTATCGGCTGGCGGGTTAGGCCGCGCACTCCACGTACTCGTCCCGGCCTCCGCCGGGACGACGATCGAGTTTGTGGTCGCCCTCGTGCCTCACGCCCCCGCGGGCACCTGGTCCAGGAATCCCGTGATGCTTCTGATCCGCCCGTCCTTCAGCACGGCGAAATCAGTCCCCTTGATCGGGCTGTCGATGCCGTCGGGGCCGAGGCCCCACGAGAAGCGGACGTGGTCGCCGTAGCCGTTGGGCTCACCGATCAGCCTGAACCTGAAGTCCGGAAAACGCTGCTGCACGCCTGCGATCAAGGCATCGATGCCGTCTCGGCCGTCGCCCTTCATCAGCGGGTCGACATAGCTCGCATCCGTGGTCCAGAACTCGCTGAGCAATTCGCGGCGGCGATTTTGCGCGCGCTCGTTCCAGAGATCGATATAGCGGCGGGCGATGGTGACATGGTCGGTCATGGTGCTCTCCTTCGATGGCGCCGTGGTCGGCTGTCGCAACTATCGAAGGTTCGCGGGCGAGGATCGATTACCTCGGAGATCATGGTTGCCTAAAAAGATGGAGCGCGATGATGGTCTCATCGCGCTCCGGCAGCATGCAGAATGACGGCGCGAATTACTTCGCCGCGATCACCATGATCTCGACGGTGTATTGCGGCGCCGCCAGCTTGGCTTCGACGGTGGCGCGGGCCGGGGTATTGCCGGGCGAGACCCAGCCGTCCCACACGGCGTTCATTTCCTGGAACGTCTTCATGTCGGTGATGTAGATGGTGGCGGACAGCAGCTTCGACTTGTCGGTGCCGGCCTTGGCGAGGTGGCCGTCGATGGTCTTCAGGATGTCCTGGGTCTGCTTGGTCACGCTTTCGCCGGCCGCGTTGCTGGCGACGACGCCGGCGAGATAGACGGTGTTGCCGTGCACGACGACCTGGCTCATGCGCGGGCCGGTCTCAAAACGCTGAATGCTCATTTACGGAATCTCCTTCGGGGAATGGCGGCCTTGTCTAGCGCAGCCCCCCGCGGCGAGCCACCCCGGCCATGCAGGCTTTGCCGTCCACGCATGCATGACCGACAATGCATGCGGGCAACCAGGCCGGCTGAAGTCCCAAATCGTCTTCCGCGCTCACCCGCCACTACCCCACGGCTTTCGCCGCGGCGCGTCCGGCATTGCGGCCCGAGAACAGGCAGCCGCCGAGGAAGGTGCCCTCCAGCGAGCGATAGCCGTGCATGCCGCCGCCGCCGAAGCCCGCGGCTTCGCCGACGGCATAGAGTCCGGGAATGATCTGCCCTTCGCTGCCGAACACGCGCGAGTCGAGATCGGTCTCGAAGCCGCCGAGCGTCTTGCGCGTGAGGATGTTGAGCTTGACCGCGATCAGCGGCCCCTGCGCGGGATCGAGAATGCGGTGCGGCGCGGCCGTGCGGATCAGTTTGTCGCCGATGTAACGGCGCGCATTGTGGATGTTCATCACCTGCGCATCCTTGACGTAGGGGTTGGCGATCTCGCGGTCGCGCGCCTCGATCTGCATCTTGATCTCGTCGAGCTTGAGCAGATCGTTGCCGACAAGCTTGTTCATGGCCGCGACGAGATCCTCGATCTTGTCGCGCACGATGAAGTCGACGCCCTGGCTCTTGAACGCCTCCACCGGCGCCGGTGCGCCCTTGTTGGTGGCGCGGCGCAAGGTCATGCGCCAGCTTTTCCCTGTCAGGTCCGGATTCTGCTCGGAGCCCGACAGCGCGAACTCCTTCTTGATGATGGCCTGCGTCAGGACGAACCAGGAATAATCATGGCCTGTCGACATGATGTATTTGAGCTGGCCGAGCGTGTCCGATCCCGGGAAGAGCGGAGCCGGCAATCGCTTGCCCGTGGCGTCGAACCACATCGAGGAGGGGCCGGGCAGGATGCGGATGCCGTGGCGCGGCCAGATCGGCGACCAGTTCTGGATGCCCTCGACATAGTGCCACATGCGGTCGCGGTTGATCAGCCGCGCGCCTGATGTCTCGGTGATGCCGATCATGCGGCCGTCGACGTGCTCGGGCACGCCGGAGATCATGAATTTCGGCGGCTCGCCCAGCCGCTTCGGCCAGTTCGCCCGCACCAGATCGTGGTTGCCGCCGATGCCGCCGGAGGCGACGATCACCGCCTGCGCCTTCAGCGCAAACTCGCCGACGACATCGCGCGACGAACTCTTGCCGCGCTCGATCGTGTCGGCTGCGAGGATCGCACCGCTGACGCCGTCCACGGTCCCGTCAGTGATCGAGAGCGCATCGACACGATGGCGGAACTTGAAGGCCAGCCGGCCGCTCTTGGCGGCCTCGCGCGCGCGGCGCTCGAACGGCTCGACGATGCCGGGGCCAGTGCCCCAGGTGACGTGAAAGCGCGGCACCGAATTGCCGTGGCCCATCGCATCATAGCCGCCGCGCTCGGCCCAGCCGACCACCGGGAAGATGCGATGGCCCATCGCACGCAGCCAGTCGCGCTTCTCGCCGGCGGCGAACGCGACATAGGCCTCGGCCCATTTGCGCGGCCAGACATCCTCCTCGCGGTCGAAGCCGGCGGTGCCGAGCCAGTCCTGCATCGCAAGCTCGAAGGAGTCCTTGATGCCGAGCCGGCGCTGCTCCGGCGAATCGACCAGAAACAATCCACCGAACGACCAGAACGCCTGGCCACCGAGCGATTGCTCGCCTTCCTGGTCGAGGACGATGACGCGCTTGCCGGCATCGGCGATCTCGGTCGCCGCCACCAGTCCCGATAGTCCTCCGCCGACGACAATGACGTCCGCCTGCTCAGCCATGAGTTCCCCCTGTAGTTGCCCGGGATTGAAGCCAGTCGGCGCAACTGAGATCAAGGGCTTGTCGCGTAAGACATCCTTAACTTGTTCCACTTTGGGATCGAGGCCGGCCAAGTGCAGCGCGGACGCAACACTGGATTTGAATTTGTTTTGAGCAAGCCGGGCTGCCTAGACAAAACCGCAGAGTCGACGGACGCTGGGCGCGCATCACCACCTGACACGCAGATTCGAAAACGACTGGGGCGGGGAACAATGAAGTTTCTGACGGGGTTGCTTGCGGCGATTTGCTTGATCGCTTGCATGGGGGCTTCTCACGCGGTGGTTCGGATCGCGGATGACCGCGGCGGCCGGATCGGAACCTACGTCGACAAGTACCAGGACCTGCGCCAATCAGGCGACACCGTCATCATCGATGGTCTCTGCGCCTCTGCCTGCACCATCGTGCTCGGCGCCATTCCCCACGACCGGATCTGCGTGACCTCGAGCGCGACGCTCGGCTTCCACGCCGCCTGGGATTTCGGCGCCAACGGCCGCGCCGTCACCAATCCCGAAGCGACCCAGATGCTCTATGCGATGTATCCCTCCCAGGTGAAGCGCTGGATCAAGGACCGCGGCGGCCTCACCCCGCACATGCTGTTCCTGAGGGGCAAGCAGCTGCAGGCCATGTACAAGCCCTGCTACCTCGACGCGCAGGCCTCGACCATCAAGCCGTCGCGTCGGCCGCTGCCGCAGTCGGACCAGCTCGAATCCGCCCGCGGCCAGCTACTGCACTGACTTTCTCAGCCTGACCGGACCGTCCTGGTCCGCCGCGGCGCCTTGCTTGCTGGCGGTGCCTTGCCCGCAGGCGGGCCAAGGCTTATCTGGAGCCCGGAACCGGGGCCTTCGCCCCGATCATTGCCATGGCTCAACCCATGCATCCGGCAAATCCTGTATCGGACAATTCGCCCAGTACCGGCCGGACGCCGGCCGTGCTGCTGTTGGCGGGCGCAAGCGTCGGCGGTCTTGTTGTGATCGGCGCGCTGGTGCTCTGGTTCCATTACGGCACCCAGGTGTTCTTCGAAATGATCAGAACCGGCTTCGCCGCCTGCTTCTGACCCGGAAAGTCTTCGCTCATGAGCTCCACCGTCCGTCCGCTGGTGATCGCGACCGCCTTCGCCGCAAGCCTCGTCCTCGGTCTCCTGGTGCTGTTCTGGGCGATGGGCGGGGTCAGCAAGGTGGCTCAGCCGGCGGCGATCGGCGGCCCGTTCCAGCTCACCGACCAGAACGGCAAGCCCGTCACCGACAAGAGCCTCAAGGGCAAGCCGACCCTGATCTTCTTCGGCTACACCCATTGCCCCGACGTCTGCCCGACCTCGCTGTTCGAGATGTCGGAAGTGCTGCGCGCGATGGGCAAGGATGCCGACAAGGTCAACGCCGTCTTCATCTCGGTCGATCCCGAGCGCGACACCCCCGCGACGATGAAGGAGTATCTGTCGAGCTTCGATCCGCATCTCGAGGGCCTGTCCGGCGATCCCGCCGAGACCGCCAAGGTGATCACCTCGTACCGGGTCTATGCCAAGAAGGTGCCGACCAAGGACGGCGACTACACCATGGACCATACCGCGCTGATCTATCTGATGGACCGCGACGGGCGTTTCGTCTCGCCGTTCAACCTGAAACGGACCCCGGAAGAAGCTGCGGCGGATCTGAAGAAGTATCTCTAGGAAGGCGCAACGATCGCGCGGCGTCCTCGGTGCAACCTCTCCCGCTTGCGGGGGAGGTCGGCGCGAAGCGCCGGGTGGGGGCTCTATCCTCAGGGAGAGTCTTCGTTGCCGAGACACCCTCTCCCCAACCCTCCCCGCAGGCGAGGGAGGGGGCGTACCTTCACCTTGGCTGCAATCGGCGCTCGCCTTCCCGGCCGGATGGTCTATAAGGCCTTCCGATCCCAATGAAATTCAGTCATTTTCGGCCGATGGCTCCATCGCAACAGGCGAAATCGTCCAAATCTGCCCGTGGCTTGCTGACGGGGCTGGTCGCCGCGGCGTGCCTGCTTGCAGGCCTGTCCGGCGTCCGCGCGCAGGTCCCGGCCAAGCCGCCGCCGGCGGCCCCTCAAGCCACGCCCAAGGTCGCGCCCCAAGCCGCTCCGCAGGCCGTGCCCGGCTTCTGGGACCCGCGGCGGCGGCCGGAGCGGCCGGACCTGTCGCGCCTGACCGTGATCCGCTTCCTGACCGAGACCGACTATCCGCCGTTCAACTACACCGGCGCCGACGGCAACCCGGCCGGCTTCAACGTCGACCTCGCCCGCAGCCTGTGCGAGGAGATCAAGGTCAGCTGCACGGTGCAGATGCGCCGCTTCGAGACGCTGGTCGATGCGCTCACCTCCAACCGGGGCGATGCCATCATCGCATCCATGGCCGTGAGCCCGCAGCTGCGCGCGCGCGTCGACTTCACCGATCCCTATTACCGCGTGCCGGCGCGCTTCGCCTCGCGCAAGGATGCGGTGATGCCGGAGATCCGCCCCGAATATCTCGAAGGCAAGAAGGTCGGCGTCATCGCGGGCTCCGCGCATGAGGCGTATCTGAAAGCGATGTTCACCGACGCCGAGCTGCACGCCTATCCCAATGACGACGCATTGCGCGCCGCGCTGCGCAAGGGCGAGGTCGACTTCATCTTCGGCGACGCCATCTCGCTGGCGTTCTGGATCAACGGCACGGACTCCGGCGATTGCTGCGCCTTCTCCGGCGGTCCCTTCGTCGAGAGCCGCTTCTTCGGCGAAGGCGTCGGCATCGCCGTGCGCAAGGGCAACGACGTGCTGCGCCAGGCGCTGAACTGGGCCCTGTTCCGCGTCTGGGAAAAAGGCCGCTACACCGATCTGTGGCTGCGGTATTTCTCGGTGAGCCCGTTCTAGCTTCTGCGCTGCTGCCTCATCGTCATTGCGAGGAGCCCGTGACAAAATTGCGGAGCAATTTTGCACTGGTGCGACGAAGCAATCCAGACTGTTTCCGCGGAGAGATTCTGGATTGCTTCGCGTCGCTCGCAATGACGGTGCGGGAGGCAATACCGCCCACAAAATTGCATTCTGCCCGGAAATCGCTATTTTCCGCGGCCCGGAGGCCCTTCTGAATGTCCGTTATCGATCCCAACATGAGCCCGTGCGATCTTCGTGCGCTCGCCGAGCAATCCAACGCCTGGCCGTTCGAGCAGGCGAAGGCCATTGTCGCGCGGCTGAAGAAGAACCCGAAGGACGAGGTGCTGTTCGAGACCGGTTACGGTCCCTCCGGCCTGCCGCATATCGGCACGTTCGGCGAGGTCGCGCGCACCTCGATGGTGCGGCATGCCTTCCGGGTGCTGACCGAGGACAAGATCAGGACGCGCCTGCTCGCCTTCTCCGACGACATGGACGGCTTCCGCAAGGTGCCCGACAACGTGCCGAACAAGGAGTTGCTGGCGCAGTATCTCGGACGGCCGCTCACCGCGGTGCCCGACCCGTTTTCGAACGAGCATCCGTCCTTTGGCGACGCCAACAATGCGCGCTTGCGCGCGTTCCTGGATCATTTCGGCTTCGACTACGAGTTCGCGAGCTCGACCGTCTATTACAAGTCGGGCCGTTTCGATGCGACGCTGCTGAAGATGCTCGCCGCCTACGACAAGATCATGGACATCATCCTGCCGACGCTGGGTCCCGATCGCCGCGCCACCTATTCGCCGTTCCTGCCGATCAGCAAGACCACGGGAGTCGTGCTCCAGGTGCCGATGGTCCGCCGCGACGTCGCGGCCGGCACTGTGACCTATGTCGACCCTGATACCAACCAGGAAGTCGAAACGCCTGTTACCGGCGGCAACGTCAAGTGCCAGTGGAAGGCGGATTGGGCGATGCGGTGGGTCGCGCTCGGCGTCGACTACGAGATGGCCGGCAAGGACCTGATCGATTCCGTGAAGCTCTCGGGCGCGATCGCGCGGGCACTCGGCGGCACGCCGCCCGAAGGCTTCAACTACGAGCTCTTCCTCGACGAGAAAGGCCAGAAGATCTCGAAGTCGAAGGGCAACGGCCTCACCATCGACGAATGGCTGCGCTACGCCTCGCCGGAATCGCTGTCGCTGTTCATGTATCGCGAGCCAAAGGCGGCGAAGCGGTTGTTCTTCGACGTCATCCCGCGCCAGGTCGACGACTACCAGCAGTTCATCGACGGCTTTCAGAAGCAGGACGCCAAGCAGCAACTCGGCAATCCGGTCTGGCACATCCACAACGGCAAGCCGCCGCAGGGCGACATGCCCGTCACGTTCCAGCTGCTGCTCACGCTGGTGTCGTCGTCGAACGCGGAGAACGCCGAGACGCTGTGGGGCTTCATCGGCCGCTATCGTCCGGGCGTCAGCCCGCAGACGCATCCGAAGCTCGATGCGATGGTCGGTTACGCCATCAACTATTACCGCGACTTCGTCGCGCCGACGAAGCAGTTCCGCGTGCCCACGGACACCGAGCGCGCCGCATTGCAGGACCTGCGCGATGCGCTGTCGCAGCTGCCGCAGGACGCTTCCGCCGAGGACATCCAGAACGTCGTCTACGAGATCGGTCGTCGTGAGCCGTTCCTCGACCAGGCCAAGAAGGGCAAGGACGGCCGCCCCGGCGTCACGCTCGACTGGTTCAACATGCTTTACCAGGTGCTGCTCGGCCAGGAGAAGGGCCCGCGCTTCGGCTCCTTCGTCGCGGTCTATGGCGTGCAGAACGCCGTCAACATGATCGACGGCGCGCTGGCGCGAAGCGCGTGAGGTATCCCTCGGCGTCATCGCCCGGCTTGACCGGGCGATCAGTAGTCCGAGACGGCTGTGATGAGGCCGAGACGCCGCGGCGTACTGGATTCCCCGCCTTCGCGCGCCTTCGCGGGGAATGACAGCGAGTAATACGGCGAACTCGCGGAGTGGCGCCACCCGCTCAAATCGACTTGAGCACGTAACGCCTGTTGTCCTTCTGCACCGGGCGCGCGTTCATCGGATAGAGCTTTGCGAACGCGGCGACATCCGCGGCTGAGACCTGGATCGGGTCGGTCAACAGCAGCCATTCCACCACTTCCGAACACGGCGGCGTCGTCAGCGAGCCGGGATAGCGGAAATAGCTGAGCCTGTGCGGCAGCAGGGCGTGGGGATCGATGCCCGCATCCGCCTTCACCGCGGGGCCTTCCGCCGCCGGCATGGTCTTGACGATCTTGCCGAACGCCGGGTTCGGCTTGCCTTCCGTCATCAGCACGCCGACCACGGCGAGCCCGCCGGCCTCGTTGCGGTGGACGAAATGCGCCTCCATCGGAAAATTCTTGCCGCCGATCATGTGTTCGCTCGGCCGGTGGAAATGCACCTGCACCAGCTTGTACTTGACGTCGCCGAGCAGAAGCGTGCTGCCCTCGGCGAAGTTGAGCTGGATGGTGTGGCCGTTGTTGACGATGGTGTCGGCGCTCTTGCCCCAGTTCAGCTTCAGCGCCGGCAGCTGCGATTTGACCGTCGTCTCGATGTCGATCGGCGATTGCTGCAGGCCGACCGCGCAGGCCTTGTTGGCCGCATCGAGATCGCCCCATTTGGCGGGGGCGCCGGCTCCCTCATAGCTCCAGTGCACGCCCTCGGCGGCGAAGGCCGGCTTGCACACCGGACAAAGCGCGAGACCTGCAAGCGCCTTCAATGCGTGACGACGATCCATCGTAATTCCCCCTCAGTGAACCTGGTCGGCAATATCGGCCGCAACCTATGCGAGAGGGGCGGTGAGTCGCAATGGCGATCGCTCGCTGGATCTATTGGCTCGCCCATACGATCCGCGCGATCCAGGCAACCTCGCTTGTCATGAGCGTGCGCTCGGCCTCCGTTGCGCCGAGCGGCAGCAACTCCAATGCCTTCGCCGTGCGTCGCTTCAGCGTTGCCGCGATCACCTCGCCCGCTCCGGTCTTCACCACGACACGGTCGCCTTTGCGGATCGGCGCGCCGCGCGAAACCAGGATGACGTCACCGTCGCGGTAGGCAGGTAGCAGCGCATCGCCGGAGATTGCCAGCGCGAAAGTGCTGCTGTCCTCGGCGACCGGCAGCGCGATCTCGCTCCAGCCTTTGCCGGACGGCAAGCCTTGCTCGTCGAACGCACCATTCGCGCTGGCGAGCGCGAAGCCGAGCAGCGGTACGGTGCGGCCGTTGCCGGGATCCTCGTCGATCAGCCTGGCAAAACTGTCGATCGACGAGTCGGCTGCCGCCAGCGCCTTGGCGATCGATTCGGTGGAGGGCCAGCGTTCGCGGCCATCGGAGGTGACGCGTTTGGACTTGTTGAAGGTGGTCGGGTCCAGCCCGGCCCGCTTGGCAAGGCCGGACGGCGACAGCCCGGCGCGCGCGGCCAGACGATCCAGTGCGGCCCAGATCCGGTCGTGGGTCAGCATCCTCTGCGCTTTGGCCTGTTTGACCATGCTAGGTCCAGCCCGTCGCAACTCAGGAAAACTGTCCTCAAATCAACCGGTTTTCCGTTTTTCGCGCAAGGGGGCGGCAAGGCGTTCGCCAGCGAAATGGATGCCGGTTCGCGTTGAGAAATCGGGTCAAAACAACAATTTTCAGCCTCGCCCCAATTTCAACCGATCGGAGCAGCCGTAACTCTTGAGTTCAGGGAAGGCGGCCTTTACGGTCGCGCCCCGGGTCCGCCCATAGGGTCCGAAAACCCCAACAGACTCAAAGAGCAAGCAGGACGCCGGAACAGGTGGTCAAGATCTACAAAATCTGTCCGGCCCCGGCCTGGCGCGAGGCGGAACGGCAGGGCGTGTACCGGGGGAGCGCGGATGATTCGCGCGATGGATTCATCCATTTCTCCACCGCGCCCCAGGTTCCGGAGACCCTGCGCAAGCACTATTTCGGCCAGCGCGCGCTGTTCCTGGTCGAGGTCGACAGCGATGCGCTCGGAAGTGCGCTGCGCTGGGAGCGCTCACGCAACGAGGAGCTGTTTCCGCATCTCTATGGCGAGCTCGATCTCGGCGCCGTGCTCTCGGTGATAAACCTCAACATGCGCTCGGATGGCGGGCACGACGTTCCGGAGCTCGCCCCGTGATCCGCGCTTTCGATGCATTCTCGCTGCCGGTGCTGCGCTGGCTCGATCCGGAGGACGCGCACCGGCTCGCGATCCAGGGCTTGCGCTTCCTGCCGCCGGTGAAACCGCGGCCTGACGATCCCAAGCTCGCGGTGCGCGCTTTCGGGCTCAACTTCCCCAACCCGATCGGCATGGCCGCAGGCTTCGACAAGAGCGCGGAAGTCCCCGACGCGCTGCTGCGGCTCGGCTTCGGCTTCGTCGAGATCGGCTCGGTCACGCCGAAACCGCAAGCCGGCAATCCCAGGCCGCGGCTGTTTCGGCTCGAGCGCGACGAGGCCGTCATCAATCGCATGGGCTTCAACAATGACGGCGCGGACGCGGTGCTGCGCCGGCTTGCCGCGCGCGCGGCCAACGGCGGCATCGTCGGCGTCAATGTCGGCGCCAACAAGGATTCGCCCGACCGTGTCGCCGACTACGTCAAGCTGATCGAGACCTTCGCACCGGTCGCGAGCTATTTTACCGTCAACGTCTCCTCGCCCAATACGCCCGGCCTGCGCAATTTGCAGGAAGGGGCGCTGCTCGACGATCTGCTCGGACATGTGATCGATGCCCGCGAGCGCGTCAGGCAGAAGGCCGGCGACACGCCGGTGCTGCTGAAGATCGCGCCCGACCTCAGCCTCGCCCAGCTCGACGATGTCGTTCAGGTCGCGCGCTCGCGCCGGGTCGACGGCATGATCGTGTCGAACACGACGATCGCGCGGCCGAGCACGCTGCGCGAGGAGATGCGCGCGAAGGAGCAGGGCGGCCTGTCCGGCCGGCCGCTGTTCCGTCTGTCGACGCGCATGGTCGCGGAAACCTATGTGCGCGTCGAAGGCGCATTCCCGTTGATCGGCGTCGGCGGCGTCGATTCCGGCGGCGCCGCGCTGACGAAGATCCGCGCCGGTGCCAGCCTGATCCAGCTTTATTCCTCGCTGGTCTACAAGGGCCTCGGCCTCGTCGACGAGATCAAGCGCGATCTGACCTCGACCTTGCTGCGCACCGGGCGGGATTCGTTGTCGGAGATCGTCGGCGCCGATGCCGCCACACTCACCGCCGAAGACTGGCCGGGGATGTAGTTCTTTCGCCTCTCCCCGCCTGCGGGGAGAGGCCGGATTGCATCGGAGATGCAATCCGGGTGAGGGGGACTCTCCGCGGGTCCAATTCTCACCGTCCTTGCGGAGACTCCCCCTCACCCCGACCCTCTCCCCGCAAGCGGGGCGAGGGGGAGGAAAACGTCGCCCGATACAGCGCCGGATACCGCGCGCCCTGCAACCCGCCACGCGCCAGGTAGAACGCGAGCAGCGCGCACCACAGTCCGGCATTGCCGAGAGATTGCAGCGCCCACCATACCCCCATGAAGATCGCGAGCGAGACCAGCATCAGATTGCGCATTTCGCGCGCCCAGGTGGCGCCGACATAGATGCCGTCGAAGCCGAACGCGAACACGCCGGGAATCGGTGCCAGCACGATGAACGGCAGGAAGTCGCGCGCGGCGCGGCGGACGTCCTCGCTCGCCGTCATGAAGTTGATGATGTCAGGGCCGAACAGCGCGAACAGCACCGCGACCACCAATGCGAAGCCGAGGCCCCACAGCAGCACCAGCCGGGTCGAATCGGCAAACCCCCTTGCATCGCGCGCGCCGAAGCTGCGGCCGCAGAGCTGCTGGGCGGCGTTGGCGAGGCCATCGAGGAAGAAGGCGCTGACCAGCAGGAAATTGTTGAGTACGGAGTTCGCCGCCAGCGTGACGTCGCCGGCGCGCGCGCCCTTGGCGGTGAAGAACAGGAAGACGGTGATCAGCGCCGCGGTGCGGATCATGATGTCGGAGTTCACCGACAGCAGCCGCATCAGCTTGGCGCGATCGAACAGCGTCGCGCGCGGCACGGCAAAGCCGCCATGCGCGTGGCGACGGCACACGATGACGCCGAGCACGAAGCCGATGCTCTCCGACAGCAGCGCGGCGACCGCCGCGCCCGCGATGCCGGTGTCGTAGACCAGCACCAGCAGTATCGTCGCCGTCATGTTGATGAGGTTGATGACGACCTGGAGCGCGAGTGCCGGATTGGCGCGGGCCTGTCCCACCAGCCAGCCGAGAATGACGTAGTTGGCGAAGGCGAACGGCGACGACCAGATCCGGATCATGAAATAGGTCTTGGCTGCGTGCGTGACGCCCGCGCTGCCGCCCATCAGGTCGAACAGCGCGCCGGCCAGCGGCATCTGCAGCACGATCAGAGCGCCGCCGATCAGGCCTGCGACGATGAAGCCGCGCACCAGGATCACTGTCTGCTCGCGCGTCTCGCCGGCGCCGAGCGCCTGCGCGGTGAAGGCGAGCGTACTCATGCGCAGGAAGCCGAACAGCCAGAACAGGCAGTCGAAGATCACGGAGGCCATCGCGACGCCGCCGAGCAGCGCGGCATCGTCGAGCCGGCCGATCGCCGTGGTCGAGACCACGCCGATCAGCGGCGTCGTCAGGTTCGCCACCATCGCGGGGCCCGCGATGGCGAACACCTGGCGCGAGCCGACCCTTTGAGGAAGCGGTGCGTTCATCTCAGAACACCAGCACCATGCCGTCTTCGGCCGCGAGGTGCTCAATCGTGTCGAGACGCGACAGCACGTGATCGCTCATATGGGTGAGGACGAGGCGCTTTGCGCCGATCTTTGGCAGATGCTGTTCCAAGGTCTTCAGGCTGAGATGGTTCTTCACCATCTTCTCGTACATATAGGCTTCCGCGATGAAAAGGTCCGCACCATGCGCCAGCGGAATGAGCGCCTCCGTCCATTCGGTGTCGGCGCTGTAGGCGAGCGTGCGGCCTTCGACCTCGATCCGGTAGGCGAGAAACGGTCCGCCGGATTCGCCGTGCACGACCGGGTAGGGCGTCACCATCACCGGGCCGAAGCTGCGGTTCTGCTCCGGCGTGAGTTCGACGACGTCGAGTTCGAACCGCTGCCTGGTTTTGGAGGAGTGCTCGAACAGCACCTCCATCACCTGGTTCAGCCGTGTTTGGATGCCCTCAGGACCCGCAATCGTCAGCTTCTTTGTCCGCCGCGCGAATTGGGCGTCGAGCAGCAAGAACGGCAGGCCGGCAAAATGGTCGCCGTGGAAATGCGTGATGAGAATGAGATCGATCTCGTTCCGCTCGATCTCCAGCCGCTTCAACGCCGGCAGCGCCGACGCGCCGCAATCGATCAGGAAATTCGCGGTGCGACCCGAGACATGGAAACAGGTGTTGAGCCTGCCCCCGGAACCGAAGGCGTCGCCGCAGCCGACAAAGCGGAGTTGCATCGGCTGCGGGCTCCCTGTGTCCGACCCCATTCAGCGGCGTGGCGAGCCGAACAGGCGCGACAAGAACCAGATCGGGATCACGATGACTGCGCCGAGCAGGAAGTAGCGCCACAGCCAGTTCACGGCATCGAAGCCGAGATCCCACAGCCGCTGGAACAGCAGGCGGATGCTGATGAGGATATTCCAGGGATCGAAGCCGATCGCCGCCAGCACGACGCCGACCAGGATCGAGAGCAGCACCAGGCGAAACGCGACCGCCAGCGGCGAACCGCCGAGAAAGCGGTGCAGGCCATCGCTGGGGCCGGCCGGCAAATCTCTGACGTCGGGGGGCATCGCAAACTCCTTCGGATTCGTCCCCATTATAGGGCACGGCCAGGGACATGGGGAACCCGTAACGGCGCGTCAATCGGCTTACCGGAGTTTAATTCGGCGCGCTGGGAAGATGGATTGGTGGAATTCGGTCGGGCCGCGGGCGCTTAACCTCTCCCGCTTGCGAGAGAGGTCGCGCCGAAGGCGCGGGTGAGGGCTTTGTCCGCTGGGGCAATCCCAAGGCGGAGACAGCCCTCTCGCCGTCTCCCGCAAGCGGGCGAGGGAGCGCACCGCCTTCGCGGTGACCATTCACGCTTCAATCTCCGCCGCCTCTTCCTTCAGCATCCGTTCCAGCGTCTCCAGCCTGTCCGCCTCCCGCGGCGGCTTGTCCCAGCGCAGGCGGCTGATGCGGGGAAAGCGCATCGCGACGCCGGATTTGTGCCTGGGCGAGCGTTGCAGCCCCTCGAAGGCGACCTCCAGCACCAGCCCCTTGTCGCCCTCGTGCACGACATGGCGGACGGGACCGAATTTCTCCGTGGTGTTGCGGCGGACGAAGCGGTCTATCTGCAGCAGCTCCTCGTCGGTGAAGCCGAAATAGGCTTTTCCGACCGGCACGAGCTCCTCGCCATTCTCGGTCCCGGTCCAGACGCCGAAGGTGTAGTCCGAGTAGTAGGACGATCGCTTGCCGTGGCCGCGTTGCGCATACATCAGCACGGCATCGATGATGTGCGGATCGCGCTTCCATTTCCACCATTGCCCTTTCGGCCGCCCCGGCAGGTAGGGCGCATCGCGCCGCTTCAGCATGACGCCTTCGACGGCATCGGCGTCCTCGCCGGCGCCGGCGCTTGCGGGATCGGCGCGCGCGGCAGTGAGCGCGTCCCAGCTCGCGAAGGGAACGGTGGGGGAGAGATCGATACGGGGATCGTCGAGCTTTGCGATGAACCTCTCGAGATGCTCGCGCCGTTCCGCGAACGGCAGTTCGCGCAGATCGTTCTCGTCGTCGCCGAGCAGATCATAGGCGCGCAGGTGAATCGGAAACTCCTTGATCAGCTTTGGCGAGACGACCTTGCGATTGAGCCGCTGCTGAAGCACGTTGAAACTCTGCACGCGCCCTTCGCGCAGGATCAACAGCTCGCCGTCGATCGCGCCCGGCAGGCGCAGGGACGGCACGAGGTCCGGGAAGCTGCCGGTGATGTCTTCGCCGGTGCGTGAGTAAAGTCGCGCGGTGATCTGGCCGCCGTCGTCGCGGCCGGCGACGGCCTGCACGCGGATGCCGTCCCATTTCCATTCGGCGATGTAGTCGGCAGGATCGAGGCTCGCGAAATCGCTGTCCTCGATCGCATGCGCCAGCATCACCGGGCGGAACGGCGCGGGATCACGATTGACCGGCTTCTCGGCGCGGCCTTCCAGCCAGGCGAACAGGTCAAGATAGGGCGGGATGAGCCCGGGCCAGATCAGCTCGACCTCATGCGGGTCCTTGTCGCCGAGCGCGGCCGCCGCCGTCTTCGCCAGCCGCGCAGAGATGCCGATGCGCATCGCGCCGGTGACGAGTTTCAGGAGCGCCCAGCGGCCGGTCTCGTCGAGCTCGTCGAGCCAGCGTTCGAGCTGCTTTGGCAATTCGGTCTTGCCGAGCGTGCGCAGCGTGGTGACGACTTCAGTGAGCGTCGGGGGCGGCGGGTTGTTGTGGGCGGCCATCGCGGCTCTCGGCCACATCAGCGCCACCGTCTCCGAGAGATCGCCGACGTAGTCGTAACTCAGCCCGAACAGCACCTCGTCGGTGCGCGAGGCGATGAGATCGCGGATCAGCGCGGGCTTGGCGTGCTTGAAGCTGAGCGCGCCGGTGAGTGCGGCGAGCGCGTAGCCGCGGTCGGGATCGCCGACCTCGCGGAAATAGCCCGACAGCAGCCGCAGCTTGTTGTTGCGGCCGGGCTCATAGGCGAGACGATCCAGCAGTTCGGCGAAGCGATTCATGCGTCGGCCTCGTCTTGAACCGGTGTCTCGCCTTCCTCCTCGCCATAGCCGACCAGATCGAGCGGCCGCGCGCGCAGACCTTGCGTCTTGCACCAATGCACCAGCGCATCTTCCTGACCGTGGGTGACCCAGATCTCGGCGGCGCCGGTCGCCGCGATCGTCGCGGTGAGGCCGTCCCAATCGGCGTGGTCGGAGATCACAAGCGGCAGTTCGATGCCGCGCTGTCGGGCGCGGGCGCGCACCCGCATCCATCCCGACGCGAACGCGGTGACGGGATCGGGAAAGCGGCGCGTCCAGAGGTCTGCAGTCGCCGACGGCGGCGCCAGCGTGATGGTACCGGCGAGTGCCGCCTTCTTCATGCCCATCGCCGGCCGGAGCTCGCCGAGCGCGATGCCGCGGCTCTGGTAGTAATGCGTGATCGTCTCCATCGCGCCATGCAGATAGATCGGCGCGTCATAGCCGGCCTGGCGGAGCAGCGCGATCACGCGCTGCGCCTTGCCGAGCGAGTAGGCGCCGACGAGATGCGCCCGCTCCGGAAACAGCGCGACCGAGGCGAGCAGCTTCTTCACCTCCTCGCTCGCATCGCCGTGGCGAAACACCGGCAGGCCGAACGTGGCTTCGGTGATGAAGACGTCGCAAGGCACCAGCTCGAACGGGACGCAGGTCGGGTCGGGCGCATCCTTGTAGTCGCCGGACGCGACGATGCAGGTGTCCTTGCACGTGACCGCGATCTGCGCCGAGCCCAGCACGTGGCCGGCCGGGTGGAATTTCACTTTGACGTCGCCGAGCCTGAGCTCCTCACCGTAGCCGATCGCTTGCGTCGAGCCGGCAAAATCCTCGCCGTAACGCAGCCGCATCATGTCGAGCGTTTCCTGCGTCGCCAGCACGGCGCCATGGCCGGCGCGGGCGTGGTCGGAATGGCCGTGGGTGATCACGGCCCGCGCGACCGGGCGGATGGGGTCGATGTGGAAGCCGCCGGGCCTGCAGCACAGGCCGTCAGCAGTTGGCAGCAGGATGTCTTGCGGGCGCATTTCTGTCATATAGGCTGGCTTGCCAATTCTTCGAGTCATCCTTCGGTTCCCAATGCCGCTCCGCTTGTTCCTCACTTCCGGCGATCTGATGGCCGACCGCCGTTTCGAGTTCGCGCGCGATCTCCAGCTCAAGGGCGATCTGCCCGCCGCCGCCGACCTGATCGAGCAGGCGATCGAGCTCGCGCCAAACTTCACCTCGGCCTGGTTCACGCTCGGCGAAATCCGTCAGCAGCTCGGCGAGCGTGACAAGGCGATCGCAGCCTTCAGGAAAGCGCGCGAGTCCGATCCCGAGGATCAGCACGGTGCCGGCCTGCATCTGATGCGGCTCGGCGACACTGAAATGACGGAGATGCCGAAGGCCTATGTGCAGGCGCTGTTCGACCAATATGCGCCGCGCTTCGAGCACGCGCTGATCAACGATCTCGGCTATCGCGCCCCCGCGCTGATCTTCAAGGCGGTGCTGGCCGCGCGCGTCGCCGCGAAGAAGCCGGCCTTCTTCAAGCGCACCATCGATCTCGGTTGCGGCACGGGCCTGGCGGCCGCGGCCTTCGCCAAGCAGGTCGATCATTTCATCGGCATCGACCTCTCGCCCGGCATGATCAAGGAGGCGCGCGCGACCGGCCTTTATGCCGAGCTCGAGGTCGCCGACATGATCGAGGGCCTGCGCACCAAGCCTGATACAAGCGCGAACCTCGTCGTCGCCGCGGATGCGTTCGTCTATCTCTCCGATCTCGCGCCTGTGCTCACCGAGGCCAGACGTGTGCTCGTCTCCGGCGGCGTGCTTGCCTTCACGCTGGAGACGCATGACGGCGACGGCATCGTGCTCGGCGAAGGCCTGCGCTATGCCCATTCGGCGGAATATGTGCGCGCAGCGATCGCGAAGGCAGGATTGAAGTTGCTCACGCTGGAGCCGGCCTCGCCGCGCAACGAGAATAACGAGCCGGTGCGCGGCCTCGTCGTGGTCGCCGAGAAAACTTGAGTCTAGGCGCTAGAGCCAAGCGATTTAAGCGTCATTGCGTCGCAAAGCTGCGCCTTCCCACTTGCGAGCCGTGCTGCATTCCCAGCAAAATGCGCGCATTAGGGAGAAAACAACAATGACGAAGAATCCATCGCGGCGCGATATCGGCGCCGCCGCATTCGCCACCATTGCCGCATCCGTGCTGCCTGCGCCTTACGTCTGGGCCGCCGAGAAGAAATACGATGCGGGCGCCAGCGATACCGAGATCAAGATCGGCCAGACCGTGCCGCATTCCGGCCCCGGCTCGCTCTACGGCGTGCTCGGCCGCATCGGCGAAGCCTATTTCCAGATGCTGAACGAGAAGGGCGGCATCAACGGACGCAAGATCAAGTTCCTCACCATGGACGACGCCTACAGCGCGCCGAAATGCGTCGAGGCGACGCGGCGCCTGGTCGAGCAGGAGGAGGTGCTGGCGCTTTACGGCTCGCTCGGCACCGCGCCGCAGACCGCCGTGCACAAATACCTGAACTCGAAAGGCGTGCCGCAGCTGCTGCTCAATACCGGCGCGTCGAAATGGAATAACCCGAAAGAGTTCAAATGGACCATGGCCGGCCTGCCGCTCTACCCGACCGAGGCGCGCATCCTGGCGCGACACGTCGTCAGCGTGAAGCCGAACGCCAAGGTCGGCATCCTCTACCAGAACGACGATTTCGGCCGCGACTTCCTGGGCCCCTTCAAGAAGGTGCTGGCCGATGCCGGCGGCACCGCGCAGGTGATCATGGAGCAGACCTACGATCTCACCGATCCCACGGTCGATTCCCAATTGATCAATCTCTCGAAGTCGGGCGCGGACGTCTTCTACAACATCTCCACCGGCAAGGCCTCGTCGCAGTCGATCCGCAAAGTCGCCGAACTCGGCTGGAAGCCGCTGCAGCTGTTGTCGGCCGGCTCGACCGGCCGCTCGATCCTCAACGCCGCCGGCCTCGACAATTGCGCCGGCATCGTCGCTATCCGCTACAACAAGGAGGTCGGCCTGCCGAAATGGGAGAAGGACCCCGACGTGATGGCGTTCGAGGAGCTGCGCAAGAAGTACATTCCGACCATCGATCCCGACAACACCATCGCCTTCGCCGGCTACGGCCAGGCGGTGACGATGGGCGAGATCCTGCGCCGCTGCGGCGACGAGCTCACCCGCGCCAACGTGCTGAAGCAGGCCTCCAACCTCAAGGGCTTCCACTCGCCCTATTTCCTCGACGGCGTCACCTACGATTACACGCCCGACGACTACACGCCGATGAAGACGCTCTACATCTCCATCTTCAGCGGCAAGGACTGGGACATCTCCGACAAGCCGATGTCGGAGTAGGGCTCTCTCTTCCCCTCTCCCCGCTCTTGCGGGGAGAGGGGAGGGTGAGGGGGAGTCTCCGCGGGGACGGCGGCAGTTGAACTTGCGGAGACTCTCCCTCACCCGTCGCTTCGCGCCGGTCTCTCCCCGCAAGCGGGGCGAGGCGAAGCGCCCGCCCCTCGACGAACCCATCCTCACGGCTTACCTGTTCTGCCGTGCCGCCCCGCATCCGCAAATCTTCGGCAGAGCCCGAGACGCTGCTGCCCGACCGCTTCCAGCAATGGTTCGCAAGCCGTGGCTGGTCGCCGCGCGCGCATCAGCTCGCGCTGCTGGAGAAAGCGCGCGAGGACGCCAGCGCGCTCCTGATCGCGCCGACCGGCGCTGGCAAGACGCTGGCCGGATTCCTGCCGTCGCTGGTGGAGTTGAGTGCCGCACCTGCGGCACCTGCGAAATCCCTCGTCTCCACCGGCCGTTCCGTGCAGCGCGGCGGCGGCCTGCACACGCTCTATATCTCGCCGCTGAAGGCGCTTGCGGTCGATATCGCGCGCAACCTCGAACGTCCTATCGCCGAGATGGGCCTGCCGATCAAGGTCGAGACCCGTACCGGCGACACGCCGGTGTCGCGGCGCCAGCGCCAGCGGCGCTATCCGCCTGACATTCTGCTGACGACGCCCGAACAGCTCGCGCTCTTGCTGTCCTCCGACGACGCGCCGTTTCTGTTTTCCTCGCTCAAGCGCATCGTGCTCGACGAGCTGCACGCGCTGGTGACATCGAAGCGCGGCGATCTGCTCTCGCTGGGCCTCGCGCGGTTGTGGCGCCTGGCGCCGCAGATGCGCGCGATCGGGTTATCGGCGACGGTCGCCGAGCCGGAGCAGCTCGCGCGTTTCCTGGTGCCGCAGCCGGAGGGCAAGGAAAAGGCTGCCGACATCGTCGTCGCCGGCGGCGCCGCGCCGCCGCTGGTACAGATGCTCGACACCCGCGAGCGGCTGCCCTGGGCCGGCCACAGCGCGCGGCATGCGCTCCCCGAAATCTACGAGCTGATCAAGGCGAACAAGACCACGCTGGTGTTCGTCAACACCCGCAGTCAGGCCGAGATGCTGTTCCAGAATCTCTGGAGCATGAACGACGACGGCCTTGCCATCGCGCTGCATCACGGCTCGCTTGACGTCGCGCAGCGCCGCAAGGTCGAGGATGCGATGTCGGCGGGAAGATTGCGGGGCGTGGTCTGCACCTCCTCGCTCGACCTCGGCGTCGACTGGGGCGACGTCGATCTCGTCGTCAATATCGGCGCGCCGAAGGGCTCCTCCCGTCTGATGCAGCGTATCGGCCGCGCCAACCACCGCCTGGACGAAGCCTCGCGCGCCGTGCTGGTGCCGGCCAATCGTTTCGAGGTGCTGGAGTGCCGCGTCGCCATCGATGCCATCGCCGAGAATGCGCAGGATACGCCACCCTTGCGCACCGGCGCG